>JAGCJH010000018.1 GCA_017648105.1 Tidjanibacter sp.
AAAAAAAAAAAAAAAAATAGCCCTTTTTTTGCTTTCCGAAGGCACTTTTAGGGTTGTCAAATTGTATATTTTTTTTGTCATTGTTATATTTGCAGAATATTTTAGCTATGTAATAGCTACGCAACAAGCAACTATAACCAAAACAGAGAATAAATGAAAAGTAAATTCGGTTTTTTCCTGATCGTCTTTTTCCTCCTCGGTGGATTGAAACTCCACGCTCAGGATTGGGCTATCAAAACCAACCTGCTCTATGATGCCACATCGACAATCAACCTCGGCGTCGAAGTGGGTGTTGCCCCCAAGTGGACAATCGACCTCTCGGGTAGTTTGAACGCTTGGAGCACGGATAGGGGTCCCAAATGGAAGCATTGGTTGGTACAACCAGAGGCTCGCTATTGGTTTTGCGACCGATTCTCTCGTCATTTTGTCGGAGCCCATCTCATCGGCAGCGCCTTCAATTTTGGCTCTCTCCAAAACAATCTGTCCTTCCTGGGGACAGATTTCTCTGTGTTAAATAAGAGGCGTTATCAGGGCTATGCCTACGGTGCTGGCGTGGCATACGGCTTTGCATTTATGCTTTCGGAGCACCTCAACCTCGAACTCGAAGCTGGCGTGGGATATTTGTTCCTCGACTACGAAGTTTTCAGGTGTAGCGACTGTGGTAAAAAGATTGGCGAAGGCACCCACCACTATGTCGGTCCAACAAAAGCTGCGATAAATCTGGTGTATGTATTTTAACAACGAAAAACTATGAATAGACACTTACTCCTCTCTGTGTTTGCGACCTTGTCGCTTCTGACTGGCTACTCGCAGAACACAACAAATCAGGTGGATATCAAAAATCTCACCTTGGAGCTCAAAGATGACAAATATCTGCACATCGATATTGACATAGACCTCTCGCAGTTGAAAGTGAGCACCACACAGGTGGTTGTCTTGACTCCAAGCATCATAAATGGCACGGATACGCTGGAACTCAAATCTATCGGTGTTTATGGCAGAAACCGTCGTATCTACTACCAGCGCAACGAGCACAAGATTCCCACCAAGATGAACGACATCAACCTCACACCCTCGGAGGCTCGCAACATCATCAACTACAACACCTCCGTAGCATTTATGGATTGGATGGATGGCTGTCGTTTGGAAATCGTGCGCACAGACTACGGATGTTGTGGTCAGTGGATGGTCGTGGATCAGACTCAGCTTGTCGAACGCTTCCCCATCGAGCCCTACTTCCCAGAGCTCATCTATCTCAAACCCCAGCGTGAGGTTGTGAAGGTGCGTGAAATCAGTGGCTCAGCATTCATTGACTTCCCCGTGAGTCAGATTGTCATCTACCCCACCTATCGCAACAACATTGTTGAGCTTGCCAAGATTACGGGCACCATCGACTCGGTAAAGAACGACAAGGATGTCACCATCAAGTCGGTATTCATCAAGGGTCACGCTTCGCCCGAGAGCCCATACAGCAACAACACCTACCTCGCAAAGGGACGAACTGAGGCTCTGAAAGAGTATGTGGAGGGCTTGTACCACTTCGGAGAGGGTTTCATTAAGACCGACTTTGAGCCCGAGGATTGGGCAGGACTCGAAAAATATGTGGAGGCATCCACCCTCCCCCACAAGGCGGAGATTTTGGCTGCCATCCGTTCCAATAGGGAGCCCGACAACAAAGAGTGGTTCATAAAGAGCAACTGGAAGCAGGAGTACAACTACCTCTTGGAGAACTGCTACCCCGCATTGAGGCACTCGGACTACACCATCGAGTATGAGGTGAGGAGTTACAGCGACCCCGCAGAGATTGAGGCGGTACTCTTTACCGCACCCCAAAACCTCTCGCTGGATGAGTTCTATGTTTTGGCGCAGACCTATGAGCCCGGTAGCGACAAGTTCAACGAGCTCTTTGAGATTGCCGTGAGGATGTATCCCAACGACCCCGTGGCAAACCTCAATGCCGCAAACTCCGCAATCCTCCGCAAAGATTACAGAAGCGCCCTGCGCTATCTCGACAAAGCAAGCAGCCTCCCCGAGGCAACCTACGCACGAGGTGCTTTGGAGGTCTATATGGATGACCCAGAGGCAGCAAAACCCTATCTCACAGAGGCTCGCAAGTTGGGCATCTCCCAAGCAGAGATTGCTCTGGAAGAGATTGCAAAGAACAGGAACATCTACAAATATACGGACAATAACTAATTAACAATCAACAATAACAATTAACAAACCAAACAAAAAACAATGAAAAAGTATCTGTTTATTGCACTTGCGGCATTAGGTTTTGCCGCTTGTGAGAATGGAACTGAGAATGTCAAGCCTGGACAGAGTGGCGAGTTGGAGCAGTCCTATGTAGCCATCTCTCTCGCAGCTGACGAACTCACCAAGGCGGCAGATGGCGTTTATGAGGAGGGCACCAGCGAAGAGCGTGCAATCCAATCCGCCTATGTCTTCTTCTTCAAGGAGGGTGCTGCGTTCCCCGTATCGTTCGACGGCACAACCACCTCGGCAAACGCACTCGCAAACAACTATTTGGAGGTAGATCTTACTGGCAATGGTAAGGATATGGACAATGTGTCCGACATCAAGGATGCAGTCCTCGTTCTCCAAAACTACAAGGGCGAGTACCCCGACCAGATTGTTGCAGTGCTCAACTGGGATCCTACTGCACAACAGACCTACACTCTTGCAGAGTTGCAGGCTATCGTATCCACTTTGGGCGATGAGACCAACGGTCTTGTTATGAGCAACGCTGTCTATGCCGATAGCGCTGCACAGGTCATCGACGCTGTGGATCTCACCATCAACAACATCGGCAAGACCGAGGCTGAGGCTTTGGCAAACCCCGTGACCATCTATGTAGAGCGCATCGCTGCAAAAGTGGTATTCACCGCAGAGAACAATGGCTTGTTTGACATCGACGAGAGCATCGAGGGCGAGAGCGTTTATGCAAAGATTACCGGCTTTGAGCTCTACAATGACTACGAGGAGTCGTGGCTCATCAAGAAAATCGACCCCACTTGGAGCAATTTGGGCTTCAACTGGAACGATGCAGATTGGTACCGTTCCTACTGGGCAACTTCGCTCGATGACACCTTCCCCGAGAACAAGTTTGCTTGGAGCACCGACAACACCGCTATTGACGGCTATGTTTATTGTGGCGAGAACACCCGCACTTGGACTGAGGCAAACGATGTTCGTACCAAGGTTATCGTTAAGGCTCAGCTCGTACACGCCGATGGTACTACTCCTTTCGAGGTTGTAAACTGGTTTGGTAAGGACTATGTAGGTGAGGATAACCTCAAAATCGTAGTTGCAAACACCCTTATGAATACATACTTCTTTGAGGATGGTGCAAACTACACTGGTATCTTGCCCGGCGATATCGAGTGCATCGCTCGTGATGTGACCGAGGAGAACTCCTATGAGGTTTACTTCCAGCTCTCCCCCGCAGGTCAGGCAAAGACTTGGTATAAGTATGAGAATGGCGCATACACCGCTTTCGCAAATACCGACGCTCTCGATACCGAGCTTGCAGAGGTTCAGCCCGCATTTGTTTACAATGATGGTATGACCTACTACACCACCAACATCAAACACCTCGGTGCTGCTGGCAAGACCGCAGAGTATGGTGTGGTTCGTAACCATGTATACAAAGTGAATATCTCCGAGATCAAGGGTTACGGTACCCCCGTATATAACGGCACTACCGACCTCATCACTCCCGAGAAACCCGAAGATATCAAGACCTATGTATCGGCTCAAATCAAGGTTCTCTCGTGGAGAATTGTTGAGCACGACTACCCCCTTAACTAAAAAAAGACCCAATCTTCAACATCCCCGATGAAAAAAGACCTATTCATAATTCTTGCAGCATTAGGTTTGGCAGGATGTTCCGAATTGCCGACCGACCCCAACACTCCCAACGAAAAGGGAGAGTTGGAGAGGTCGTACATATCGGTTAGCCTCCTGTCCGACAATGAGGATATCGTTCGTGCTGATAGTAGCGAAGATTTTGAATATGGAGAAGGCTATGAGCGTTATGTGGATAATGTTCACTTCTTCTTTTTCAAGAGCGACGAGAGCGCCTTCCCTGTCAATGGTGTGAGTGGTAAGAACTACATCTCCTTCACTATGGCAAGCAATGGCACACAGCCCGAGGAGAGTGGCAAACCCAATGAAGGTCCCAATGTCTCGGATGTTAAAGACAAAGTCCTTGTATTTGATAGCTACAAAGGAGAATACCCCGCCTATATCGTGGCAGTGCTGAACTGGGATACACAACACATTCAGCCCTCCTACACATTGAACAACCTCTACAATGCGATAACCAACATACGCAACTCCAACACTCATTTCGTTATGAGCAACGCTGTGTATGCCGACTCGCAGAGCGATGTAATCAAAGCCTCACGCCTGACGATAGAGAATATCGGCAAATCGGAGGAGGAGGCTTTGGCAAATCCTGTGGAGATTTATGTAGAGAGGCTCTCTGCTAAGGTGGCGGTTGTGGCAAAGGGCGATGTTGCTGGCAAGGAGGCAACCTACAACACAAAGACCTCCGTTGGCGATGTTGCCGTCTATGCAAAGGTGCTCAAATGGGAACTCTACAACGAGTATCATCAATCGCTCCTTCTCAAACACATCCATCCCGACACTTGGGGATTGGCAGGTGGCATAGGTTTTCTGTGGAACGACCCCAATAAGTACCGTTCCTACTGGGCGGCATCTCAGATTGGCGGCTTTCCCACAGACAACCACTTCGATTGGCTCAACAATGGTCTTAACCCCAATGGCGATGTAGCCTATTGTGGTGAGAACACCAACCAAGCGGAAGTGGATAGCAATGGTACCGTTATCTCAGACTCTCGCACCAAAGTAATCGTCAAGGCACAACTCATAAAGGAGAATGGCGAGCCCGTGGAGGTTGCCTCTTGGTTTGGCAACACCTATGTGGGTGAGCAGACCGTTCGCAAAGAGGTGGCTTCACTTCTTTCCAGCCAATTCTTCTATGCCAGTGGTGGTGGTTTTGAGGGCATTGATGCCGACGACCTGAAAATGGTTGGGGGCAATGAGGCACCCGAGAGCGTGGATGTCGAGTCCTATGAGGTCTTCTTCCAACTCTCCGATAGCGCACTTGCGAAGGAGTGGTTTACCTACTCCAACGAGAGTGGCTATAAACCTGCAACGAGCAGCGAGATCAACACCCGCCTTGCTACGGTGGAGCCTGCATTGGTGTATAAGGATGGTATGACCTACTACTATACCAATATCAAACACCTCGGAAAATCGGGCTCCGACTCGGAGTATGGCGTTGTTCGCAACCACATCTACAAGATCAACATCTCGGAGATTAGCGGTCTGGGAACCCCCGTGTTTGACTCGGATATCAACATCAACACCCCTGAGCGCCCCTCGGATATCAACACTTACATTGCAGCCGAAGTGCGTATTCTCTCTTGGAAAGTCGTAAAGAACAATTACAATGTCAAATAAATAAAAACCTAAACAAAATGAAAAAGTATTTACTTATCGCACTTGCAGCATTCGGTTTTGCTGCTTGCGCAGAAAATCAGGATGATATCAACAATCCCGCTATCGGTGGCGAAGTGGAGGAGTCGTATATCGCAATCAACCTTATGTCGGCAGACTCGGACACCCGTGCTATCACCAATGACCCCGAGGGTGACGCTGAGCTCTACGGCTATGAGTATGGCACCAGCATCGAGCGCAAAGTTGAAAGGGCACACTTCTTCTTCTTTTTGAATGGCGAGCCCTTCAATGTAAACGCAACACCCGCAACTGAACCTGGCGTAGTTACTGCTCCCAACCATATGGAGCTCGTAATTAGCACCACTGGTGAGGATGATGATCCCGCTGGCAACATCTCGGATATCAGCAACGCTGTGTTGGTTTTGAGCACCTACAAAGGTCAGTACCCCAACCAGATTGTTGCTGTCCTCAACTGGGCACCCGAGGCAAGGGTATATACCCTCGATGAGCTTAGGGAGGAGATCTCCGCAGCTTCGCTCGGTAACGACGAGAATGGCTATGTAATGAGCAACTCGGTGTATATGGATAGCGAGGTTTCCAAACAGGTAATTGATGTAACCCCCATCACATCAGAGCACATCAAAGACTCCGCAGACAAGGCAATCGATGCTCCCGTAGATATCTATGTTGAGCGCACCGCTGCTAAGGTTGTTGTTACCGCAAGTGCCGCAAACGACAACATCTTCCAGGTTACCGACGACGACGGTTTCATTCCTGTTGGTGCAACCCGTCGTACTGTATATGTAGAGCTTCTCGGCTGGGAACTCTACAATGAGTTTACCGAGACCAACCTTATCAAACAGATCGACACCGATCTCACCCCCTCGGCATTGGGTCTTACTTGGAACGACGCTCCCTACTTCCGTAGCTACTGGGCAACCACTATGAACGAGCGCACCACTAACGACACCTTCTTGTGGGAGTATGAGGCAGACGCTTCGCCTGCAACCACTTTCGGTGGTGGTTTCCCCACTGCATACGGCTATGAGGTTGCTTCCGCTGCTGACTACACAAATCGCAACAGCTACACCTACTGCGGTGAGAACACTCTTGCTTGGACCAAGACCAACGATGTTCGTACCAAAGTCATTCTCAAAGGCAGACTCGTTGAGAGCGATGGTGCTGGTGGTTACAATAAGCTCGAACTTGCTCGTTGGTATGGTAACGAGTATGCAGGTACCGATGATTTGAAGACCGCTGTTGCAAACTCGATCAAATATACCCTGTATGACTATGATGAAGTCAATCGCAAGTACATCTCCATCAGCCCCGAGGATCTCGAAATTGTACACGGTTCTGATGTAAATGCAGAGGCATATGAGGTTGGCTTCCAGCTCTCTACTCCTGGTGAGGGTAAAAACTGGTACACATATAGCGCAGCGAATGGCTACCAGCCCGTGGGCGATGCTTCCATCCCTGGCGATATCGCAGCAAAGACCAACGCAATTCTTGCAACAACCGTTCAGCCCGCAATTTTGTATAAGGGTGGTAACACCTACTACATTGTAGATATCGAACACCTCGGTAAGGATGGTTCGACTTCGCAGTTTGGTATTGTTCGTAACCACGTTTACCAGATTGATGTTCAGTCCATTTCGGGCTATGGCTCGCCTGGTTACAGCGGTGATAGCTACCTCGAAAACCCCGAGTATCCCGAGGTTGATGATGATGATTCGTCCTTTGTTGCTGCAAGGATCAATGTTCTCTCGTGGAAGGTTGTTAAACAGAGCGTAAACATCGGTCAGTAATCATACTGATTTACAAGGGACCGCCGTGCGGTCGTCGTTAGGCGGTCCCTTGTAAAATAAAACATCGGGGCAAGCCCCCACAAACAGACTAAAAAAAGAACAAAAACAAAAAATGAACAGAGTGCATATATTTAGGAGGCTCCTGCTCGCATTGTCTATGGTGGCGACGATGCTGGTGGTTCCTTCGTGCGATAATGGGCTCATCTTTGAGGGTGAGGGAGATTGCGGTGTTTACTATCGCATACGATTCAAATACGACTACAATATCAAGTTTGCAGACGCCTTTACCAATGAGGTGAATTCGCTTGCACTCTATGTTTTCGACGAGAATGATATTTTGGTCGAAGAGATTGCCACCACAGATAAGGAAGCCCTCTCGATGGGCACATTTGAGATTCCTCTGGAACTCGCCCCTGGTAACTATACGCTCTTGGCGTGGGGCGGCTTACAGAATGAGGAGTCGTTTGATATGCTTGCCGACACAAAGATTGGCGAGAGCAAACTACAAGAGCTGCAAGTGAAGATGCACAGGCAGCACGACGCAGAGGGCAATGCGACGGTCGGCGAAGACCTCCTGCCACTCTATCACGGCACAATGACTCTGGAAGTTACCGACTACCCCGGCACCTACACAGAGACTATGTCGCTGATGAAAAACACCAATGTTGTCCGTATTCTTCTGCACGAAATGTCGGGACACGATGTGGATGCCGACAAGTTCATCTTTGAAATCCGATATGACAATGGTTTCTATGATTGGAACAACACTCTGTTGGATGATGAAATGATCACCTACACTGCTTGGCACCAGAGCACAGGTACGGCAGATGTGGATGAGAATTTCACCAAGGCTATCACCTCCGTAAATGTAGCACTTGCGGAGCTCACTATCGGTCGTATGAGGGCTGGCGACTCCCCCATACTATACATCAAGAGCCGTGAAACGGGCGAGGTTTTGGTACGCTTGCCCCTTGCGGACTATGCACTGCTCGTCAAGGGCAATTATAGAGAGAGTATGAGCGATCAGGAGTATCTTGACCGCCAAGATGAATACACACTGAGCTTCTTCCTCAACGAGGGAGAGTGGGTAAGTACGGTTATCTACATCAACTCGTGGAGGGTTGTGTTGAATGACACCGAGCTAAACTAATAATACCTATATATAATAATATAGCAGTTTGAGAGGAATCGTTAAATATCTTATGATGCTCTGGATGAGTATCCTCTTCACATCGTGTATATTCGATGCGGAGCAGTGTGTCTTGTCCACAGAGGAACCTCATAACATTAGTTTCACGATCTCTCTCAGTGGTCAGCGTCCCGGCACCCGAGCAACTTGGAACGATGACTACACCTCGGAAGTGGGCGTACCCTTCGACTTCCGCATCCTGCCCGATGAGTTGCGTGTGGTGGTCTTTGCCCCAGACGGCACTCGCTTGGGTACTGTTCGAGAGGTTGACTACTGGCCCATCAACGAGTCACATACCGAGTACCAATTCGTTGGTCTGCTGCCCTCCGAGTTTGTCACACACCTCAACGAGAATGGCGGTGCGGATCCCTACTATAAGTTTATGGTGCTTGCCAACTGCGGCGACCACTCCAAAGGCGAGGAGTATATCACATACAGCTACACACAGCTCAACCCCACCAATGCAGACTCCTCGATTCCTATGTGGGGCGTGAGCGTTGCCGATGTGACCCCCTTATTCTCCAAAGACCACCTCGACATTGGCGACATTGGACTTTTGAGGGCTGCTGCGAAGGTGGAGGTATCTCTGAGCGACCAACTCAAAAGCAGACATACGGAGATTGTTGCTGCCAACCTGAAATACTTCAACCAGACGGGTTATGTACTCCCCAATGGTTGGTCGCAGGTAAGTTCTACTGCGGGTCTTAACCAAGAGAACTGTATGAGGAACTACCGCCACGCAGCGCTTAACTTACCCTTCGTGAAGGACGAAAAGACGGGTAACTACTACATCTATGTGACCGAGTATGACAACATAGACTACTCGGGTGAGCGCAACAAAATCAGCCTTGAATTCAAGATCAATGGCGAGAACAGGTACTACGAAGACGCCATTTCGTTCTGCCAGTATAGCGGAGGAAAACCTGTGGAGAATAGCCACTACAATATTGTGCGCAACCACATCTATGAGTTTGAAATCCTGAGCATTGCAGGCTCCAACCTCGTGCTCGAATACACCGTGGCAGATTGGGATGCAGAGGTTTGGGATGGCAATGGAGCAGAGTTTGAGGAGCACGACCTCTCATATCCTACCTACCACAACCCCGTTGTGCCCAATGAGTTCTTTGGTCTTTCTGCCACGGAGCAGGAGAACTATGTCATTGACAATGAGCCTACGATGTATTATAGTGCAGGTCATCCCGAGGATGGCGGCTTCCACTGCTACTTCCAGATTTTGGCACCCGAAACGGTGGAGTGGAAGCCTGTATTTATGGGCTCGAAGGAGAACTACCGAATCTGTGTGTACTACAAGAGCTCGACACAGCCCAGCAATGAGGAACTCGTATATGATACGGAGGGCACACAGGTCAATTTGGGTGCGTGTCAGGCGGGCGATTGGTTCCACATTGTGGTCTTCCCGTTGAGCGACGATGGTGCAAACGAGAATATTATTGAGTTTGGTATCTCCTACTACCAGATGTGGACAGATCAATATATCAACCTCTTTGTGAATGGAGAGTATGATAATATCCGTTGGCCCAATAGCGGTAATAACCCTAAAATCATAAACATCCGACACATTTCCTCGCCTCAGGGCAATAGTGAGTAAATAAGAGATAGAGAATGAAAGAGAGGATACTACATATAATCGCCTTTATTGTGATGTCGCTTGCTGTGACCTCCTGCTCAAACATATTTGAGCCGGGAGAGGATGTAACAAGCGACAACGGTCACATCACACTCCACTTCAACGCCCCCTCTGTTATGTTGCGAGGCGAGGTTGCGGACAATGAGTATGAGTCCTTTATGAGCCACCTTGATGTGATTGTGTATGAGTATCGTAGCGGAGATTACATCCCCTTCCACTACGAGAGGATTGATGTGTCCGACACTCCCGAAGGCAGAGTTACACTCTCCAAGAAGAAGATCGATTTTACAGAGATGGGCGAGTATCGCTTCTTTGTTATTGCCAATAGCACCCTCGATAGTTCAAGGTTCTGCGACAACAATGGCAACATTGTGTCGTATGACACATTCCGTTGGTTGGATCAGACCGATGAATATATCCACCTTTCGGGTATTGAGTTTGGTATGGAGGGCTCCATCTACCCCCAAATGTTCCTTATGGATGGTATTGCCTATATGGGCAATAAGGAGCCTGCAATCGCTGGCAACCTTGTCATCAACGACCCCAATGGCGATGATGATATCACTCTCAAAGTGACCCTGCGTCGTGCGGCAGCCAAAGTGAGCATCTCCATCACCCCCAGCGACAATGTAATCTTCTCCAAGGAGCTGATGGCACAATCGAATGGCTATATGGTGCGTAATATGCCCATCCGAACAACGCTGACAGCCGAGACGGATTACCCCCGAAATGATGCGGGTGCCAACCCCTATTGGAAGTCCTCATCCATCACAATGACCCCCTATTTCCAGATGATTCCTATGGAGGATGGCGATGGCAATATCACAAACTATTCGGTGCAACTGACCATCTATTGCTATTCGCACACTTGGCAGAAGGATCAGGCGTTCGACCGAGGCACCTCGGTAGTTGTAATGCTCCCGATGATATATGACGGTGTGGAGTATGTGAACAACTACTACCAGATTTCGTTCAGCAAGAGGGAAAACTCGGTGGAAGGCTCCTATCACCTTATCAAACGCAACACCTTCTATGACCTGCGAATAAAGCTCAACGCCCCAGGTGCTGAGGACTTCAATGAACCAGAGGTAATCGAGAATATCACATATTTTACAGCTCCTTGGGAGGGTGTTGAGTTGGATGTTTCGGGCGAGAATACTGTGCAGTACCTCAAAGTGAATAAGGAGAAGATTCATATGTACAACATTGCCGATGATAACTCGTCGCTCTACTTCTCCTCTTCGTCGCCTGTCACTGTGCGCCTTGCGCCCAATAGTGCCTACTACTATAATAAGTACAACCAGAAGATTACGCTCAGCGATAAGGATGTGAACATCTATGCATCGACAGAGTCGGGCTCTACCTCGGGTAACATCTCTGTGCATAGCAATATTCCCACGAACAACACAATCCTCTACTTCAAACTGATAGTCACCAACCAAGAGGGACTCATCGAGGAGGTGGAGGTTGAGCAGTACCCACTTATCTACATTACCAATAGCCTTCCTTGGTACTCATATAGGGAGGACTACTACTACCGCACAACGGGTGGGCATAAGTGGACTGGCAGTACAAGCTCGGGCACAACCACGGGCGACCTCCCCACCACCTATCAGTACGATGGCGACCACATCGTTGGTATCCACACGATAGACGATGTCGATATCGATACCCGAACGGTGAAATATACCTACACGAGTGCCAAACCTTCGCAAAGCAATGGCGGTACGGGTTGGACGGTGTCGAAAGTAAGGGGCGATAAAGTTAGGAATAGCGAGAACTACGCCATCAACTACTACTACTATACATACAAAAGTCGTAAATGGTCAAAGAAAGAGGAGAATTGCGAGAGTCACAACATCCGTAACTACCACGTGCGTGTAATGGCGTCGTCGGATGAATATATCATTGGTCGCCCTGCGATTGACGAGTATGGTCACACGGCAAGCGACGAGGAGAACGCCAAACTCGTATCTCCCTCGTTCGTTATCGGCTCCCGTCTGGGTGCGGTGCTCTCGACATATAGTGGTCTGTCGAATATGTCCAACCAAGAGAGGCTGGTTGTCTTTGCCGACCACTGTAAGAACTATGTGGAGGTGGATGATTTGAACGACAACGAGGCAGAGCCCTCGGTTGTCTATGACAACTGGCGACTCCCCACCGAGGCTGAGCTGAAAATCATTATGAACATTCAGGGTACGAGTGGTCAGAATGCCGACGCTATCGACTTCCTGCTCAATGGTGGCTACTATATGAGTGCCAGCGGTCCCGTTTTCAACCCAAAGAACGATCGCGGCGTAACAGAGCTTGCCAACCCGTGGAATGCTACCGATGTAGCTATTCGTTGTGTGCGAGATGTCTATTAAACGAAAAAGATAATAAGAGTGTAGAATGAAACGACTCCTATACATATTTGCCCTTCTGCTTCCCCTTGTATGCTCTTGTGTGCGAGAGGGTGACGATGTGTTGCATTTCGACGACACGCCAGAGGGTTACACCAGAATCTCTTTCAGAGCCAATATATTCTCTCCGACGGTTGTGGATACCCGTGCGGTTGACCCCGACGGTTTGGATGTGAACCATATGACCCTGTTTTGCTTCAATGAGTTTGGTCTTTACATCAGCTCAGAGGAGGCACAACTTGTCCCTGACAGTAAGTCCGAAGATGGCATTTCGGAGAGTGGCGAATACACTGCCGTAGTGCCCAACCACACCCACATCATCCACTTCCTTGCCAACCACAGTAGCGGTCTTTATGATGCTTCCGACTTCCCTGGTCAGACCGAGAGTATGGTTGTTGCGAATATGGAGGGTGGCTCTGGTATGCTTGTATATTGGTCACGCTTCCAGAAAGACCCCAACAACGACACTCCCATCTATGAGCAGCTCAGGGACCTCACCTATGAGATTCAGGGCAAGAGCTACAAGGGTGTGAAACTTATTCGTAACCAAGCGAAGGTTACGATTGACGAGTGGGAGAGCGACAAGTTTATTGTTACAGGTTTCCGCACCGTCAACATCCCCGCATTCGGCACCGTAGCACCCCACCACCCAAGCCTCAAATTCGACATCGTGGATGATTGGGAGAATACGGCGGACTTCGTAACACTGCCCAACAATCAGGCACTGATGTCGGATATTTCGGACATCAACACCAAGCCTGCCGACTACATCTTCGAGAGCGAGAACTCGGGAGATAGGCTCATTAGTGTGATTATCAAAGGACACGCCCCTGGCAAGACCGAGAAGGATGACAAATACTACCGCATCGTTATGCAGAACGAGGACGGTAGCAACTTTATGATTAGGCGCAACCACCACTACAACATCAAGATTACGGGTATGCTCACCTATGGTCAGGATAGCTTCGAGAAGGCTGTTACAGCGCCTGCATCCAACAATGCGTGGATCTCCATCGACGAGTGGGTCAATGAGATTTCCGACGGAGTGGAGAGTCTGTGGGTGGATCAGACAAGCTATGTGCTCAGTAGCGATATCTATGCTGGTACGGACTGGTCTTTCCAGTATAAATACACCAAGAATGGTGCGGGCGACAACACAGCTCCTACCGTCACTTGGATTGACAATAATGTGGCATACAACAACATCACAAACACCTACGACACCCGTACAGGCGAGGGTACCGTATCGCTGCGCCTCTATCCAATGTATGAAGGCAATGAGCAGCAGACGGGTACGCTCCTCATCAAGCACGGCAAGTTGCAACGCAAGGTTTCTATCCACATCATCCGCACCCAACACTTCACCCCTTCGTGGATCTCCTCGCAGGTCTATGGTGTGGCGAAGGAGAATGTCACGCTGATGTTCACCATCCCCGATACCTGCCCCGAAGAGCTCTTCCCCCTCACGGTACTTGTCTCTGTGAATCACTTGGATATCCGTTCCGAGTCGGGTCAGCAGTTACCCATCTACATCAAGGGTGAGGAGGGTTATTTCGGTGCCGATTGGGAGGGCATCAATTACAAGTATGCCTACACTGTGACCGCCCCCGGCAAACACCGCCTACATATGCAATCTATCCTCAAACACGAGGATGCCGATATGGAGAGTGTACACCTCGAAGCCGAGTTCTTCGAGACCATCACAAAGACTGTGATATTCAGTGGTCACGCCAACGCCCACCGTCGAATTTTTGTCAATGGTCTGCACTCCTATGGTACGGAATACGCAGAGGATGAAGTGCTTTACTATATGCTCTTGCCACAGAAGAAGGCGGCTCCAATGGTCTTCACAATCAACTTGGAGGAGCGACTAAGCGATGGAACCTATGCCCCCTACAACCACGCAGCAAACCCTGGCACTCCGCAGTGGCACCAAAATGGCAAGGATGAGTTCCTCGTATATACCAAGTATCTGAGCTTCTATGACGACTATTTCAAAGACAACCCAAATCAGTATGAGGAGATTAAGGATTTGGCTTGGGAAGGCGAGGTTACAATGGTGAACGAGGAGTCTTGGAGTACCAATGGTCGAGTTATGGCATTCAGAACATACGGCTATAAAGAGAATGACGGCTTCAAGTATGGTCTTCAAGAGGACGGCTCATATAACATCTATATGCTGACCAACAGTTCCTACAACAAGGATGTCGTCAGGGTCTCTTCCAACAACACCCTGAGCAACCACGCATTTGAGTTCTCCCGTGACAGCCTTACAAGGTATGACCACAAATATGACGGTAACGAGTATCGTTCGGTAATCTTCGATGTGTCACACTATCGCCCCTATCGTTTTGCACCTCAAATCAAAATCTCCAACAACGCAGGTAACTTGGTGGCAACCATCCCCGCAGACGAGGAACTTCTGAGCAATGAGGTGAATGGTTCGCAGGAGGAGAGCGTGGATGATGTATTGCTCAGCTATAAGCCCGGTCAGCAGGTTGATATTCTTCTCGACATCACCAGTTTCAAAGGCTCCGATGGTCGCTCCGTACACCCATTTGGCGAGCACTTCGGCACCGATTTTGAAATCTACATCGACGCTTCGATGCTCGACATAGACTACGAGCGTCTGGATCCAAACTGGCTGGCAGCAAACAACCCCAACCTCACGGTTGATAAGTTACGCAAGCACCCGACAATCGCTGGGCGCTACATCTACACGGTAGATAGAGAACGATCCGTAGAGGCTCAGTTTGGCTTCGAGGAGGCTCACAACAAGGATTTAGCAACATCTCGCTACGACAACTTCGGACGAGTGGAGTCGAACATCACAGTCGACCAAACGGGAGAGCGCAAACGCCTGCCTTTCAAGAAAAACGCTATTACCACAAATGGCGACATCGTAATCAGCTCGCAGACCGAGAAAGTCGTATTCTGGGAGAAGAGATTTTCGGTGGATACTCAGCATATGATGGGCGATATCTATTATGAGAAAAATAGTGTTCGCCACCCCATTCCCAAAGATGCCTTTGTGGCATTTGTGCGTCTGCGCACGGGTGCCCGCATCGGTGTAGTCACCATCAATGCGGATGGCAAGTTTGAACTCAACTTGCGTGATGAGTACCAATTCTCGTGGGAGGATGATAGCATCGACTTCTACTATACGGACGAGAGTGGCACCGTTTATAATTTCAACTACACAGAAGGTGGCATTGAACAGCCTGTGGATTTGAATCTCCTCTACTCTCTCATCGAGAGCAATACTCCCATCGTTCTTACCGAAAACTAAGGGAAGAGGGAGTTCTTAATTGGAGTTAAAGCACCTACTCGGCTATGCCAAGTAGGTGCTTTTATTTTCGAGCCTCCACCTTACTCCTACCCCCCTCCCCCATTGATAAGGGGGCAAGCTGGGTTTGAGCCCCGAGTGCAAGGCACAAAAAAAGCGGAAGACTAATGTCTTCCGCCTCTTCGTTCTATGAGCGTAAGCGAAAAGTCCCCCTTTGTCAAAGGGGGATTTAGGAGGAATGTATGTATCAATCACCGAAAATAAAAAAAGGAGTCAATTTCTTGACTCCTAATTTTCGGTGATCCGCCTGGGGCTCGAACCCAGGACCCCAGCATTAAAAGTGCTGTGCTCTACCAGCTGAGCTAGCGAATCATCGTGCTTTCATCCAAAAGCGGTGCAAAGATAAGGCAAAAATCTTTATTTGCAAACTCTTCGCCTATTTTTTTGACCAAGAGGGGTGTTTTTTAACAATTTAGCAACATTCCCCCCTCCCCTTAGCGCCTCTTTTTGATACCGAAGATTGCCCAACGGAGGAATGGAATGCGGTGGAGAATTTCGTAGGTTGCCACCGAGCCGAGGAGCGTAGCCATAAGAGCAAGCGCATAGATTGCCCACAAAGGCAGAGCGCTACCTTTCAGCAGCCAACACGCCCAACTGCAAACCGCCATATGCACAATATAAATACCAAAGCTACTGCGACTCATATAGTTGGTAAACTTAGAGGTCTTATCCGCCCAGCGCTTGAATATGCCCATCATCGCCAATGTCATAGACCAGCAGTAGAGGTTGCAGAGCAGACCTTGGAGCACATCGGGGGCAGTGTAGTCCTTGCCGTAGAACACCCAGCAGAAGCCTACACCCGCAACCACCGCCAGTGCTACAAGCCACGCCCACATCTTCGCCAGAAAGTTATGCACCCTCTCCGACGAGAAGAGATAGTAGCCCAAAAGAAAGGTCACAAAGTAATATACGGGGCGGTAGAGGTTGAGAAGCCCCTGAGCAGCCGTGGGATTGTCAATATGCGTCTGCGACACGCCCCACAAGAGGGGCAATACTGTAACCAACACAAGCCACAGATTTCTCTCGGAGAGTTTCAAAAGCCACGCATCCACCCTCTCTGCATCTGACACCTTACGCACCAAGAGCAGAAGGAGCGAGAAGCCGAGCAGGTCTTGGATAAACCATAGGTGTCCCGTACCACTACCGCAGGCGATGAGGTACTTAACAAAGAGTGGCATATCGGCAGGCATCAGCGCCCAGCCGCCACCTGCCGTGACATTAACCACGCCAAGCACCCAGCCAAAGACAAAGAGTCCCACAGTGACGGGCAGAAGGAGTTTGCGCACACGCTCCTTACGGAACTCTTCCACCGAACGATGGAGGAGCGCATACCTACTCGAAGCACCCGCCAAGATGAACATAAGGGTCATAAACCAAGGGTAGAGTGCCGTGCAAATAGTGTCCTGCCACTGCCCTTCGGCACAAAAACTACCCAATCCACCAAAGACCCCCTGAGCGTTGTAGTTATAGAAAATGTGGTAGATGAGCACCAAAACGACAGTCACCCACCTGAGATTGTCGATGAAATGATAACGAGAGTTCATAGAGTTGAAAGTTTATTTCCTTAAAGTCCTTAATGCCCTTAGAGCCCTTAAAGCCTTTGAGAACAGCAACTACCGTCGGCAGGGCTCTGTGAGCGCATTACTTAAACACCTCTTCGACTGCCGAATCAAAAATCTGAGTCTTCACAAGCGCAAGTCCCTTTGTCGCATCGCCAAGCACAATGAGCGAGTCGCCCGACTTGATACCGAAAACCTCACGAGCCTCTTTGGGGATAACAATCTGCCCCTTATCGCCCACCTTCACAACACCAAATAGGTATTTATCCTTCTCTGTCTGCATAGTTAATTTTGTTTGAATAGTTGGAAAAGTTGGAATTTTCCCACAAAGGTAATAAAAAAAGTGAAAGTTGAAAGTTGAAAAGTTTTTTTTGGGGGAGGGCAAAGCAAGTTGTCGGTTGACGGTTGACTGTCGTCGGTTGTCGGTCGTCGGTTGTCGGTCGTCGGTCGTCGGTTGACGGTTGTCGGTTGTCGGTTGTCGGTCGTCGGTCGTCGGTTGTCGGTCGTCGGTTGTCGGTCGTCGGTTGACGGTTGACGGTTGTCGGTCGTCGGTCGTCGGTTGACAATTTTATCCCCGTTGTTCTTTCAACTTTCAACATAATTTCCTATCTTTGTATGTTGCTAATTTTGCACAGACAAAAAACACACAAAAATATAAACCTCAAAAACGAATACTATTACTATGTGTAGAGTACTCATCATTGGTGCAGGCGGCGTAGGTACCGTTGTTGCACACAAAGTTGCAGCCAACCCCGTATTTACCGATATTATGTTGGCAAGCCGTACAAAAAGCAAATGTGACCAGATTGCAGCAGCCATCGGTGGCGATAGGATCAAGACCGAGCAGGTGGATGCCGACAATGTTGCCGACCTCTGCCGTGTGATGCGTGGCTTCAACCCCGACATCGTAATCAATGTAGCGCTCCCCTATCAGGACCTCACCATTATGGATGCCTGCTTGGAGTGTGGCGTAAACTACCTCGACACCGCAAACTACGAGCCCCTTGATGAGGCACACTTCGAGTATTCGTGGCAGTGGGCATACCGTGAGAGGTTTGAGAAGGCGGGTCTTACCGCTATTCTCGGTTGCGGTTTCGACCCAGGTGTGTCGGCAATCTTCACAGCATACGCTGCAAAACACCACTTCGACGAGATTCACTACCTCGACATCGTGGATTGCAACGCAGGTAATCACGGCAAGGCTTTCGCCACCAACTTCAACCCCGAAATCAACATCCGTGAGATCACTCAGAACGGTCGCTACTGGGAGAATGGCGAGTGGGTAACCACTGGCTCGCTCGAAATCCACAAGACTCTCAACTACCCCAACATCGGTCCCCGTGAGAGCTACCTCTTGTACCACGAGGAGTTGGAGAGCCTTGTAATCAACTACCCCACCATCAAGCGTGCGAGGTTCTGGATGACCTTCGGTCAGGAGTACCTCACCCACTTGCGTGTTATTCAGGACATCGGTATGGCTCGCATCGACCCCATTATGTACAATGGTCAGGAGATTGTGCCCATCCAGTTCTTGAAGGCTGTGCTTCCCGATCCCAAGACCCTCGGTGAGAACTACCACGGCGAGACCTCCATCGGTTGCCGCATCAGGGGTATCAAAGATGGCAAAGAGAAGACATACTATATCTACAACAACTGCGACCACGCAGAGGCATATAAGGAGACTGGCACTCAGGCTGTGAGCTACACCACTGGTGTGCCTGCTGCTCTCGGTGCTGCAATGTTCGCTAAGGGCTTGTGGGTAATGCCTGGTGTCCACAATGTGGAGGAGTTCGATCCCGATCCATTCTTGGCAGAGCTCGGTCCTCAGGGTCTTCCTTGGGTTGAGTTGCACGATGTAGATTTGGAGCTCTAATAACAAACAGATAATTTATTGGGCAAATGCGAGTAGGCTTACTCGCATTTGCTAATTTTGAATTTTTAATTCTGCATTTTGAATTACTACAACACCGTGCCGTCGCCTTGCTATGTCTTGGAGGAGGCAGAGTTACTGAAAAATATGGCGGTCATTGACCGTGTGCGCCGTGAGGCGGGCGTGGAGATTATCGTTGCCCTGAAAGCGAGCGCTATGTGGAGCATCTTCCCCATCCTCAGTGAGCACTCCGATGGTGCTACGGCAAGTTCGCTTGCCGAGGCTCGATTAGTCTTTGAGGAGTATGGCGCAAGGGCGCACACCTATGCCCCCGTCTATTCCGAGAGTGAGTGGGAGGAGATTATGCGTTACAGCGACCACATAACCTTCAACTCTCTCGGTCAGTGGGAGCGCTATGGACAGAGGGCAATGCTCAATGGTATCTCCTGCGGTCTACGCATCAACCACGAGTATTCGACCGTCGAGACCGACCTCTACAACCCCGCATCGCCCACCAGCCGTCTGGGCATCCGTGCCGAGTTGCTCCCCGAGCTCCCCGAGGGCGTGGAGGGTCTGCACTTCCACTCGCTCTGTGAGTCGCAGGCTGAGGACTTGGTGCCCACGCTCGAAGCTGTGGAGGAGAAGTTCGGACACCTGCTGGATAAAATCAAGTGGTTCAATATGGGTGGAGGTCATCTTATGACTCGCAAGGGTTACAATGTCGATCTTCTGATTGCGACCCTCAAAGCCTTCAAGGCACGCCACCCCCACCTGCGCATAATCCTCGAACCAGGTAGCGCCTTCACTTGGCGCACAGGTACGCTCGTAGCAACCGTAGAGGATATCGTGGAGGGCGGAGGCGAGAAGACCCTCACGCTGAATGTCTCCTTTGCGTGCCATATGCCCGACTGCTTGGAGATGCCCTACAAACCCGCAGTGGTGGGCGCTCACGACCCCGAGGAGGGCGAGGAGAAGTGGCGCATCGGTGGCAACAGTTGCCTTGCAGGCGACTGGGTGGGTCACTGGGCGTTCGACAAGACCCCCAAGGTGGGCGACCGACTCGTCTTT
>JAGCJH010000019.1 GCA_017648105.1 Tidjanibacter sp.
CCGCAACATCCTGCTTGCCGATATGGCGGCCTACGCCAAGACTCTCTCAGAGGGTGGCGAGTTGGTTATAAGCGGCTTCTACGAGGAGGATATACCACTACTCACCAAAAAGGCGAAGTCGTTGAAGATGAAGAAGATAAACGAACTTTCGTGCAACGAATGGCGAGCCGTAAGATTTATAAAGCAGTAAGATTTCAAAATTAGATAGTATGAAGATGTTTAGAAGATTATTTTTGATGCTCTGGTGCGTGGTGCCGATGGTGGCAATGGCGCAGAATGAGCAGGTTGTAAAGTGGAAGCACTCCGTAGCCGACAAGGGCAACGGACTCTACACTGTTGAGTTGAAAGCCGAGATTGGCGAGGGTTGGCACATCTACACCATCGACCCTGCAAAGGCGTTCAACCCTACCACCTTCGAGTTCGCTCCAAGCGAGGGCGTTACCGCAGAGGGCACTCTTCGCCCATTGTCGAAGGCTCACATCGAGAAGGATGAGCTTCTGATGATGGAGATTGGCCAATACGACAACGAGGCCATCTTCGAGCAGGACTTCAAGGCCGAGAAGGGTGGCGAGGTGAAGGTTGCAATCTCGTATCAGGCGTGCAATGTAGGCTCGTGCCTCTCCCCTACTACCGAGGAGGTTACAATTACTCTCGGCGAGGGTGCTCCGGCTGCAGAGGTTAAGGCAGCAGAGGAGAGTACCGACAAAGGCTCGTTGTGGTCGCTCATAATCGAGGCTGTTTTGTGGGGCTTTGCGGCGTTGCTCACCCCTTGCGTATTCCCTATGGTGCCTATGACCGTGTCGTTCTTCATGAAGAATAGCGGCTCGGCTATCCGTGGTCGTATCAACGCTTCGTTGTACGGTTTGTTCATCATTGCACTCTACACTCTCCCGATTGCTATACTTATTATTATAACACGAGTTGCAGGAGGTGATGCAGTGACTGCCGACATCTTCAATTGGCTTGCGACACACTGGGTACCAAATATCATCTTCTTTGTGGTATTTATGGTCTTTGCAGCATCGTTCTTCGGTGCATTCGAGATTACCTTGCCAAGCGCACTCGTAAACAAGAGCGATGCACAGTCGGACAAGGGCGGTATCGGAGGTATCTTTTTTATGGCTTTGACCTTGGTGCTTGTATCCTTCTCTTGCACAGGTCCTATCGTGGGCTCGGTGCTTATCAAGTCTACTTCGGGTGAGGTGTGGTCGCCAATCATCACAATGTTGGCATTCTCGACCGCATTTGCACTGCCTTTCACCCTCTTTGCATTCTTCCCTTCGATGTTGAAGAAGCTGCCAAAGAGTGGCGGTTGGCTCAACTCGGTGAAGGTGGTACTCGGCTTTGTCGAGGTGGCACTCGGATTTAAGTTCCTCAGCGTTGCCGACCAGGTTTACCACTGGAATTTGCTCGACCGTGAAATCTATCTCGCCATCTGGATTGTGGTATTCTCGTTGCTCGGTTTGTACCTCTTGGGCAAGATTAAGTTTGCTCACGACAGCGAGGTCAAGCACCTCTCGGTGGGTCGTTTGGCATTGGCTATCGGCGTATTCACATTCGTAGTATATATGATTCCTGGTATGTGGGGTGCACCTTTGAAGGGCTTGTCGGGCTACTTGCCACCACTCTCTTCGCAGGACTTCGTTATCGGCCAGGGTGCAGCAGTAACCACCTCACACTCAAATGGTAATGCAGATATAAATGCACCTAAATATGGAGATTTTCTCCACTTGCCACACGGTTTGAAAGGCTTCTTCGACATGGAGGAGGCCGAGGCATATGCAGCAAAGGTTGGAAAGCCGATATTTATCGACTTTACGGGTCACGGATGCGTGAATTGCCGAGAGATGGAGGCACGAGTTTGGGCCGACCCTACCGTACAGCAGATTTTGCGTGACGAGTATGTGATTGTAGCGCTCTACACCGACGACAAAATGAAGTTGGATGAGAGCCATTGGGTAAAGACAGATAGCGGCAAGACCCTCAAGACTTTGGGTGAGATAAATGCCAACTACGCACTCACACGATTCAGCGTAAACGCTCAACCTTACTATGTTTTGCAGGGCAAAAACGGAGAGGTTTTGGGCGAGCCACGAGGCTACGACCTCTCGGTTGAGAAGTTTGTAGACTTCCTCAAAAAGGGCGTTGAGGAGTACAAGAAATAGTTGAGAGTTGAGAGCTGGGTTGACAGCTTACAGCCAAGAGTTGGGCATTTTGCCCAACTCTTTTT
Organism: Tidjanibacter sp.; assembly: GCA_017648105.1. GTDB lineage: Bacteria > Bacteroidota > Bacteroidia > Bacteroidales > Rikenellaceae > Tidjanibacter. Next base: position 2,231 of record JAGCJH010000019.1, read on the forward strand.
TATTCCTATTTTTCGGCATATTTATTCCCCAAACAACCGACCTTCTCTTGCGTGTATGCATAATACGCATATACACGACGAAAAAACGACAAAAAACATAAAATTTTTCAAAAATTATTCGTATCTTGCGCCCAAATTATTGAAATTTCATTTCAAACTTTTAAATAACTTTTTTATGAAAAACTTTTTCACTAAGATGATGGTTATCGTAGCGATGCTCTTTGCGGGCAGCGCATTGATGACTGCGTGTACCCCTGATCAGGGTGACGATTACAAAGGACCTCCTGTATTGGAGGTTGGTGAGCCTAATGTTATCAACGCTTTGAAGGTTGAGATTCCTCTCAACGCAAAGAAGTTGACTTCGATTGGCTACAAGGTTGTTGCTGAGGGCGAGAACGCTCCTGCAAATGCAATGATGGTATTCCGTAGCGGTAGCAAGGTTGATGGCAACACATCAATGCTTACTCTCACTGGCGACGACGGTCTTGACCTTGGTAAGACCTTCACCGTTTACATTGTAGCAACTATCTCGGACACCGAGTTCTACAACAATGGCGAGTTGTTTACAGCACAGTTCACTACTCCAAACGACTATGCTGACGACTATGTTTATGTAAAGCGTAGAATGGCTGATGGTGCAGAGGTTGTTGTAAACTTCCCTCCACAGCTCAAGGGCAAGCGCATCAAGTGGGGTATCGCAAATATCGCAATGCTCGAGTACTACGGTCAGGCTCCAATCCCTGCAAAGTTGCACAGCAACGACCAGGTTTACCCTGCATCGCTTATCGCTCGTGATACTGTCCTTATGATTACCCACGAGAACGCTTACCAGCGTAACGAGAAGGGTGAGATTGCTTACTACTACTTCGCAGGTTACAACCCTGACGGTACTGTAAAGTACGAGGAGTGCGCTCCAAACGACCCTAAGGTTTCGACTGGTGAGGCTGCTCCAACACAGTACTACCAGCACTTCCAGCCAGGTGAGCCACTCGTGCTTATGATGTCGGAGGTTGATTACGCTGATTGCCCTTACATTCACAAACTGGATGGCGAGGAGTATGTTGAGCACATCACTAACGGCGATTGCGGTCACAAGCACCCAATGATTGACTATCAGTGGGGTCCAGGTTGGTATTGGTATCCTTACGACTATGCTGCTTACCAGAAGGAGGCAGGTGGCGACCGTGAACCGGGCGAGCTTCCTATGCCGGGCGTAGGTGGTGGCAATGACACCAACATCGATTTCGATAAGTTCTGGTACGAGGGCGCTTGGTGGAGAAAGATTGAGTTCCGTCTTCCAGAGCCTGAGAAGTTCGAGACAGGTTCGGTAACTATCAACACTTCGGGCTTGAAGACCGATGGTGGTAAAATTACCTTCACCCCAACAGGCGACACTTTTGCATATTTCGTAACCATTGTTCCACAGACAAGTGAGGTTGGTGCAGGTTATACCGATCTCTTGAAGTTTGTAAACAACGACCCAAGCCTCTTGCAGTGGCTCACAACAACTGAGCTTGCTCCATACTTGAGCATCTACCCTTATTACGAGACTACCGTAATGAACTTGGAGGAGATTCTCTACGATGTTCAGGCAGGTATGAAGTATCATGTAATCGTAAATGCTGTTCCTGGCAAGATGCAGAATGGCGATATGACTCTCGATGTTTCGAAGCAGGCATTCCAGCATATCACCTTCACCTTGCCTGAGTACACATTGCCAGAGCCAGAGCTCGTAGTAACTGCTTACGAGTCGTACTCTCCATACAAGGTTAAGTTCAACATCAAGAACCCTAACCACGCAAAATTACCTGTAAAGAAGGTTGTTTATGCTGCTAACGAGACTC
>JAGCJH010000020.1 GCA_017648105.1 Tidjanibacter sp.
AAAGAGATCAACATAGGCTTATTTGGCTTTGGCAGCGTGGGTCGTGGATTGTATGATGTGCTGGACGCTGTTGAAGGTAAGGATATCAAAATCAAACGCATTTGTGTGCGTGACCTCTCGAAAGATAGAGGTGTGGTGGCAGAATTTACGGACTCTGCCGACGACATCTTCTCCGACCCCGAAATCAATATGATTGTGGAGTTGATTGATGATGCAGAGGCGGCATACGGCATTGTGCGTCGTTCGCTCGAACAGCACCTGCCCGTGGTAAGTGGCAACAAGAAGATGCTTGCATATCACCTGCCCGAACTCATTGAGCTCGGCAAGCAGACCTCGACACCTTTCCTCTATGATGCGTCGGCGTGTGGTAGTATCCCCGTTATTCGTAACTTGGAGGAGTATTACGACAACGACCTGCTTGTGAGTGTGAAGGGTATTCTGAATGGCTCGTCGAACTTCGTGCTCTCGAAGATTTTTAACGAGAAGATGGATTACGCTTCGGCACTGAAATTGGCGCAGGAGTTGGGCTTTGCCGAGAGTGACCCCTCGCTCGATTTCGATGGCTGGGATTCGCTCTTTAAGCTCGTGATTTTGACCATCCACGCCTTTGGTATCTATGTTGCTCCTGAGCAGATTTTCCGCTACGGTATCTCGACAATGAACGATGCCGATATTCGTTTTGCTGAGGAGAAACAGAGGCGAATTAAACTCGTGGGTCACATGGAGAAACGCCCCGATGGAGGTGTCTATCTCTGGGTTGTGCCTCAGCTTATTTCGCACGATAAATATATTTATAGTGTTGAGGATGAGTTTAATGGCGTGGTTATCAAAGGTCGCTATTATTATAAGCAATTTATGTTTGGTAGGGGTGCGGGCGGTCATCCTACGGGTGCTGCCGTGCTGAGCGACATTACGGCTTGCAGGTACGACTACCGCTATGAGTATAAGCGTATGAACTCCTCCTCGAAGGTCTATGCAACCAACGATGTTGAGTACCGCATCTACTACCGCTATCGCACCGAGGAAGATGCCACCCTCATTCACTTCTCGAAGGTTAGGGAGCGCTATACCTCCTCCGAGTGGAATTATATCGTGGGCGATGTGAAGCTCTCCGATTTGGTGGCTGTGAAAGATAAACTCGCAGGCAAGGATATCTTCCTTGCAGCCTACCCTTGGGACTAACCGAAGGTGTAGAGTGTTGAGAAACTCTTGAAGCGCAGATGATTGTCTGCGCTTTTTTTGTGGAATATTGGGAACTTTTTTATACTTTTGTGTAAAATTATAAGTTATGACTATAATCCAACTTGAATATCTCCTTGCGGTTGCCAACTGCGGGAGTTTCTCGAAGGCGAGTGAATTGTGCTTTGTGACACAGCCTTCGCTCAGTATGCAGATTAAAAACCTCGAAGAAGAACTCGGTGTGGTACTCCTCGATCGCTCCAAGAAACCCGTTGTGCCCACACAGGTGGGAGCGCTTGTTATTGAGCGTGCAAGGGAGGCTCTGCTGGCATATAATAATGTGAAAGAGTGCGTTGCGGAGCTCAAAGGTAGCATCTCGGGTAAGTTGCGATTGGGCGTAATACCCACTATTGCACCATATTTGCTACCCCGTTTTGTCCACCGCTTTGGCGAGAAGTATCCCAATGTGGAACTCGAAATCAGGGAGATGATTACCCCCGACATTATCCGTGCGATGGATAGCGACGAACTGGATGCTGCACTGCTGGCGGGTGGCACCTGCCCCGACCGCATCACCGAGCAGGAGCTCTTTGATGATAGGTTCTATGCCTATGTGTCGCCTGAAAACCCACTCTCGGCACGCACCAACCTACGCATTGAAGATATCTATGGCAAAGACCTCATTCTGCTTTCGGAGGGTCACTGCCTGAGGGATCAGATTATTGAGATTTGTGGCTCCAATAGGCTTAGCGAGCTTCCCTATACACTCCAAAGTGGCTCACTCGAAACGGTGATGAGGATTGTCGATACGACCTCTATGCTCACAATCATCCCCGAGATGGCGCTGCCCTACATCCCCGAGGCATTGCAGGGTAGGGTGAAGATGCTTGCACGAGGTGCCGCATCACGCAAAATTGTGGTTGGCGTACGTCGCACCTACGCAAAGGAGACGCTCGTGACAGCTCTGCGTGAAACAATTATGGAGTGCGTGGAGAAAAAAATGCCATTCAAAGTGTGGTAAAAAGCAAAGAAAGCGTAAATTTGTAGTTCCAATTTTTCGTAGAAAAATAGAGTATAACAAAACAATAATAAACAGACTATGACACAGAAACTTATTGACAATATCGTTGAGGCTATTCAGGACAAAAAGGGTCACAACATCGTATCGCTCGATTTGAGTGAGTTGGAGGGTACGATTTGTGATGCGTTTGTGGTGTGTAATGCTGACTCGACTACTCAGGTGGACTCCATCGCCGATGGTATCGTGGAGCACTTGGAGGAGAAACTTGGTGAGAAACCTCGCAGGGTGGAGGGTAAGACCAATGCTGCTTGGATTGCAGTGGATTATGTGGATGTGATGGTACACATATTCCTCACACCTCTGCGTGACTACTACCGCCTCGAACAGCTCTGGGCAGACGCCCCTGCAACCCGCTACGAGTCGGAGGAGTAGGTGTAGAAAACCTTTTGGAAATTATAACAGGCAACTGCACACTAAAAGGCTGTGTGGTTGCGTTACTGATTAGTTGAAAGAGAGATAAAAAACAAAAGAAAGAAATGGATAACAATACAGAAAAACAGCCCAATAATAATGGGATGAATGAGGGTGGCACACCACGCCCTCCTATGCCACCGAGGCGACGCAGAGGTCCTCTCTCGTGGCTCTATGGTTTTTGGATAGTGGCTCTTGTGGGTCTTTTTGTTATGCCCTCCTTTACGGGCGAGGGTCGTCCTCAGAAGACCGATTGGAAGAGCTTGGAGAAGATGATTGTGGAGGGCGATGTGCAGAAGATTGAGGTGGTAGGCGATAAAATCGCCCACATCTGGCTCACAAAAGATGCCACTGCGGAGTATCGCCAAAAACCCGCCTACAACACCATTCCTGAGGATAAATACCAATTCACATACAACATTGGCAATCCCGATATCTTCCGCACCGACCTCGCACTTGTGGGCGAGAAGTATGGTGTGGAGGTGCCTGTGCCTGCCTATGAGTATCCAACCAATGTGTGGAAAGAGGTGCTTGGGTGGTTGCCTATGATTGTGCTCGTCATCTTTATGTTCATTATGTTCCGCTCGGCATCTCGTGGTGCTGCGGGGCAGAATGGCGTGATGAATGTCGGCAAGTCCCGTGCGCAGGTTTATGATAAGGACAATGCCAACCGTATAACCTTCAAGGATGTAGCAGGCTTGGAGGAGGCGAAGGTGGAGATTATGGAGATTGTGGATTTTCTCCGCAAGCCCGAAAAGTATCGTGAGTTGGGTGGTAAGATACCCAAGGGTGCGCTTCTCGTAGGTCCTCCTGGAACGGGTAAGACGCTGCTTGCAAAGGCTGTGGCTGGCGAGGCAAATGTGCCCTTCTTTTCCATTAGCGGTAGTGACTTCGTAGAGATGTTTGTGGGTGTGGGTGCATCCCGTGTGAGGGACTTGTTCGCTCAGGCAAAGGCAAAAGCCCCCTGCATCGTCTTTATTGATGAGATTGACGCTATTGGTAGGGCGAGGGGTAAGAATGCAGGCTTCTCGGGTAATGACGAGAGGGAAAATACGCTCAACCAGCTCCTCACGGAGATGGATGGCTTTGGTACCAATGCGGGTGTTATTGTCCTTGCGGCGACCAACCGTGTAGATATTTTGGATAAGGCACTGATGCGTGCCGGTAGGTTTGATAGGCAGATTGATGTGGGTCTTCCCGAGCTCAAAGAGAGGGAGGAGATCTTCGGTGTACACCTGAAAAAACTCAAACTTGCCGACGATGTGGATGTGAAATTCCTGGCTAAGCAGACCCCCGGGTTCTGCGGTGCGGATATTGCCAATGTTTGCAACGAGGCAGCACTTATCGCTGCCCGCCACGACAAGAAGGCGGTGGATAAGGAGGACTTCCTTGCAGCCGTTGACCGCATCATTGGTGGTTTGGAGAAGAAGAGCAAGATTATCACTCCTGCCGAGAAACGCACCATCGCCTACCACGAGGCGGGTCACGCTACGGTTAGTTGGCTGTTGTGCCACGCCAACCCTCTTGTGAAAGTGACGATTGTTCCCCGAGGTAGGGCATTGGGTGCTGCTTGGTACTTGCCCGAGGAGAGGCAGATTACAACTACCGAGCAGATGATGCACGAGATGGCGTCGCTCTTGGGCGGTAGGGCTTCGGAGCTACTGACCTTTGGCGAAATTTCCACAGGTGCACTCAACGATTTGGAGAGGGCTACAAAGATGTCCTATGCAATGGTTAGCTACTATGGTATGAGTGATAAGGTTGGCAATCGCTCCTATTACGACTCGACGGGTCAGAGCGACTACTCCTTCTCGAAACCATATAGCGAGGAGACATCTGTACTTATTGATAAGGAGTCGAAGGCGCTCATCGACAAGGCTTTCGAGATGGCAACCGAGATTCTCACTACTCATAAGGAGGGACTCACCGAGCTTGCCGAACTATTGCTCGAAAAAGAGGTTGTGTTCTCCGAGGATTTGGAGAGAATCTTTGGCGAAAGAGTAAAGTGTAGTTAATAGTTTCTTTAAGGTCTTTAATGGCAATAAGGGCGTTAAAGAAAATAAATTGTTCGACATTAGACAAAGGAATAGATGAGTCTAAAAGGTAAAAATTTGGGGCTTAGGACAGTGGCTGGTGCGCTGTTGGGCGTTGTCGTAGTAGGTGCGGCTCTGCTGTCGCCTTGGGCTCTGGCGGTGGTTGCGGCTGTTGTTGTGGTGCTGGGACAGGATGAACTCTTCCGTATGGTGGCAACCGACGGCACTGTGAAACCTATGGGCACGCTTGCTATGTGCTTGGGCGTGGCGTTGGTGGGCAATAGTGTGTTGCATCCCTCGCCTGTGGTGCTCCTTACGCTACTTTTTGCTCTTCCTGTTGTGATCGTTGCCGAACTTACAAGGGGCAAAGAGCGCCCTTTGGAGAATATTGCAACCTCTATCTTTGGTCTTATCTATACGGCTGTGCCTATGGCGCTTATGATGCTTGTGGGCTTTGTGGGCGAGGAGTGGTGCCCTGCAAGGGTGCTCTCCATCATCTTCATCGTATGGATAAACGATATTTTTGCCTACTTGGTTGGTTGCTCCATAGGTAAGCATAAGATGTGTCCCTCGATTTCGCCCAAAAAGTCGTGGGAGGGCTTCTTTGGAGGTATCCTCTTCGCTGTGGCTTTTGCTATGGCTGTGGGCTATATGATGGAGGGAAACATCTACCTCTGGGGTGGTCTGGGTGCTGTTGTGGCACTTGCGGGCGTGCTGGGCGACTTGGTGGAGTCGATGATTAAGAGGGAGTATGGCGTGAAGGATTCGGGTAAATTGATACCCGGACACGGAGGTATCCTCGATAGGTTCGATGCGCTCCTTGTGGCTATGCCCTTTGCATACATTTATATGATTATTTTTGGCTTATGAAGATAAACCCCGAAGGATATGCGGGAATCAAAATCAACACCGCAATTTTTCTGCTCATCATTGCCGTAGTGACCGCTACGGCTTTGCTCTATGATTGGGCGTGGTGGGTGCTGGCTCTTGTGGATGGCTTCCTTGTGTGGCGCATCATCTTTTCATCTACTTCTTCCGTGAGCCCGAGAGGATTGTGGGTAAGGATGCAGAGAGGGTCTTTGCCCCTGCCGATGGTAAGGTGGTGGTTATCGAGGAGATAGACGCTCCCGAGGGTATGGATTGCGAGAGGTGTGTGCAGATGTCGGTCTATATGAACTTCTACAATGTGCATATCAATTGGTTTCCTGTGTCGGGCGAGGTGGTCTATAAGAGGCACTACGATGGCGACTTTATGCTCGCTTGGCGCCCTAAGAGTTCCTCGGAGAATGAGCACACAATGGTTGCCGTGAGGATGGAGAATGGCACGACTGTGGGCTACCGACAGATTGCAGGATGGATTGCCCGCAGGATTGTCTGCTACCCTGAGGTGGGCGATAGGGTGGAGCAGAATACCAAGTCGGGCTGTATTAAGTTCGGCTCCCGTGTGGATGTATTCTTGCCCATCGGTAGTGAGATTTTGGTGGAGATTGGCGATAAGGTTGTAGGCACCCAAACGCCACTCGCACGATTGACAAAGTAGGCTTTGTATTTCCCCAAACGAGTATGAATAATTTACACAAATCGATTCTCTGCCTCGTTGCACTTGCTGCGGTGGTGGCTATCTTTTGGTTTTTTGGCGAGATTGTGCTCTACATCCTCGTAGCAGGTGTGTTGGCGCTGATGTGCCAACCTCTCGTGTCGAAGGTTGCGAGCGTGAAGATATTTTCTCGCAATCTGCCACGCTGGGTGGCGGCTATTGTGGGCGTGGTGGCTGTGTGGTGTGCGATTGCACTCTTCTTTGTGCTCCTTATCCCCTTGATTTCGGGTAAGGTAACATCACTCACACACCTCGACTACCAAAGTATGCTCTCCTCGCTCCAAGAGCCTATGGCAGAGCTTGGTCACTTCTTGGAAAAATACTTCAAGATGGAGATTTCGCTCTCCTCACTCACGGAGATGTTTACTGCGTGGTTGGGCGAATGGATCAATAGAGGCTCGGTGACAACACTCTTCTCGTCGCTCTTCTCGGTGGCGGGTAGCGTTGTGGTGGCGGCTGTGAGTATTACTTTTATCGCCTTCTACTTTATGAAGGAGGAGGGTCTGTTTATGGGTATGCTGACGGCTGTGGCGCCCACCAAATATGAGGATAATGTGAAGCGTGCTGTGAGCTCCATCTCCTCGCTCCTTTCACGCTACTTCATCGGTGTGCTCATACAGGTTATCATTATGATGACTGTTGTTACGATAGTGCTCATTTTGTTTGGCTTCGAGTTGCAGGATGCGATTTTTGTGGGCTTCGTGGAGGGTGTTTTCAACATTATTCCCTATGTTGGTCCTTGGATTGGCTTCATCATCAGCGCACTCTCGGGATTGACCTTTGTGACCGCAGGGGGTATGACTATCGGCTATGTTGTAGTTGCTATTGGTGTGACTATCGTGATTGCTCAGATGGTTGATAACTACTTCGTATCGCCTAAGGTCTTCTCCCGACAGGTCAATGCCCACCCTCTGGAAATCTTCCTTGTGACACTTGTTGCGGGTACTTGCTCGGGTGTGCTGGGTATGCTTGTGGCAATTCCCGCCTATACGGTACTTCGTGTGCTTGCCAAGGAGTTTCTCTATAACTATAAACTCGTGCGCAAACTGACAGAAGGAGTGTAGTGGACTACCATTATAGATAGTATGAATAAAAAGTGGCGTGGGTATCATTTTTAATACTCACGCCACTTTTTTTGTGCCACTTTGTTGTCTTATACCTCTGGTTATTTGGAGGTTATACGGTTGCTGTATGTGCTCCAACCTTGGGCGGTACGATATGCCTCCTCTGAGCCTTTGGGCACGATAATTTGGAGGTTTGCAGAGGTGTTTTTGAAAATATCATCACTACTGCCTACGGTGGGAGGTACGGGGGAGATGAGAGTGACCTTCGAGAGTGAGGTGCAGTTCTCAAATGCCCACTTGCCGATTTTAGTAACACCCTCAGGAATGGTAATCTCTGTGATGTTGGGACATTCATAGAGGGCACGCTCGCCAATCATAGTAACACTCTCGGGAATGGTGACGCCCGTGAGGGCTTTGCGACCCGAGAGGAAGTGGTTGCCAAATTTGGCGATAGGCGCATTGAAGCAAGCGCTACCCTTGCCATCTGTAAAGTTGTGACGGATGAGGTAGGTGCTGCTGCCTGTGTAGTTATACGAGGCATTGAGGTAGAGCTGCTCGGTGGCGGTGTAGTGGAGGTAGAACTTCTCGGGCATTACGATGTTTTCGAGAATATTGTTAGCAAAGGCATACTGCTCAATATTTGTGACGCTCTCGGGGATGACCACTGTGCCAAGCTTTGTGCAACCCTCGAAGGCACGCTCCCTGATGACCTCCACACCATTTTCGATGGTGAGTTTGGTGAGTGACGAACAGCCTTCAAAGGCGTAGCCCTCAATCTCCTTTACACCCTGAGGAATGGTTGCCTCGGTGAGTGAGTGGCATCCATAGAAGGCTGCGTAACCTATCTCGGTGAGCCCTGTGGGGAAGTTGATTTTTTGGAGGTAGTAGCAATTCGCAAAGGCGCTACTTGTAATAATTGTAACGCTCTCGGGAATGGTGACTTCCAGTAGTGTGTCACCATAGGAGGTGTAGCTCTCAACATAGTTGAAGCCCACTTGTGTAAGGCGCTTGTTGAAGACAATTTTTCCCTCGCCATTTTTGAATGTGTGGCTTACGATGTAATCCACGCCCAAAGATTCTGCCCACGAACTGAACTCGCTAATGGGGATGATCTGTGAGTCGGTTGTGCGGTAAGTGATGATAAATTCGGAGGGTAGGGTGTAGGATGTGTTCGCAGGGATGGCGTTTTTGCCAATCTCCTCGATACCCTCGGGAATGTCAATCGCAAGGAGTGACTGGCAGGCTGCAAAGGCGTTGTCGCCAATGGAGCGCAGACCGTTGCCGAGCGATACGCTTTGGAGTGCCACGCAGCCTGTGAATGCGGAGGCGCCAATGGAAATAACGCTGTCGGGGATTGTAATCTCCGTGAGTCTTGCGCAGTTCATAAATGCTCGCTCGCCAATAGTTACAAGTGTGGAGGGGAGAAGTATGCTTGTGAGGTCAGAATTCATCTCGAACGCTCCCTCGGGAATGATGGTTACATCGCCACTAAAACAGATGCAACCAACGCCGTCGATATTGGTGTTCTCGGTAATGCTCACACCCCAGTCCTCCGCACCTACGGGATTGACAATCACATTGCTTTGTGATGTGTAGTAGATTTTATTACTCTCTCCCTTGATGCCCGATAGGGAACCATCGACGGGCGATTTGGGTGCGTCGCAGCCCACAAATGCGATGGCAGCAGTGAGGAGTATGAGAATTCTTGCTTGTAATTTCATATTCTTTTTCTTGATTGGTTGTTAGTTTACTTGTTGGAGCGCCACGAGTTTGGAGTAGATGCCACCCTTGGCGAGAAGTTCTGTGTGGGTGCCAACCTCGGCAATTTTACCCTCATCGATGACGATGATTTTGTCGGCATTTTTGATTGTGCTCAGGCGGTGGGCAATGACCACCGAGGTACGACCCGCAAGGAGTTTTTCGAGAGCCTCCTGCACGAGTTTCTCGCTCTCCGTATCGAGGGCGCTGGTTGCCTCATCGAGAATGAGGATGTCGGGGTTTTTGAGCACCGCACGAGCAATGCTAAGGCGCTGACGCTGACCGCCCGAGAGCTTGGTGCCACGCTCGCCAATGTTGGTCTGGTAGCCCTCCGCAGAGGCAGTGATGAAGTCGTGGGCGTTGGCAATGCGTGCTGCCATTTCGACCTGCTCCATAGTTGCAGTGCTGTTGCCGAGTCGGATGTTGTTCTCGATTGTGTCGGAGAACAGGAAGTTATCCTGGGGAACATATGCGCAGCCGGCCCGCAGGTCGTGGATGGCAACATCGTTTACATCGTGGCCGTCGATAAACAATGTGCCATCGGGAACG
>JAGCJH010000021.1 GCA_017648105.1 Tidjanibacter sp.
CTTCTTGGCCTTGGGAAGTTTAGCACCGTATTTAGAACCACGCTGTGAACGGTTGGCAACACCTGCAGTATCCAAAGTACCGCGAACGATGTGGTAACGTACACCGGGGAGGTCTTTCACACGACCACCGCGCACCAAAACGATTGAGTGTTCCTGCAAGTTGTGACCCTCGCCAGGGATGTAGGCATTCACCTCTTTCTGGTTGGTGAGTTTCACACGAGCTACTTTACGCATTGCCGAGTTAGGCTTCTTGGGGGTGGTGGTGTAAACACGCACGCACACGCCACGCCTCTGAGGACAAGCGTCGAGGGCGGGAGATTTACTCTTCATCTCCAACTGCACCCTGCCTTTTCGTACTAACTGTTGAATAGTAGGCATTTTACTGTTTTTTAGTCCTTTGTTTTGTTAAACTTTAATTCTCGTTTCCCATAGGGAACATCTCGTTTCCCTAATTTGGGCTGGCAAAGATAAGGCTTTTTTTTGGAACTACAATATATATAGAGATTTTTTCACCTCGTTTTACCCCCATTTTTCAGCATTTTAGCCCCTTTTCGCCCCCTTGCCTTATTCTTTTTTCTTATGGTTTTTTCAAAACTATTTTTGCAACTTATTAACACTAATTTAACACCTACGCAAACGCCTAACAATCTACAACTTACAAAAAACTTTTTATCAACAGGTGGATGTAACAACAAATATGCTTATCTTTGTAGTTCAAAGTTTTAAGAATTTTCAAAGAAATTTCAAAATTTAACATACCGCACAATGGAATACAACTTCAAAGAACTCGAAGCCAAGTGGCAGCAGGAGTGGCAGAAGCAGCAGACCTACCAAGTGAAGGTAGATAGCTCAAAGCCAAAGTTTTATGTCTTGGATATGTTCCCCTACCCTTCGGGTGCGGGACTCCACGTTGGACACCCTCTGGGCTACATCGCTTCGGATATCTATTCTCGCTACAAACGCCTTTGTGGCTTCAATGTTTTGCACCCTATGGGCTACGATGCATTTGGTTTGCCCGCAGAGCAGTATGCAATCCAGACTGGTCAGCACCCCGCAGTGACCACCGAACAGAATGTCACTCGCTATCGCTCGCAGCTCGACAAAATCGGCTTCTCCTACGACTGGTCCCGTGAGGTACGCACCTGTGAGCCTGAGTATTACAAATGGACACAGTGGGCATTCCTCGAAATGTTCTCGCACTACTACGACAACACTTTGGGCAAGGCGGAGAAGATCGAAAAACTCATAGCACACTTTGCAGAGAAGGGTACTGAGGGTCTGAATGTGGCTTGCTCCGAGCAACTCTCGTTCACTGCCGAGGAGTGGAACTCGTGGAGCGAGAAGAAGAGGGAGGAGGTTTTGCACAACTACCGCCTCGCATTCCGTGCCGACACGATGGTAAACTGGTGCCCTGCATTGGGTACCGTGCTCGCCAACGACGAGGTTAAGGATGGTCTTTCGGAGCGTGGTGGTCACCCCGTTGTTCAGCGCAAGATGAAGCAGTGGTTGTTGCGTGTAACCGCATACGCACCTCGCCTCTTGGAGGGTCTTGACAAGCTCGAATGGAGTGAGTCGCTCAAAGAGATTCAGCGCAACTGGATTGGCAAAAGTACAGGTGCGCAGGTCTTCTTCGACATCGAGGGTAGCGACAAGAAACTCGAAATTTTCACCACTCGCCCCGACACAATTTTCGGCGTAACCTTTATGGTTATCGCACCCGAGCACGAGTGGGTTAAGGAGCTCACTTCCTCCGACGCCCAAAATGAGGTTGAGGCATACTTGGAGGCTACCAAGAAACGCTCGGAGAGGGAGCGCATCGCCGAGACCAAGCGTGTGAGTGGCGTCTTCACAGGCTCCTATGCAATCAACCCCTTCACCGGCAAGCGTATTCCTATCTATGTGAGTGACTATGTGTTGGCAGGCTACGGCACAGGTGCAATTATGGCTGTTCCCGCCCACGACTCTCGTGACTGGGCATTTGCAAAACACTTCGGCTTGGAGATTATTCCCGTAGTCGAGGGTGGCAATGTCGAGGAGGCTTCCTACGATGCCAAAGAGGGCAAACTCATCAACTCGGACTTCATCAATGGTCTTGATGTGAAGGTTGCCATCGAGCGTATGTGGGACGAGATTGAGGCTCGTGGTCTTGGCAAGCGCAAAGTAAACTACCGCCTGAGGGATGCAATTTTCAGCCGCCAGCGCTACTGGGGCGAGCCCTTCCCCATATATTATAAGGATGATGTTGCCTATCCCCTCTCGCTCGACGCTCTCCCCTTGGAGTTGCCCGAGGTTGAGAAGTTCACCCCCACCGCAGAGGGCGAGCCACCACTCGCACGCAGCGAGAAGTGGCAGACTGCCGAGGGCTACCCCTACGAGACCAGCACTATGCCTGGTTTTGCAGGTTCGTCGGCATACTACCTCCGCTATATGGATCCCCACAATTCGGAGGCTCTCGTAAGCTCCGAGGCTAACGAATACTGGCGCAATGTGGATCTCTATGTGGGTGGTATTGAGCACGCAACGGGTCACCTTATCTACTCCCGTTTCTGGAACAAATTTCTCTACGACCTCGGTTATATTTGCGAGGACGAGCCCTTTAAGAAGCTCGTAAATCAGGGTATGATTCAGGGTCGTTCAAACTTCGTATATCGTGTCGTTGGCACCAACAAGTTCGTGTCGCTCGGTCTGCGCAAAGAGTATGAAACTCAGGAGATTCACGTGGATGTAAACATCGTGAAAAACGACATCCTCGACCTCGACGCCTTCCGTGCTTGGCGCCCCGACTTTGCCGATGCAGAGTTCATCTTGGAGGATGGCAAGTATGTCTGCGGCTGGGCAATCGAGAAGATGAGTAAGAGTATGTTCAATGTCGTAAATCCCGACTACATCGTGGATAACTACGGCGCAGATACTCTCCGTATGTATGAGATGTTCCTCGGTCCTTTGGAGCAGAGCAAACCCTGGGATACTAACGGTATCGACGGCGTTCACAAGTTCTTGCGTCGATTCTGGTCCAAATTCTTCGACAAGGCTGGCAACTTCGTTGTGACCGACGAGGAGCCCACTCCTGCCGAGCTCAAAACCCTTCACAAGACCATCAAGAAGGTCAGGGAGGATATCGAGAATTTCTCGTTCAACACCTCGATTGCGGCATTTATGATTTGCCTCAACGAGCTTGGTCAGTGCAACAAGCGAGCAATCTTGGAGCCCTTCGCTGTGCTCCTCTCGCCCTTCACACCCCACATCTCGGAGGAGCTCTGGCACCTCTTGGGCAATGAGGGCTCGGTGTGCGACGCTCACTACCCCGAATTCAACCCCGACTTCTTGGTTGAGAACTCATTTGAGTACCCCGTATCGTTCAATGGCAAGATGCGATTTAAGAAATCACTCCCATTGGGCATCTCCACCGAGGAGATTCAGGCGCTCATCTTAGCAGACGAACAGACCCTCAAATATACCGAGGGTAAGACCCCCAAGAAGGTCATCATCGTTGCCGGTAAGATTATCAATATTGTATTGTAACACAAAACATTAACCCAATAAAATCCAACGCTATGAATTCGTTTGAATACTTCAAAAAGTGTTTCCGCCAGTATGCGGATTTCAAAGGCAGAGCACGCCGTGCAGAGTATTGGTACTTCGTGTTGTACACCTGGCTTATTAGCATTGCTGTGTCCTTGGTTGATATGCTCACACTCGGTGTTGGCGAGGATGGTATGGGCTTGCTTGGCGCAATCTTCTCACTCGTAATCTTCATCCCCAGTTTGGCTGCCAGCGTGCGCCGTATGCACGACACGGGTCGTAGCGGTTGGGTGCTGCTGTTGAGTTTTATCCCCGTCATTGGTTGGATTTTCGTTATTGTATATTCCTGCCAGGACAGCCAACCTGGTAGCAACAAATGGGGCGCCAATCCCAAAGAAATTGAAGCTTAACAAACACCCTTCGGCAGTCCCCCAAAAAGGACTGCCGAATGTTTCTAACCCCAAATAATTTCAGAGAAGAACGATGGATTTTTTGACGCTGTTTTTGATTGCTGTGGGACTCTCGATGGATGCCTTTGCTGTGTCGATTTGCAAGGGTCTGACGCTCGGCAAAACACCACTCGGAAAGTGTGCTTATGTGGGTATGTGGTTTGGTGGTTTTCAGGCACTTATGCCCATTATTGGCTACTTTGTGGGCGTGAGTTTCAGGAGCTCCATTGAGCGCTTCGACCACTGGATTGCCTTCGCACTTTTGGCACTCATCGGCATCAATATGATTCGTGAATCGCTCGGTAAAGAAGAGGAGGCTGAGGGGTGCACCGAGTGCGACAAAAAGGCTCTCTCGGTGCGCAGTATGTTCCCTATGGCGGTCGCCACAAGCATTGATGCGCTCGCCGTGGGTGTAGGTTTCGCCTTCCTTAGTGTCGATATCTGGTCGTCGGTCATTTGCATTGGCATCACAACCTTTGCCCTCTCGGCTGTGGGCGTGAAGATTGGCAGCCTCTTCGGCTCCCGCTACAAATCCAAAGCAGAACTCGCAGGCGGCATCATCCTCATCTGCATCGGTCTGAAAATCCTCCTCGAACACCTCTTTCAAAGTTGAGAGTTGAGAGTGAGCCAGAGCATTTTGAGCAAATGAAATCTGGTCAATGGATAACTATTGCGCCCCACAAGGGGCGCTTTTTGTTGTAATTGGGGAGGGTAGATACGAAATATCTCTCAAAAATTTTTGGGCGACTTTTTACAAAAAGTCGCAAAAGCAACTTTCAACTTTCAACTTTCAATTTTTATAAATATCTTTGTGAGGTTATACCTCACAAGAAAAGAGCGATGGAGAACACTTTTATTGTTTCGGCACGAAAATACCGCCCACAGACCTTTGAATCTGTTGTGGGTCAGGGGCACGTCACAACAACACTAAAAAATGCTATTGCACGCAAGCAGCTTGCGCACGCCTACCTCTTCTGCGGACCTCGTGGAGTGGGTAAGACCACCTGCGCCCGCATCTTTGCGAAGACCATCAACTGCTTGAATCCCACAGCAGAAGGCGATGCGTGTGGCACTTGTGAGTCGTGCAGGAGTTTCGACGAGGGTAGGAGTTTCTCTATTCACGAGCTCGATGCTGCGTCGAACAACTCCGTGGATAACATCCGTGACTTGACGGATCAGGTGAGGGTTCCTCCCCAAGTGGGCGAGTATAGCGTCTATATCATCGACGAGGTACATATGCTCTCGCAGGCGGCATTCAACGCCTTCCTCAAAACCCTCGAAGAGCCCCCACACCACGCAATCTTCATCCTCGCAACTACCGAGAAGCACAAAATAATCCCCACCATTCTCTCTCGATGCCAAATTTACGACTTCCAGCGCATCCGCATCGAGGATACGGTGGAGTACCTGAAAACCATCGCCACAAGGGAGGGTGTGAAGTTCGACGACGAGTCGTTGCACCTGATTGCCCGCAAGGCGGATGGTGGTATGAGGGACGCTCTCTCAATGTTCGACAAGGCTGTGTCGTTCTGCGGTGGCAATTTGGAGTATAAGGAGGTTGCGGCAACCCTCAATGTGCTCGACTACGACACCTACTTTGGCATTACCGACGCCCTGCTTGTGGGCGACTATAAGAGCGCACTTGTAACCTTCGACCAGGTGCTCAATAAGGGTTTTTCGGGTCAGAGTTTCGCCTCGGGCTTGGCAACCCACCTTCGTGACTTGCTGATGTGCAAGGAGCCCCAGACGCTCCACCTCTTGGAGATTACGGGCTCACTTTTGGAGCGTTATAAGGAGCAGAGTGCAAGGTGCGATGTGAACTATCTGTTCAGTGCCGCAGCACTTCTCGGCGAGATTGACGGAGGCTTCCGCACCGCTACCAACCAGCGCCTGCATATTGAGCTGGGCTTGATGAAACTCGCAGGAATGGGTCAAAAAAAAACTTTTGACCGAATCGAGCCAACCCTCCCACAACTAACAAAGGAGGCTTCGGCACAACCTGCACAGACCACGCAAACCACTGTAAATCAACCACAAGCCCCCACCACTCAGGCGCCCGTAGAGCCCCAACCTACACCCAGTGCTCCAAAGGTGGAGAGTGTGCCCACACAAAGCCCTGCGCCCACCCCAGAGGCAACACCTACGATAGCACCCACCCCTGCGCCAACGCCTATGGAGAGTGCTCCCGTGGAGAGCGCAACACCCCGCCCTACTCCCGCAGCGCCTCGTGCAAAGAGTATTTTCGGTGGCTCGATTAGCGACATTATGAGTGGCAAGGTTACCGAGGAAGAGGAGGAGAAGGCTACCTATTACGACCCCTATGCTCAGCAGAAGATTACGGGCGGATGGGAGAAGTTTATGGTGAAGATGATGATGGAGCACCCCCGTATGGGTCACGCCTTGAAGGGTACGATTGTCAATGGTCACACCCTCTCGCTGTCAGTTGGCACGGATATTATCCGTGATGAACTCCTGCGCAACCAAAGCGAGATTACAGCGCTCTTAGGCGAGTGCTGTGGCTTGGAGGGTAGCATCATTTTGGATGTACAAGTGAGCATCTCGCAGGAGAACAACCTACCCCATAGGACAGTGGATAAGGTGCGTTACCTTGCAGAAAAAAACCCCGAACTCAACACCCTGATTCAGGAGTTGGCGATGGACGCCGAATAACGGATAGTTATAGTGTCGCCTAAAAGTTTTTGGTGCACCTTTTTGTGAAAAAGGTGCGAAAAAAAGGAAAGCAAACAAATAAATATAAGAACAAAGGAAATGGCAAATTTTGTAGAAGAACTCAAATGGAGGGGTATGATTCAGGATATGATGCCCGGTACCGAAGAACAACTCAACAAGGAGATGACCACCGCCTACCTCGGCATTGACCCCACTGCGGACTCGCTGCACATCGGTCACTTGGTTGGTGTGATGATTCTCAAACACCTCCAACGCTGTGGTCACAAACCTATCGCTTTGGTGGGTGGTGCTACGGGTATGATTGGCGACCCCTCGGGCAAGTCGCAGGAGAGAAATCTCTTGGACGAGGCTACCTTGCGCCACAATCAGGAGGCTATTAAGGCACAGCTCGCAAAACTTATCGACTTCGATAGCGACGCAGCAAATGCGGCAATCTTGGTTAATAACTACGACTGGATGAAGGAGTTTTCGTTCCTCGACTTCATCCGTGATGTAGGCAAGCACATCACCGTAAACTATATGATGGCTAAGGACTCGGTTAAAAAGCGCTTCAATGGCGAGGGCGAGGGTATGTCGTTCACCGCGTTTACCTACCAGCTCGTGCAGGGCTACGACTTCTACCACCTCTACGAGGCTTACGGTTGCAAACTCCAACTTGGCGGTAGCGACCAGTGGGGCAACATCACCACAGGTACGGAGCTTATCCGCAGAAAGAAGGGTATGACCGACGCTTATGCGCTCACTTGCCCCCTCATCAAAAAGGCAGACGGCACAAAGTTTGGCAAAACCGAGAGTGGCAACATCTGGCTCGACGCTCGCTACACTTCGCCCTACAAGTTCTATCAGTTCTGGTTGAATGTGAGCGATGAGGACGCAAAAAGCTACATCCGCATCTTCACATTCCTCGACAAGGAGACCATCGACAACCTCATTGCTGAGCACGAAGTAGCACCCCACGAGAGGAGGCTCCAAAAACGACTCGCAGAGGAGATTACCGTGATGATTCACTCTCGTGAGGAGTATGAGAAGGCGGTGGCTGCAAGTGGCATTCTCTTTGGTGCAAATGCTGGCGAGGCGCTCAAAACCATCGACGAGCAGACCTTCTTGCAGGTGTTTGAGGGCGTGCCTCAGTATAAGATTTCGGCTACCGAACTCGCTGAGGGCGTAGATTTCCTCTCGCTCTGCGTTGAGAAGGCTCCCGTATTCCCCTCGAAGGGCGAGCTCCGCAAACTCATTCAGGGCGGTGGCGTGTCAATGAATAAGGAGAAAGTTGCAGACCCCTATGCAGTGGTTAATAGCGACAACCTGATTGCAGGTAAGTACATCCTCGTGCAGAAGGGCAAGAAGAACAACTACATCCTCATTGCTGAGTAGGCACACCTATTTATATATATAGAAAAGCGAGCGCTGCAAAGAGCGCTCGCTTTTTGTTTATATGGTATTTATTGGTGCTTTCTCCCTTAGAAGTATTTAACCTCTTTGCCTTCGATAGCCGAGATAAGACCATTTGCAAGCGAGCTCGCACCAATGCGCCACAATGCGGGGGTGCACCACTCCTTACCGAGAATCTCCTCAACGATGGTGTAGAAGAGCGCTGCTTCCTCAGCACTACGGATACCACCCGCAGCCTTGAAGCCCACCTTACGACCAGTCTTCTCGTAGTAGTCACGAATAGCAGTACACATCACAACAGCCGCCTCGGGAGTTGCTGCTACGGGAATCTTACCTGTCGAGGTCTTCACGAAGTCGGCACCTGCAAACATCGAAAGGAGCGACGCCTTACGGATAAGCTCGGGGGTTTGGAGCGCACCACTCTCGATAATCACTTTGAATACGGTGTCCTCGCCAGCCTCCTGACGGAGCAGAGCAATCTCGTTGGTCATAGGCTCGTAGTCGCCCTCCAACATCTGACCCACATTGATGACAACATCAATCTCATCGGCGCCATTCTCCACAGCCATCGACACCTCCAACATCTTAACCTCCATAAAGGTCTGCGATGCGGGGAAACCTCCAGCCACGCTCGTAACAGCAATATCGCTGCCCTCCACGCCCAAACCTACGACATCCACAAAGAGGGGGAATACGCAGATCGACGCCACATTGGGAATCTCAGGGAAATGGGTCTGGAAATCCACCGCCTTCTTCACAAACTTACCCACCGACTCCACAGAGTCTTTCTCGGTGAGGGTTGTGAGGTCGATGGTGCTGTAACACAGCTTATAGACCTCTGCATTTTGGTTACGAACAGATTTCTCTCGTGCATCGGCAACAACCTTTGCAACCTCCTCTTCGGTCATTGCAGGACCGTACTCGGCAAGCATTTTGCTATACTCCATAGTCTATATAGTTTTTAGAATTATTCTCATTAGTGGTGGTAAATCCACTGCAAGATAGTGATTTTTTTTGAACCAACCACAAAAGACATACCCAAAACCGACCGCAAAGAGCAGATAGAGGTTTTTTGACGGAGCGAGCACTGGGAGTTCAGGGTAACAAATTTCAACTCTCAACTTAAAAGCCGGCTAACACTTGACGCAAAAGAAAAGACCGAGCCCGTAAAAGGCTCGGTCTTTTTTGTATCCATCGGGGATTGATTAAATCTCGCTGGTTTGGAGGAGCTCGTAGAACTCGATGTCGTTCTGAGCCTGAGCTTTCAACTCAGCCTTAGCAGCAACAGCGCTCTTCAAGTATGCGAGTGCCTTGTCAGCGTCGCCCTCACGGTTTGCGATGATAGCACGAACATAGTCTGCCTCTGCACCCTTAACCTCAGCGATAGCAGCCTTAGCGCCCTCGATATTGTTGTCGCAAAGCTCAGCAACTGCGAGGTTGTAACCATTGAGGTTAGCCTTAGCCTCCTGATAGTTACCCTCTGCGAGAGCAACAGCACCAGTAGTAGCCTTCACAGCCTCAGCATTTGCGCCTTTGAGGTAGTTCTTAGCACCCTCGATATCGCCCATTGCGAACGATACGGTTGCGAGGTTGCCAGCAACTGCGGGCTCAGCCTCTGCTTTCTCGAAAGCAGCCTTAGCACCTGCGAGGTCACCAGCCTCAGCCTTGTAAACACCGAGGTTGTTGTATGCACGGGTGTCGCCATATTTGTTAGCTGCGAGCTCATAGATAGCAATCTTCTCAGCTACAACATCGGTGAGAGTTGCAGCGTGCAAGAGGTGCTCTGCGTCGAGGCAGTCGCAACCCTTCTTAGCAGCTTCAAGGATCTCCTCGTCGGTCAAACCAGCGTAGGTAGCATCAACAGTGAAGCGGGTGCGACGCAACTGGGGAAGAATCTCCTCAGCCAACACTTTGAACACAGCGCTCATATTCTGAATCTCCTGGTCACGCTCGATGGGCGACGAATACATTTGAAGAACATTCAAGATAAGGTCTTTATCCTCGATATCCGAGTTCTCAACCAAAGTTTTGAAGCCGTCCCAGTCCTCGCCATAGGAAGCGATCTCGTAGTTCACACCCTCAACACCTTTGAGCTGTTTCTGGATAGCCTTAGCACCAGTTTTGCTACGCTGCTCGGAGAGTTTGTTGTTGAACTTCTCGGGACCATCGGGCGAAGCATAACCAGCAGCATAGATGTTACCGAGGGTGGTACGATCTGCGGTGCTGTTTGCAGCAACGAACTCTTTGAAGAGAGTTACCTGCTCAGCAGTGAGCTGGTTTTTGCGAACATTCGACGAGTTGATGAGGTATTTAATCTCAGCCTCAGCGCTCTTAACCGAGCTACGCTCGAAGTTGCCCTCCGAAATGGTATAGTCGCAAGCGTCGGTACCAACAGCCTCAGCGAACGACTGAACAGCGCTCACACCTTTTGCAACAGCGATAGTTGCCCAGGGAGTGAAGTCGGGAGTCTCTTTGCAGTCGTCGAAGCATTTAGCCTCTACACGCAACTCCAAAGTACCAACCACTGCTTTATCGAACTCGAAAGAGATGTGCTGGGTGTAGGAGCCACCTTCGAGGCGGTTGATTGCGGTGTAGTTACCAACAACATCCTCGCCCTGTACATACTTGGGAGCGCAAGCGATCTCCTCGCCACCATACACAAATACGGGAGTGATCTTCAAAATAGCCTCCCTGTCAAAGAATTTCTCGGGGAAGCTTACAGTAATGTCAGCCTCTACGGTCGAGCCTTTGAGGGTGAGAACATCGGGGGTGCAGGATACCTGTACGAGGTCCTGATTCTTCTGCATTTTCTCATAGCACTCGCCACAGCCAACCAACATAGCAGCCATCGAAAGTACCAGACTTACAGTTGCCAATCTTTTCATAGTTTCTTGTTTTTCTATTGTTTATTGTGTTATTAAAATTTCGGTTTTCGACCGGTTGTTTCTTTATGCCGATAGTGGTTTAGCACGGCAAAAGCCATTCTAACCCACTATACGACAAACAAAGGTAGTGCTTTTTTTCTATTTGCCCACCCCTTTGGGGTGAAAAAACATCCTCTGGGCACTATTTTTTATCCCTGCGATCGTGGCGGTGACCACCCTTATGGTCGCCCGAGTGCTCGCCACGGGGGCGTGCGGGGCGCTCTGCGGGCTCCACATAACCCTCGGGTTTGGGCAACAATGCCTTGCGGGAGAGTTTGAGCTTGCCGGTCTTGGGGTCGCTACCGATGAGCTTAACCTCAATCATATCGCCCTCATTCAAACCAGTGTCGCCCATAGTCTCGAAGCGTTTGTAGTCGATCTCGGAGATGTGCAAAAGCGCATCCTTACCGGGGAGAATCTCAACAAATGCACCGAAGTCCACAATGGTCTTAACCTTACCGTTATATACCTCGCCAATCTCGGGAACAGCTACGATGCCATTGATGCGTGCGAGCGCAGCATCCATACCCTCCTTATCGGTACCGAAGATATCAACAATACCCTTACCATCCTTCTCAGTGATGGTGATGGTGGTGCCAGTGGTCTTCTGGATGTCCTGAATGGTCTCGCCACCCTTACCGATAACTGCACCGATAGTATCCTGAGGGATAACAATCTGTACGATGCGGGGAACAAAGGGACGGAAGTCCTCACGGGGCTCAGCGATGCACTCGGTGAGCTTGCCGAGGATGTGGATACGACCCTGACGAGCCTGCTCCAATGCTTTTGCAAGCACCTCATACGAAAGACCATCCACCTTGATATCCATCTGGGTTGCGGTGATACCATCTGCGGTACCAGTAACCTTGAAGTCCATATCGCCCAAGTGGTCCTCATCGCCGAGAATATCCGAAAGGATTGCATACCTCTCGCCCTCCGAGATAAGACCCATTGCAATACCCGAAACGGGTTTCATCATCTTCGAGCCCGAATCCATAAGCGCCAAAGTACCTGCACATACGGTTGCCATCGACGACGAACCGTTGGACTCCAAGATGTCGCTCACTACCCTCACAGCATAGGGGTTCTCCTCGCCTACGGGAACCATAGGTTTGAGTGCCCTCCAAGCCAAGTTGCCGTGACCAATCTCACGACGAGAGAGGCTGCGTGCGGGGCGAGCCTCGCCGGTCGAGAAGGGAGGGAAGTTGTAGTGGAGAACGAACTGCTCGCTACCCTGAGTGAGCACCTCGTCAATCATCTTCTCATCGAGTTTAGTACCGAGGGTTACGGTCGAGAGCGACTGGGTTTCACCACGAGTGAAAACAGCCGAGCCGTGTGCGCAAGGAAGAACGCCAACCTCGCACCAGATGGGGCGAATCTCGTCGGTCTTACGACCATCGAGGCGTTTGCCCTCGTCGAGAATCATATTCCTCATCGCCTTCTTCATAACCTCATCGTGGAAGTAGCGGTGAATCATACCCTTCTTCTCTGCCAACTCCTCCTCGGTGAACTGCTCGCAGAACTCAGCCTCCAATGCCTCGAAAGCCTCGCTACGCTCGTGTTTTGCGCTACCTGCGGTTGCAATTGCGTATGCCTTATCGTAGGTCTCAGCAACAACTTTTGCTTTGAGCTCCTCGTCGTTTACCTCGTGGCAATACTCCCTCTTAACATCTTTGCCGAGCTCTTTTGCAAGCTCAATCTGTGCCAAGCACTGGGGTTTGATAGCCTCGTGAGCAAACTTGATAGCCTCCAACATATCTGCCTCGCTAACCTCCTTCATCTCACCCTCAACCATAAGGATGTTGTCGTAGGTCGCACCGACCATAAGGTCGATATCGGCATTCTGATTCTGCTCAAATGTGGGGTTGATGACAAGCTCGCCATTCACCCTTGCAACCCTCACCTCCGAGATGGGGCACTCAAAGGGAATGTCCGACACTGCAAGCGCCGCCGAAGCAGCCAAACCTGCGAGTGCATCGGGCTGAATATCCTTAGCAGCCGAAATGAGGTTTACGGTAACGAACACCTCTGCGTGGTAGTTCGAGGGGAACAAGGGGCGCAATGCACGGTCGATAAGCCTTGCTACCAAAATCTCGCTATCCGAGGGGCGTGCCTCGCGTTTGAGGAAGCCACCAGGAAAACGACCCGCAGCCGCATACTTCTCACGGTACTCAACCGAGAGAGGCATAAAGTCGCAATCGTCCTTTGCATCCTTTGCTGCTACTACGGTAGCGAGCAACATTGTGTCACCCTGCTGAACGATTACCGAACCGTCAGCCTGCTTGGCATACTTGCCAGTCGAAATGGTAATCTCACGCTCTGCGTCGAGCTTGATTACCTTCTTGATTTCATTGTACAACATCGTTTTTTCGTCTAATATAATTGCATCCAAAATTGTGTTTTCCAAACGCAAAGCAAAGGCAAGTGCCTATAACGGAACATTGCCTTTGCTGTTTGCTTTTCTCTTTTCTGAGCAGACTATTTACGGATACCGAGAGCCTTGATGATAGCCCTGTAACGCTCAATGTCTACGCGTTTGAGATAGTCGAGCAACTGACGACGCTTACCTACAAGACGAAGAAGTGCACGCTGGGTGCCGTAGTCGTGACGGTTCTGTTTCATGTGCTCGGTAAGGTGGTTGATACGGTAGGTAAAAAGTGCTACCTGGCTCTCAGGCGAACCAGTATCTACTTTCGAAGCACCGTACTGACCGAAAAGCTCCTGCTTTTTCTCTGCATTCAAATAACTCATTGTTGTAAAAATTTAGTTATGTTCCACTTTACGACGAATCCGCCTTATTCCGAATATCGCCAAAGCGTGGCGCAAAGGTACACATAAAATTCAAAATGCAAAATGTTGCCACGCAAAATTTTGTGATTTTTAGCAATTTAGTGCGTTTTTCGAGGGCAACCGCAAGGCAAATTCTCAATTCTCAATTTTCAATTCTCAATTCTCAATTCTATCTTTGCAAAATGAAACGAACAAACTATCTCATACCACTCCTTCTTGCCGCACTCATCGTGGGGCTCATTGTGATGGATTGCCGTCGCAAACCCGCCCACAAAGAGGCGCAACCATCTGTAACACTGCGTGGTGAGGCACTTGGCACCTTCTATCAAGTGACTGCCGTAGGTTCTCTGCCCGAGAATTTCCCCAAGAGGCTCGACTCACTTTTTGACGCAGCCAATGCTTCGATGAGCATCTTTGCCGAGGGTTCCCTACTGAGTCGCATCAATCGTGGCGAAACGACCACTGCCGATGAGCACATCGCCTACTGCGTAAGGCTTGCCCAAGGTGTGAGTCGCATTTCGGATGGCGCCTACGACATTACCATCAAGCCCCTCGTGGAGGCGTTTGGTTTTGCAGGCAAAGACCCCAACTACAAAGTCAATATCGATTCACTCCTCTCCTTTGTGGGCTACGAGAAGCTCTCGGTGGAGGGTACAACTATCCGCAAGAGCGACCCACGAGTGAAGATAGACCTCAACTCCATAGCGAAGGGCTACACCGTGGATTTGGCTGCCGCACTGGTGGAGAGCACGGGTTGCACAGACTACCTCGTGGATATTGGTGGCGAGATATTTTGTCGTGGCACAAACCCCTACGGAGAGGCGTGGGGTGTGGGTATCGAAACGCCCTTTGAGGGCAATTTCTCACTCACGGGCGAGCACATAACCACAGTTGTGAGAGTGTCGGAGGTTGGTATGGCTACAAGTGGCAACTATCGCAATTTCCGTACCGACAGCGAGGGCAACAAATACACCCACATCATCAACCCCCGCACGGGCGAGAGCACAACATCTTCGCTCCTCTCTGCTACCGTCTTGGCGGATAATTGTGCATTAGCAGACGCCTATGGCACAATGTTCATCTCTCTTGGCAAGGAGCGCTCCTTTGAGGTTGCCGAGAGGGAGCAGATTGCCGCCCTTTTCATCTATGATGATGGGGGCAAAATGAGGGTGCACAAAAGCAGTACCTTTGAATCCAAAATTCAAAACTCAAAACTCAAAACCGAGAGATAGCAATGACGAACGAAGAGATACAGATATTACAGGGACTCAACCCCGCACAGGAGGCAGCAGTGAGGAACTACTCCTCGCCATCGCTCATTGTGGCGGGTGCTGGCTCTGGCAAAACAAGGGTGCTCACCTGCCGTATTGCGTGGATGATTTCGCAAGGTGTGGCTCCCTACAACATTATGGCGCTGACATTTACCAACAAGGCGGCAAAGGAGGTGCGAGAGCGTATCACAACAATGGTGGGCGAGCGCAAGAGTCGCTACATCTGGATGGGCACCTTCCACTCCATCTTCCTGCGCATCCTGCGTGAGGAGGTTGCACACACAGGTTTTGAGCCCAACTTCACAATCTACGACACCGACCAGAGCGAGCGCCTCATAAAGAGTATCATCAAAGAGATGCAGCTCAGCGATGAGGTCTATAAGCCTCGTGATGTACGCTCACGCATATCGCTCGCAAAGAACAACCTCGTGACACCCCAAGCCTACGAGGCAAACTCCACACTCATAGAGGAGGACAAGAAGCGTCGTCAGCCCCAATTCTGGCAGCTTTACAAAAACTACTGCCAGCGTTGTCGCCAAAATAACTCTATGGACTTCGACGACCTGCTACTTCTGACCAACATCCTCTTTCGTGATCACCCCGAGGTCTTGGCAAAGTATCGTGAGAGGTTCCCCTACATCCTCGTGGATGAGTATCAAGACACCAACTATGCGCAGTATTTCATCGTGCGCAACCTTGCAGCGGGCTCGGCAAACATCTGCGTGGTGGGCGATGATGCACAGAGTATCTACTCCTTCCGAGGTGCGAAGATCGAAAACATCTTTCGCTTCCAGAAGGATTTTCCCAATGCGCAAATCTACAAACTCGAACAGAACTATCGCTCCACGCAGAATATCGTGGAGGCAGCAAATAGCATCATAGAGCACAACCAGCACCGCATCAAAAAGCGTGTATTCTCGGAGAACTCTCGTGGAGAGAAAATCAAGATTTTCCGTGCCTACACCGATGGCGAGGAGGCACAGATGGTTGCAAATGGCATCCGTGCTGCACACATTGCCGACGGCTCCGACGATTGGAGCAACATCGCCGTACTCTACCGCACAAATGCCCAGTCACGAGCCATCGAGGAGGCGCTCCGCAAGCGTTCAATCCCCTACCGCATCTATGGCGGTCACTCCTTCTACGACCGCAAGGAGGTAAAGGATGTGATGGCATATTTCAAGACCATTGTCAATCCAAAAGATGACGAGTCACTCCTGCGCATCATCAACTTCCCCGCACGAGGCATTGGCGATGTTACCATCAACAAGATTCGCACAATCGCACAGAGTAAAGGTGTGAGCCTCTGGGAAGTGATGGCAAATGCCACCCCCGAGGAGCAGGCGACAATGGGCAAGAAGGTTATGGACTTCTACTCACTCATCTCCTCCCTCTCGCTTCTGCGTAACGACAAGACCCTCTATGAGCTCGGTATGGAGGTCGTAACTCGCAGCGGCATCCTCTCGCTCTATAAACTTAACCCTACCCCCGAGAATGAGAGCGCCCTGCAAAATATCGAGGAGCTCCTGAACTCTATGCAAGACTATCGCCACACCACCATTGAGGTTGCTGGCGAGGAGGAGGTTACGGAGCCCACGCTCGACCTTTGGTTGCAGAACATCTCCTTGCTGACAGATATGGATGAGGGTGACGACGAGAAGCGCAACTGGGTAACACTCCTCACTGTTCACTCCTCGAAAGGTTTGGAGTTCGACCATATTTTTATTACTGGTTTGGAGGAAAACCTCTTCCCCAGTGTTATCTCGCTCACCTCGCCCGACCAAATCGAGGAGGAGCGACGCCTCTTCTATGTGGCGCTCACTCGTGCAAAGGTCGATGTGACCATCACCTTTGCAGCCACACGCTTCAAGTGGGGCAGTATGGAGTTCAGCCGCCCCAGCCGTTTCCTCAAAGAGATAGACCCCCGATATGTGGATGCAAAATACGACGACGAGGAGGAGAACGAAGAGGAAGAGCGCACGCAGCGTCGTGGACAGATTGATGACCTGCGCCGTAGGTATGATATGCGCAGCGGTCGCACCGTTGTGGAGCGTCGCGAGTTCCAGAGCAGTCGCCAAATATCCGCCCAACCCAACTATGGCACTCAGCGCCAAGCCCCCTCTCCCTATCACACCACTACGCCCGAAAAGTCAAAGATGCGTAGCATTGGCGTGCGCACCGAGTCGGAGGGTACGATGAGTGTGAGTTCGGCAGGGGGATATGCCGTAGGGCAGAGAGTGAGCCACGCACGCTTCGGCACGGGTCGCATCACTGCCCTTGAAGTGCTCACTAACGACACCAAAATCACAGTCACTTTCGAAGACCCCAACTTCGGCACAAAAGCACTCCTTGCAAAGTTTGCAAAACTCACAATAATGTAAGGTAATACGCTACAAAAACAGACAATCGCCACTCCTTTACAGGGTGGCGATTGTTGTATCTATGGGGCGCACAGCGCTATTTCACAATGATTGTCTGGATGAGTTCCACGCCGAGAATTTCGTTCATCTCGTGGCGGAAGTTCTCTCTATTGAGGAAGATTTCGTGGCGGACAACCGAAGCACCAACCTGCACAAAGAGCGTTCCTCGCACGAAGTTAATCTTCGTGGCGTCGGCAAGCCCATCGCCCGCAACCCTACGCCAAACATCGGGCACCGAGCCCTCGGCAATGAGGCGGGCAATGGTGGGGTGCTCATCCTTGAAACCACTCCACAGGTCGCCTATGCGTGTGGGATTACAGCGCCTCATACACCCTCCTCCATTTTCACTTCACCACCCTCCACCGAGAAGAGGCGGAACGAGAGATTGTAGCCTTTCAGCACTGAAATAATGCGCTCACGGTTGCAGTCGGTCATAAAGACCTGACCGAACTCCTCGCCCGAAATGAGTGCCGCAAGCCTACCCAAGCGCTCCTCGTCGAGCTTATCGAAGATATCATCGAGCAGAAGGATTGGTTTCTCGCCCACACGCTCGTGCAGGAGTAGATATTGTGCGAGTTTGAGTGCCAAAAGGAAGGATTTTTGCTGACCCTGCGAGCCATACTTACGCAGGGGGTAGCCACCAATGGTCATCACCACATCGTCACGATGGACACCTGCGGTCGTGAAGCCCAAAATCATATCTTTGTTGCGGTTAGCACGCAACAAGTCGAGCATTGGCGACTCATTGAGCTCCGAACGGTAGGAGAGCTCCACACGCTCCCTCTCGCCAGCAATCTCGCCATAGAGCCTTTCGACCATAGGGGCGAGTTTTGCCAAAACCTCACGCCTTGCAGCCGCTACCCTCTCGCCCAACTCAGCAAGCCTCTCATCGAAAACATCTAGCAACTCGGGAAGAAGCGACTCGGAGTGTTTGAGCAACGAATTGCGGTCGGCAAGCACACGATTGTAACGCATCGTTGCATCGAGGGTCGAGTGGTCGAGCTGGGAGATGAAGGCGTTGAGCCAACGACGACGCTCCTCGGCAGCATCCACAACCAGTGCACCATCGGCAGGCGACACCATAATCACAGGTACAACACCTATGTGATCGGCGAGCCTTTCGTACTCTTTACCGCAGAATTTCAACACCTTACCCTTGCTCTTTTCGTAGGCACAAGTGACCGTGATGCCCATATCGCCATCGGTCGTATATTCGCCCCCGAGCATAAAGAAAGGCTCACTGTGGCGCACACTCTGCCCGTCGGTCATCGCCAACGACGACTTACTCATCGAGAGATAGTGAATGGCATCCACAACATTGGTTTTGCCCGCACCATTGGAGCCCACAAAGCAGTTGATACCCTCCGCAGGCAGGATTTCGCACTCGGCGATATTCTTGAAATTGAGCAGTGAAAGTTTTTCGAGCCTCATCTTTTTATCTTATTTTGGACCTCTCAAAGGTAGTAATTTTGTGCGAAAGGAGAAAAATTTTCGCCACATACTGCTGTTTTTACATAAAAAGGTGTACTTTTGTAGTTCAAACTCGCAGAGTATAAATCAAAAAATAAGAGAATAAAAACTATGGCAGACAACAAAAAACAGGAGATGGCTTACGAGGAGGTTGTAACCGAGACCGTGAGCAAAACCGAGAAATTCTTTGAACAGAACCAGAAACTCGTAACTTGGGTTTTGGCAGCAATCATCGTTGTAATCGGTGGTTATTTCGCAAACAAGTATCTCATCGCTCAGCCCCGTGCAGAGAAGGCTTCGGTTGAGATGTTCGCAGCAATCCAGAACTTCAATGCCGAGGAGTGGCAGGTGGCTCTCGATGGCGATGGCAACTATGCAGGCTTCCTCGAAGTTATGGACAACTACGGCTCGACCCCTCAGGGCTCGCTCGCTGCACACTACGCAGGTGTGTGCTACCTCAAACTTGGCGACAAAGAGAACGCACTCGCATACTTGGCAAAATATGACGCAAGCAAAGGTGCTCCCGCAGAGATTGTGAACGCACAGAACCTCGGCTTGCAGGCAGACCTCGTGGCTGATGGTGGCGACTTGCAGAAGGCTGCTGCTCTCTACCGCAAGGCTGTTGCAGCAAGTGCAAACTCGCTCACCGCACCCTACTACTTGAAGAAACTCGGTCTTGTAGAGGAGGCTCTCGGCAACAACGCCGCTGCTCTCGAAGCATACCAGCGCATCGCAGACGAGTACAACACTGCTCTCGAAGCTCGTGATATCGACAGCTTCATCGGTCGCTTGAAATAATCAAGCCGCCAACCGAAAACAACACAACCGCCACCCAATGCAGGGTGGTGGTTTTTTGTTGCCCCCACTCTACACCCCCTCTATCCAACCACTCCCTGCCACCTCACCCCAGATAGGACTATATTTATTTGTTGTCGGTTGATGCCAATCCCTACCCTCTTGGTATAAAATAGGTGGATTTTCGTGGGAAAATGTTTTGGTAGTCAATTCAAAGTTGTATCTTTGCGCCCACAAAGCCGAATCAACATCGGCGAAGGGTGCCGAAATAGCTCAGGTGGTAGAGCGTTTCACTCGTAATGAAAAGGTCGCGGGTTCGAGTCCCGCTTTCGGCTCTTAAAATCAGATGGTTACAAAAGTGACCATCTTTTTTTATACCCTAAAATCGGGGCGAAAAGGGTGGTTTGTGTTGCCATTTGTGTTACCATTTTTAATGGCACAACACTCTCGAAAAGTTCATTGCACAATACCTTAACGCAATGAGTGTCAGCATCAAACCCTTTTGTCGCAAAGAGAGAGTCGCCAAAAATCAAACCACAATTGTCCAATTGCGTGTTACCATAAATAGGCGTAGTCGCTATGTAAGTACGGGGATACGAGTCCCAATTGCGGAGTGGGACTTCGAGAAACAGGAGCCACTCGCCACATCTGGGCATATTAAATGTGAGATATTTGACAAAATAAACTCCTACCAAAAGCGAATAAAGCAGCTCGAAGCATTTGACATTGAGGTAACGCTTGATGACCTATTAGATGATGAAAAGTCAACCTCGTCACAAACCCTCTCCGAGTTCACAAATGGGGTTATTGAGCAGTTGCGCAGACAGGGCAAATTGAGTTCGGCAGCAAGGTACAAAGTTGTACTGACACAGTTGCAGCGACTTCGTATGGCAAATGTCCGTTTTGAGGATATTTCCCTCAAATATATAATAGACTACGAAGAGGCACTCTTGCAACTCGGCAACAAGCCCAATTCGATTGCTACGAAAATTGCCCTACTCAAAGCACTCTACAACAAGGCTATGAACAAAAGGGTGTTCGTGTGTAAAAACAACCCATTTTTGAGGTACAATATTAGTCGGCACAAAGAGAAGCCCCGTAAACGAGCCATCCTGAAAGAAGATGTCTTAAAACTGATGGAGGCACCTCTCCCCTCAACCAACACCCCATACACCGAACTTGCACGAGATTTATTCCTTTTCTCCTACTTTTCGGCAGGCATCAATTTCAAAGATATTGCGATGTTGAAAGGCTCGGATATTGTGGCGGGGCGCATCTATTATCGCCGACAAAAGACAGGCAAAGAGATGAACTGCACCTTGCTACCACAAGCACAAAGTATCATCAACAAGTACGGACAGGGGAGATCGGAGAGCGACTATTTGTTTCCCATACTTGACCGCACCAAGCATCAAACCGTTGTGCAGATTGCAACCCGATTAAATAAGGTTTTGAGAAAGGTTAATCGTGAACTTAAATTATGGGGCGAGAATCTGGGATTGCCAACCAAACTGACCACCTATGTAGCTCGCCATACCTACGCAACCGTACTCAAAAGGTCGGGCGTAAACATCGCCCTAATATCCGAATCGCTTGGACATTCCGACCTTTCCACCACCCAAATCTACTTGGATTCGTTCGAAAATAGCCAAATAGCAGAAGCAATGAAAAATTTGTTGTAAAATTTTTATGTACGGCAAATAACGCATATACCATTGTGTTCCAAATAGATACGCAAGATTATTCCCAGCTGTTTGTTTATTATTCTCACTATTTTTTATAATTTTTT
Source organism: Tidjanibacter sp. (assembly GCA_017648105.1). Classification (GTDB taxonomy): domain Bacteria; phylum Bacteroidota; class Bacteroidia; order Bacteroidales; family Rikenellaceae; genus Tidjanibacter. The sequence continues at coordinate 21,514 of JAGCJH010000021.1, forward strand.
CTCTTTTTCTCGAATACAAATCAATAATCTACTATATAACATGTAAACACATTTGGGGAAATAAATGGGTTTATTGAAATGTAATTATTGGTTATGGTAGTTATGTTTTGAGATAAGGTTTTTTGAAATATTTGAGGAGTAATTTTTATTATAAATTATTGGTTGGATAATTTATGGTAAAAAGTTTTTTGTCGTATATACACATGTAGCAAAAAGGATATAGAGTATTAATAAATCGCACAAAAATAATAATTTTAATAATATAGGACCTTTACGGTTAGGTTGGTTAAACCGTTATTAATTATGGAAAATAACATTAAAACTTTTGCAGCAGAGATTGACACCTTGATTGACGCCATGAAGGCTGAAATCATTAAACATCTTGTAACACCTGAAACCAATGGTGTATTTGGTAATACTGACCACTGGCATTATCACACAATTGTTGAAGGACCTTGTGAGAGTGAAGATGAGGCGGCTTGTGCTTATTATGTTTACAACGGCAATGTTTATGCACGCTATAAACCAGTTACAATTAATGATTGGGAATGCGATTGGCATCACGCAGATTGTGATTACGAATGTTATGAATATAGTGATACAGACATCAAGCCGCAGCGCATTAAGCTTGAATATGATAAAGACGATATTTTAATTGATGAAAATTTTTTTCATTTGGAGTTTGCACTTATCAACATTGACGGTATTAAAGAATACATCTAATTAATACAACGGGGCATTCTTGTGAGATTTAATTCTTGCCGAATAGTAATTATTAGATTCATAGCAAGCGTTCTAATCTCTTCTAAACACTTCAAACCCTCTGGCTATATTAACTTATAACCAGAGGGTTTTTTTGTTTCCAGATGTCATCTAAACAGCAAATGGGAATTACTGCCATTTTCGATGTTGCGGTATGGCTTGCCAAGGGTATTGTTCAAAAGACCAGCCACAAGCCTAAAAACTTGTGGGCAAGGCAACTCAAAACCATTTATTTGGTTGATAAATACTTGTTTACCATATGGCGAAAGAGTTCCTTTTCAACTGCATCATCTATGACCTGCGAGTATTCTCCAAGCTCCAAATCACCGTTATCATTTTTATTGTTTGGAGCAAATCCGTTTCCTCCTCGTCTATTACTTCTGGGCTCTAGTATTTCAAGTAGAATTCCCTCTAACACATCTGCAATACCTTGTATTGAGAGTTGAAAATCATTCACTGAACTCCTAATTATTTCACCATTAGAATTAACACTATCTAATCCAAACCAAGAGAATTTATTCCATCGATTAGCCAGCCTGTCTTTTGTATGCTCTCGCAATCTTTTACCTATTCCTTCTTCCGATATAGCTTGCCCAACATAAACTATTTCCTGTTCGTTGTGCAAAATATAGACGCCTCTCATTTTGGCAAAGTTTACATTTTTAGCTTCGCTTTGGGCCCCCAATACTTTTAAATCATTAGGTTTCTTCCAATCTACATTATTTCGCTTCCAATGTAAGCCATAAGCCTTGACAATTAACTTTCTACTTTCCTCTTGGCGGATTTTGTCAATCTCTTCTGCGGGAATCTCTGAATATTCTACATTTTCTTGAATCGAATCATCTTTTAGTTTATAAATGCCCCTGGCAACCTTTTCAAACAAGGTGGAATTATTGTTTAGATACTGATTAACAGTTTGATTTGGGGTTGCATTTGTTTCTGTAATCTCTGGATTATTTTCCACAACAAGTTCTGCTATGGTTGCATAATGCATAGCTTCTCCGTTGTTCTGTTTCAGAACTTTTATAATTTCCTCTATCCATTTCATAACTTCATTTATTTAAGGTTAGTATTTGTTTGTACTTATCGTTGATTTTATTCCCAATTTTCAATATTACCTCCAATTTCCACTTCAATCTGTTCTGGAGATGAATTGAGGGTGATGGATACACTATATTGCACACCTGGTAAATATGAGAATAAATCATATGTCATATATGCAATGCCATTCATCTCAATCTCTACAAATGGCAATCGGCTCTGTATACTTTGAGGAATCAAGATGACCTCAAAGGTGTCGCTTGAAAGTCTCTTGGCCTTAATTGGAGTAACTTCCCCATAGATGTCTTTTGATACAATTCCTTTCTCGAAATCCATGGTTGCAGTTGGCACTGTACTATGAAGATAAACAACTGTATTATCAGGGAAATCACCTTCAAAGGTCTCTCCCCTCACCAATTTTACTACCAACTTACTACATATATGCTTGAACTGCAACTGCACTTCACCATCTTCCTGCGACACACCCTCTGCCTTTGCCCAAAGGAAATCCGATGCTTCGTATCCCGATAAAGCATCTGTTGTTTCGGGGGTTGATTGGTCGAGTTGTACAGACCAGAGTTGTTCATCTATGGAAGTGGGCTTCATATAGGGATAATAACCATACACATCCATTTTATTCTCGCTCCAATAGACTTTCTTTGCAGGAGTCCATAAAGCATCCTCAAATGTGGTGGCAACATTGTTTGCCCAGTTGCCCGATATCTGCAATGGAGATGCTGTTTCACCAATATATTCGGTTACAAATAATCCAATTACATCACCATCTTCAAAAGAGGTTTCTGTTGCTCGTGTTGCTGATGGGTGCAATACCTCTATTCGCATTGCAGCATCATCTATAACAGGGATATTATCACTATTCTCGCAGCCAACTATTAGAAGAGTTGCTGCTATCAAAACATAAAATATCTTTTTCATATTGGTTTACATTTATTTGGTTAGTGGCCTGCCCTCCATTATCACAGGAGCATTATGATTTACATTGGTCATAACCTCTGGCATAGATGAGAAACTTCTGGTTGCTTGTAATGTAGGTGACATCCCTGCTACATCATTTTTCTTAAACTCATCAAATGAATACTCCTCACCAGCACAATGCATTATTCGTTTCACTATCTGCTCTCGTGATATTGCAGAGAAATAAGGGATATTATTATTCATACAAGAATTTGGTTCCGAACGGAATACTCCACGAGCGTGGAAATACCCTCCCTCATACATGTCAACCGAGGTCGAAAATTGAGGATCAAAAATCAAGTGAGACCAAGGCACCTCATAGATGTTTGAATTTAAAGAAACATTCTGATACCACCCCAATGTGTGACCTGCGAGTAATTCTGATGAATGTCCACATCCATCTTTACAATTACACATATCTATAAAATCAGAATGATAGATGTACTCATCTGCCAATTTACCTATGGCGTGACCTCCGACCTCATGCTGTACAACACCTCTAAAATCATTAGGGAAATCGTTAGTCATCATACAAGCAACAGCAAGGGCCGAGCCGTCCGGATACATATATGTAATACCGCCCCATAAATTTGAGTTTTCTATCAGCACAACAACTGTTTGGTCTAAATTAGATTCGTTTATAGTAGGTACTTTGCAAGCATACTCAAAACATTTTTCTTTTTCTAATTTGAATTGAAAACCGCCCGAATCCCCCACTGTATATTGAGACCCAAATTTAGATTCCCTATTTACAGAATATGTTGTTGGGAGTCCACTATCAGGTGAGTGTCCTATTATAGTATAGACATTAAAATAGTCTCTATATGCCGTGTATGGTTGTACAGCGAACAGGTGTTCAATAGCCTCATCCATTGCAGACTTGTATTTACCCTCTGCAATATCTTTTGCATCGAAACAATCTCCCATAAAGACTATATCGAAGCCATCACCTTTTGTCGCAGTTTGATTAACAATCATATCGCCATCGCCATACTCATAATTATATTGCTCTACTGCAAACGAAACACTGTAATCATAATCATTAAGTTTGAGTATAACCTCTCCAGTTCTATGCTCGGAGCCTTGTGCCATCTCTGCAAAGTTTACAGTTATCTCCATCTTACCATCTCCACTCTCTGGGGACACTGATATCCATTCAGGTTTGGACTCAATGTGCCACCCCATTCCACTTGGTGCTCTCACAATTGTTTTCTTATCAAAAGAGGCATTTAGTGCTCGCATCAATTCTACATCAACTGTAAAATCACGATATACAGATGGTATCATATCTCTCCACCCATCTGCTACCTGATATTTTAACAGCGCTTCTTCGGGAACCTCCACCTGAATGGGATACTCACTTGTAAAACTATTCTCATTGAGTTTTGGTGGCACTTTGCTCTTGCATATCACTTTTTGCAACTGTGAACACCTCATAAAGGCCGCACCTCCAACCTCTTCTATTTCAGAATGAAGTATAACGGTTTTTATATGTGTGTTGTTTGCCATAAAGCCATTAGGGATCACCCTAATACTCTGAGGAATCTCTATTGGACCTTCAAACTTACAAGTGTGATCAAAACTACAAGTCAATTCTGTTAAGTTATCAGGCAAAACTAATTTACCTGAGAATCCCGAAAAACTACTAGTCAAAGAAACCAAAGAGTTGGGTAATACTAAGTCTCCAGATCCTGATAAATGGCAGGCTATTTTCTGAATTCCATTAGGTAATTTAAGAGGACCATCAAAACGACAGCCATCAAAGCAGCACCCCGGTAATTCTTTTACCTTATTAGGGATAGTCAATGCTCCAATAAATCCGCATCTAAAAAATGCATATTCACCAATAGACTCTACTTCATCGGGCAATATGAGAGTTGTATTTGCAAGCCCCGTACACTCAGCGAACGCATATCTATCTATAATCCTAACAGAATGAGGAATAGTTAATTGAGAAATCCCACAACCTCTAAAAGCAAATTGTTCTATAATCTCCAAATTCCTTGGTAAATTAAAATTTGAGATGTTATGACAGCCTTCAAATGCAGAATCTCCAACACACAACACACTATTCGGAATAGAATGTTCCCCTCTTAAACCTGTACACTTGTAAAAAGCATAATATCCAATGCGAGTAATATTTTGCGGGTAAATAAAATATTGCAACATTGTTTTGTCATAAAATGCTCTGTGTGGTATTGTATTAGGAGCAAAGTCTTTGGAATCAGGATCTCCGCTAATAGTACAATTTTGCAAATTTACACCAGTAAGAGATGTCATCTCTTCTCGCATAAAATCAAAATCAAGATAGTTAATATCTCCATTAATCTTGACATATTTGATTTTAGTGAAATCTTTACCCATTTCCTCAAGAATGCTCTTCAATGCACTCTGTTCAAGACTTGCTTCTGGTACATTGATCACCACATACTCTCGAGCTGTGCCATCGTGGGTAATGGTTTCGCTCTCCCAAGCAGTGATTGCCTCGCCAATGAGTTTGAACTCCAAGCCACTTGCGCTCTTCTTCGATACCTCGATAGTGAACTTATGCAACTTGCCCGAAACATACTCAAACTGTTCACTCTTTCTAAAAATGTATGGAGTTCCATCAACAGTGATATTGAACAAAGCAACTGATGCACCAACACTTTGTGGCACAACAACAGCTCTCCAACCTTCGCTATTCACAGCAGGTACGGTACCCGTTGTGGGCACTTCTCCAATAGGCGTTACTTCACCCGTGGCGAGGTCGATTGAGGCTTTGCGGATAGTGTTGGTTACAAGCACTTGTTTGTCCAAGCCACTCCATTCATTCTCACTCCAACCTGTACCCTCAGTGAGTTCAACCTGCACACCTGCCATTTGGTGATGGAAAGTGATATTGACACGCGAAGCAGTAGGGGTGATTTTCTCGGCCTTACCCCACAAAAAATCACTCGCCTCATAGCCGCCCATCAAACCGTTGGCAGCATCGGTCGATTGGTCTTTCTGCACCTCAAACGAATAGACATTCACCTTATCAATGTTCGACACATAGGGATAGTAACCAATAATATCTACGGGCGTAACCTTGTCATAGTAATAAACAGGATAATCGGGAGTCCATTTATACTCCGTTTCATTAAAAACATAGCGAACATTGTTGGCTTGGTTGCCCTCGTCAAGCATAGTTCCTGCCGATTCACCATTGTAGTTTACGACATAGATACCCACACCGTCGCCATCACAAAAGCCCTCGTCATTAACACGAGTGGTGGCAACCTGATTGATGGAGCCAAGCAACTCCACCGCAAATGACTTTTCGGTTGAGGGTCTTAACATTCCCTCGTCCAAATCGTTAGTACAGCCCGCAAAAAGCAGAACGGTACTAACTACGGTTAAATATATTCGTTTCATAAAGATTTTGTGTTGTAGGGTTATTACTCTGCACTACCACCGTTGTCGGTTTCGTCAATCTCCCAACCGCCAATACCGATGTTCACTCCATTGTTAACCTTGTTTACGGTTACGGTAAAGCGGTGCTGGTGGTTTGCCTTAAAGGTAAAGCCTTTGGTAAGGGTGTAGTTTACGCCATCAACAGTAACGATAATAAGGGCATTCTCCTCGACAGTTTGGGGAACAAGCAGTGCACGGTAATATGTACCCTCGTTAAGAGGAGTAATCGAAGTGGGTGCGCCACTTGCCGACACTACGCCTGTTGCAAGGTTAATAGAAGCATCGGTCTTGATGTTGCAAATCTTTACCTCTACATTTGATGCGGCAAGACTCTCGGCAGTGAAGCCATCACCAGGTTCAACCACCACCAAAGCATTACTGAACATATGATTTACGGTAATGGGCACTGCGCTTTCGGTTGGAGAAACAGATCCTGTTTTGCCCCACA
>JAGCJH010000022.1 GCA_017648105.1 Tidjanibacter sp.
CTTACTCGCATTTGCCTCAATTCTCAATTCTCAATTTTCAATTCTCAATTTTAATAGGTATCTTTGCACCAAATGTGCAAATAACAAATACAATAATACCGTAATGGCAGACGAAAAGATTATTTTCTCAATGGTTGGTGTGAGCAAGGTGCTCACAAACAACCGCAAAATCCTCAACAACATCTACCTCTCGTTCTTCTATGGTGCGAAGATTGGTATCGTGGGTCTTAACGGCTCGGGTAAATCGACGCTGATGAAAATTATCGCAGGTATCGACAAGAGTTTTCAGGGTGAGGTGGTTTTCTCCCCCGGTTACTCGGTAGGTTACTTGGAGCAGGAGCCTCAGCTCGACGACACCAAGACCGTGCGTGAGATTGTAGAGGAAGGTTGCGCACACACCGTTGCGCTCCTGAAAGAGTATGAGGAGATCAACCTGAAATTCTGCGAGCCTATGAGCGACGAGGAGATGGCAAAGCTCATCGAGCGTCAGGGCGAGCTTACCGAAGCAATCGATCACGTGAATGGTTGGGAGATTGACAGTATGTTGGAGAGGGCAATGGATGCCTTGCGCTGCCCCGAGTCGGATAGACTCGTGAGCACCCTTTCGGGTGGTGAGCGTAGGCGTGTGGCACTCTGCCGCCTCTTGTTGCAGGAGCCCGATGTGCTCCTCTTGGACGAGCCCACCAACCACCTCGATGCAGAGAGTATCGACTGGCTCGAACAGCACCTCAACCAATACAAAGGTACGGTTATCGCCGTAACCCACGACCGTTATTTCCTCGACAATGTTGCAGGTTGGATTCTCGAACTCGACCGTGGCGAGGGTATTCCTTGGAAGGGCAACTATTCCAGCTGGCTCGACCAGAAGACCACCCGCCTTGCAATGGAGGATAAGCAGGAAAGCAAGCGTCGCAAAGCCCTCGAACGCGAGTTGGAGTGGGTGCGTATGAGCCCCAAAGCCCGCCACGCAAAGAGCAAAGCCCGTCTGGGTGCCTACGATAAGATGCTCAACGAGGATACGAAGCAGAAGGAGGAGAAACTCGAAATCTACATCCCCAACGGTCCCCGCTTGGGTAATGTGGTTATCGAGGCGCAGAATGTTACCAAAGCTTTTGGCGATAGGGTGCTCTATGATGGATTGAACTTCGTACTGCCTCCCGCAGGTATTGTGGGTGTTATTGGTCCCAACGGTACGGGTAAGACGACCCTGTTCCGTATGATTATGGGATTGGAGCAGCCCACCAGCGGCTCGTTCAAGATTGGTGAAACCGTGAAGCTCGCCTATGTGGATCAGCAGCACAAGAGCATCGACCCAGAGAAGACCGTATTTGAGGTTATTTCGCAGAATAGCGAGCTCATTTCGCTCGGCAACCGCCAGATTAACGCTCGTGCCTATGTCGGTCGCTTCAATTTCAGCGGTGCCGATCAGGAGAAGAAGTGTGGCGTGCTCTCGGGTGGTGAGCGCAACCGCCTCCACCTCGCACTCGCACTCAAAGAGGAGGGCAATGTACTCCTTCTCGATGAGCCCACCAACGATATTGATGTAAACACCCTGCGTGCATTGGAGGAGGGTTTGGAGAACTTCGCAGGCTGTGCGGTGGTCATCTCCCACGATAGGTGGTTCCTCGATAGGGTTGCAACCCACATCCTCTCGTTTGAGGACGAGGGCAAGGTGGTATTCTTCGAGGGTACCTACTCCGAGTATGAGGAGCACAAGAAGGCTCTGGGTATCGATACCACTCCCCACAGGGTTAAGTATCGCAAACTGGTAGAAAACTAATTCAAAATGTAAATTTCAAAATTTAGATATGGCTCAAAAACCTTCAATTCCAAAGGGAACCAGGGACTTTTCGCCTGTGGAGATGACAAGGCGCAACTATATGTTCGACACCATCAAGAGTGTCTTCCGCACCTACGGTTACGCCCCACTTGAAACACCCGCAATGGAGAACCTCTCCACACTGATGGGTAAATATGGCGAGGAGGGCGACAAACTCCTCTTCAAGATTCTCAACTCGGGCGACTTTATGGACAAAGTTACCCCCGAGCAACTCGCAGGCTCCTCGGCAGCTCTCGCCACAAAGATTTGTGAGAAGGGTCTTCGCTACGACCTTACCGTGCCTTTCGCACGCTTTGTCGTTCAGCACCAGAGCGAGATTGCTTTCCCCTTCAAGCGCTATCAGGTACAGCCCGTATGGCGTGCCGACCGCCCACAGAAGGGTCGTTACAGAGAGTTCTACCAGTGCGATGTGGATGCTATCGGCTCACGCTCGCTCCTCTATGAGGCAGAACTCGTGCAGATTGTCGAGAGCGTCTTCCGCAAACTCGGTATCAATGTAGTTCTCAAACTCAATAACCGTAAGATTCTCTTCGGTATTGCCGAGGCTATCGGTCACGCCGACAAGATGATTGATATCACTGTCGCTATCGACAAGTTGGACAAAATCGGCTTGGAGAATGTTGAGAAGGAACTTCTCGAAAGGGGCATTGAGCAAGAGGCTATCGAGCGTCTTAAACCAATCCTTACCCTCTCGGGCACTACCGAGGAGAAACTCGCAACCTTGCGCACCATCCTTGCCGAGAGCGCTACTGGCATCAAGGGTGTGGATGAGATGGAGGAGCTCGTGGGCTTGATTGAGGAGGTTGGTTGCAGCCTCGAAGTGGAGCTCGACCTCTCATTGGCTCGTGGTCTTAACTACTACACTGGCGCAATTTTTGAGGTTAAGGCAAAGGACTATCAGATTGGTAGCATCTGCGGTGGCGGTCGCTACGACGACCTTACAGGCATCTTTGGTCTGCCCGACACCAGCGGTGTTGGCATCTCCTTCGGTGCCGACCGCATCTATGATGTAATGCTCGACTTGGGCTTATTCCCCGAGGAGGCACAGATGACCACAAAAGTGCTCTTCATCAACTTCGGTGGCGAGGAACGCAAGGTGGCACGCAAACTCCTGACATCGCTCCGTGAGGCTGGCGTTTCGAGCGACATCTACCCCGATAGTGCAAAGATGAAAAAACAGATGGAGTATGCCAATAAAAGGGCTATTCCTTTCGTTGTAATTGTGGGCGAGAGCGAAGCAGCAGAGGGTGTTGCCACCGTCAAGAATATGGTGGAGGGCACACAGGAGAAGATTGCCTTCGAGAGCCTTGCTCAATATTTCGTATGAGAAAATTGTGGGCGATGATAGCTGTTCTTCTGCTGGGCTTCGGCTCGGCAGAGGGACAGAATTTCAGGAACGAGTTGGAGAAATTCGGCTCGTTCTATTACTATCTGAACTCACTTTATGTCGAAGAGCCCGACAATGAGGCTCTCGTTGGCGAGGCTATCAGTGCCGTGCTCGAAAGCCTCGACCCACACTCCTCCTACTCTACTCCCGAGGAGGTAAAGCGTGAGATGGAGATGACCGAAGGCTCCTTCGGAGGTATCGGTGTGGAGTTTGGCATTGTGAGGGATACCGTGAGAGTTATCTCCACCTATGAGGGTTCGCCTGCCAATAAGGCTGGACTCTCGACGGGCGATGCGATAATCTCCATTGGCGACACCACAGCCATCGGCATTTCCCACCTGCGCATCAGCGAGCTCATTCGTGGCAAGGTGGGCACAACCCTCACGCTCGGAATCCGTAAGGGTGGCACTTCGGAGCCAACAACTCTTTCGTTGGAGCGTGCAGCAATCCCCATTAAGACCGTCGATGCAGCCTATACCTTATATAATATAGGCTACATCCGTGTCAATCGCTTTGCCGACCAAACTATGTCAGAGTTCCGCCAGGCATTCTCATCGCTCGGGGAGATTGAGGGGCTTATTCTCGATTTGCGTGGCAATGGTGGAGGACTGCTGACGGAGGCTATCTCTATGGCGGGTTTCTTCCTGCCCAAGCAGACGCTCATAACCACTACCGCAGGTCGCAAAGAGCAACCCTACAACCACTACTCCAAGAGCAAAGGTGCCTATATGACCAAACCTCTCGTGGTGCTCGTCGATGAGAATTCAGCATCGGCAAGTGAGCTTGTGAGTGGTGCTTTGCAAGACTACGACAGGGCGGTTATCATCGGACGCCAAACATTCGGCAAAGGGCTTGTACAGAAACAGATAATCCTCGACGACGGGTCGGCGGTAAGAATTACAACCTCGCACTACTACACCCCCAGTGGGCGTTGCATTCAGCGCCCATATGAGAAGGGCAAGAGTAAGGAATACTACTTCGACCACGCCGAGCGTATGCTCTCACGCACCTATCGTGACTCTCTGCTTGCCGTTGCACCCAAGTTCAAGACCCTACGCAATGGTCGCCTTGTGGCAGGAGGAGGTGGCATAACCCCCGATATCTACCTCGACCACGATTTCGAGAAGAACTATACCTATGCCAACCGCACAACCGCCTCGATTGCCTACAACGACTTTGTGAGCACTCTATTTCTGGATAATCGTGAGGAGTTGCTCAGCAAATACCCCGCCTTTGAGCAATTCAACGAGGAGTTCACAATCTCCCAAGAGGTTATCGACTCACTTGTGGAGGCAATGGGGGAAGCAGATGTAAAACCCGAAAAAGAGGGTATGACCGAGAGTCTTGAACTGCTTGCCGTAAATATCAAAGCCTCACTCGCAGGCAAACTCTACGGCACAGATGCCTTCTATCGAGTAGGGCACACCCATCGTGACAAGGAGTTTGCTGAGGCAATGAGCATCCTCCTCGACCCTGAGCGTTACAACACAATTCTCCAACCATAGGAGATGACAACCAACTTTCAACTAAACCTAAACGATATGAACACACAGACAACTCTTTCTTTGCTTGTAAGTCAAAAATTCATTGAGATTTTTGGACAGACACCTGCAATCTATTCCAGCCCCGGTCGCATCAACCTCATCGGTGAGCACACCGACTACAATGGCGGTTTTGTATTTCCCGGTGCAGTAGATAAAGCAATCTTCTGCGCAATCAGGCTCAACGGCACATCGAGAGTGAATGCCTACTCGTTGGATATGAACGAGAACTGCTCTTTCGGTCTCAATGAGGAGGATAAACCCACCCACAGTTGGGCTTGCTACATCTTTGGCGTCTGCCGTGAGATGATCAAGCGTGGCTATCGTGTGGAGGGTTTCGACGCCGTATTTTGCGGCAATGTACCCTTAGGTGCAGGTATGAGTTCCTCGGCAGCCTTTGAATGCACATTTGCCTTTGCGCTCAATGACCTACTGGGTCACAACATCGATCGCCTTGAATTGGCACTCATCGGTCAGGCTACCGAGCATAACTATTGCGGTGTAATGTGTGGCATTATGGACCAATTTGCATCTATGTTTGGCAAAGAGGGCTACCTCATAAGGCTCGATTGCCGCACAATGGAGTATGCCTACTTCCCACTCGACACCGAGAAATACGGCTACCGACTCGTTCTGCTCAACTCGTGCGTAAAACACGAACTCGTAGGCTCGCCCTACAATGAGCGCCGAAGCTCGTGTGAGCGTGTGGCAAAACACCTCGGTCGCAACTTCCTGCGTGGCATCACCCTCGATGAACTCGACGCCATAAAGAACGAAATCTCCTCGGAGGACTACCAGCGTGCTCGCTATGTGGTTGGCGAGGAGCAGAGGGTACTCACCGTATGTGAGGCTCTCTCGGAGGGCGATTTGGAGAAGGTGGGCGAGATGATGTATGCCACCCACGAAGGACTCTCGAAGGAGTACGAGGTGAGTTGCGAGGAGCTCGATATGCTCGTTGATATTGCCAAAGAGTGCGGCGTGAGTGGCTCTCGAATTATGGGCGGAGGCTTCGGTGGCTGCACCATTAACCTCGTAAAGGAGGAACTCTACGACAACTTCATCGCCACTGCAATCGAGAAATTTGCCAACCGCTATGGTCACGCACCAGAAATTATCCCCATCGTAATCTCCGACGGAGCGCACAGGGTAGAGTAACGATAACAAAAAAAGAGGAGCAATTCGTTCCTCTTTTTTTCTACTCTCCTATTTCACCCTCTCAAACCAAGGCAACCTATCAAGGGGCACATCTATTGTCAGCACCTTGCCACCCTTGTGCAATTTGCCCTGATCGTCACGCCACTTTCCTTTGGGCAGTTTCACCGTGCGCACATCCTCAGGCCCCATAATAGGTGCTACGAGATATTTACCTCCCAGCATATACTGATCCCAACACTGCTCAAAGCCCTCATCGGGGAACTCATAGGTCATATGCCTTACGATGGGTGCGCCCGTTTTGGCACTCTCCTCAGCCAATGAGAGAATGTAGTCACCGAGGGTGTGGTGCCACTCGGCATATCTCCTGCAAATGGCATTATTCTCCGCACTCAGGATGCGCCAAGGAGCCACCGAGAACTGCATCATAGGCATCATCGAGTGAATCTGGCACGAGCGCACAACAAGTCGTTGGTCAATATTCTCGGCACCCACACCAATGAACGACGCCCACTGACCGCCACCAATCATATCGGGGCAAGTGTAGAGGTGTCCCATAAGTCCTGCTGCCACCATCGAAGGCACCAGTTTGGCAACATCTCCCCACGAGTAGTCCTTATCGCCAAGTCGCTGCACGAGGTGCTGTCCACCCATCTTCCAGCAAGCCCTAAACTCATTATAGGGAAATTCAAGACCAAGTTTAGCCCACAACTCCGTCTGGTCGCAGTCGAAGGAGTGACCGTCGTAGGGTCTTATCCTACCTTCGAGATAGCGTTCGGGGTCGCCCGCATCAAATTTGAAGCCATCGACGCCATACTCCTCCTGCATACCCACAAGGATACTCTTGAAATACTCCATCGCCTCAGGGTTGCTCAAATCATAGACAGCACTGTGACCATTCCACCACTCCACAATGGCAGGACCATCACGGTGGGCATCCTTAACCAAATAGCCTTTGGCAGCCAAATCCCTATACTCGGCACTATCGGGCGACACGAAGGGGCAGATCCACAACATAACCTTGAAACCCATATCGTGGAGTTCTTTCATCATACCTTTGGGATCGGGAAAGCGATCGGGGCGGAACTCGAAGTTGCCATAATACTTCTGCCAATTGTCGTCAATCATCAGCACACCCGTAGGGTAGCCATTCTCGACAATACCCTTGGCGTAGGTCATAATATCCTGCTGATTTTGGTTGTAGGTCAGCTCTATCCAAGTGTTATATTGGGGCTGCACGAAGAACTCACTCGGAGGAGTAATACCCGAAGGGGGAAAGAAGAGGCGACACGCCTCCTGATAGGCACCCCTGAGGCTCTTCTCGGGAGCCACACCCTCCACAATCTCACCTCGTGAGGAGATGGATATCTTACCATCGGCGATGGAGCAAACCATAGGACCCTCGCCCCAAATGTAGCGTCCCCTGTTGGAGAGCAGCAGAGGCGTTGTCTGGTTGTTGAAATTCTGCGTGCGGTGATCAACCGAGATGGTGCTCTCGGCATCGAAAGGCATAAGCCTGCCAAGGTCTGTGGCAAGTCCCCACCAATACTCCCCACGAGAATCAAACTCAACAGAGGCGGTATATTGGGCATAAGCACCAACAGAAAGGCACAAAGCAAATAGTAAAA
>JAGCJH010000023.1 GCA_017648105.1 Tidjanibacter sp.
GTCGTACTCGATGGTTGCAACAGTTGCAGCCATACCATCTTTTGCGCGTTTGAAGTCAATTACACGGTACATCTGTTTGTGACCACCACCGATGTAACGAACGGTCATCTTACCGGCGTGGTTACGACCACCGCTGCTCTTTTTGGGCTCGAGCAACGATTTCTCAGGCACCGAGCAGGTAATATCCGTGAAGGTACCTGCGATTTTATGTCTTGTACCCGGAGTTACGGGATTAAACTTTTTTACTGCCATCTCTTAATTAGATATTACTGTAGAAATCAATAGTATCGCCCTCTTTCAAGGTTACGATTGCTTTTTTCACTGCATTGGTGCGACCTACCAAGTAGCCAGCTTTGGTGTAGCGAGCTTTGAGCTTACCTTTGGTATTGATGGTGTTTACGCTCTCTACTACTACATTATACATCTGCTCTACTGCTGCGCGAATCTCCAATTTGTTAGCCCTGCGGTCAACGATAAAACCATACTGACCGAGTTTCTCGCCCTGACCTGCCATTTTCTCGGTCAAGATGGGTTTGATAATTACATTCATTGTCTGTTCGGTTTTTTAGTGATTAGAAATTCTCGTTTACTTTTGCCAATGCGCTCTCGGTGAACAACATCACACCTGCGTTCATAACATCATAGGTGTTGAGGTTGGCTGCCTGCATTACCTTCACTTTGGGAAGGTTGCGTACGCTGAGGCAAATGTTGTGGTCGGTCTCTGCTACTACGAGCAATACCTTCTTACCAGCCAAGTTCAAAGCCTCTGCCATTGCAACGAACGATTTGGTTTTGGGAGTCTCCATAACGAAATCCTCTACAACGGTGATAGCCTCTGCCTGTGCTTTCAAAGAGAGTGCGCTGCGGCGAGCAAGCGATTTGAGCTTCTTGTTGAGTTTGAAGCTGTAGTCGCGAGGTACGGGACCAAAGATGCGACCGCCGCCGGGGAACAAAGGCGAAAGGATGCTACCTGCACGAGCACCGCCAGTGCCTTTCTGTCGTTTGAGTTTGCGAGTCGAGCCAGCTACCTCATTACGCTGTTTTGCTTTGTGGGTACCCTGACGCTGATCTGCCAAATACTGCTTTACAGCCAAGTAGATAGCGTGAGTGTTGGGCTCGATGCCGAAGACCTCCTGCGAAAGAACTGCTTTCTTCGAGGTCTGGGTTCCTGTGGTGGTGTAAATTGTAAGTTCCATCTCTCCTCTCCTACTTTTCAATGATTACATAAGTACCTTTTGCGCCGGGAACCGAACCTTTTACAAGGATCAAGTTGTTCTCAGCGATAACTTTGAGAACTTTAAGGTTCTGAACCTTAACCCTCTCACCGCCAGTCTGACCAGGCAAGCGTTTGCCCTTGAAGACACGCGAAGGATAGGACGATGCACCAAGCGAACCGGGCTTACGCTGACGGTTGTGCTGACCGTGGGTCTGACCACCTACACCGGCAAAGCCGTGGCGTTTTACAACACCCTGATAGCCTTTACCTTTCGATACACCCACTACATCTACCCAGTCACCCTCTACGAAGGTGTCGGCAGCGGTGAGTACCTGACCCAGAGTCACCTCCTCGGCGAACTCTTTGAACTCCACCAATTTGGCTTTGGGGGTAACACCCGACTTGCCAAAGTGACCTAACAAGCTTTTGCTGGTGTGCTTTTCACTCTTCTCGCCATAGGCAATCTGAACTGCGGAGTAACCATCTTTCTCCTCATTCTTGATTTGCGTAACTACACAGGGACCAGCCTCAATAACAGTGCATGGTATATTTTTACCCTCGGCACTGAAAACGGAAGTCATTCCGATTTTTTTTCCAATAAGTCCTGACATTTTAACCTGTCTTTAATTACTTGTTGTTTGTTAAAAAAAGTTGTGTTTTGTATTTGTGTGTAAAGTTGTTTCCTTACATACTTTTGTGTCCCACTCAAAAGTGTTCCTCGTGCGCGCGCTATTACATTATAGGTATCACGAGGAACCCTTTATTTTGTGAGTCAGTTCTGCAATCAGACTTTGATGTTTACCTCAACACCAGAGGGCAACTCCAATTTCATCAGAGCGTCGATAGTCTTGGGAGTCGAGGAGTAAATATCAAGAATCCTCTTGAAGGTGCAGAGCTGGAACTGCTCGCGTGCTTTCTTGTTAACGAAGGTCGAGCGGTTTACAGTGAAAATCTTTTTCTGGGTAGGAAGTGGAATAGGACCGCTTACTACTGCGCCTGTGCTTTTCACAGTTTTTACGATTTTCTCAGCCGATTTATCAACCAAGTTGTGATCGTAAGATTCGAGTTTGATTCTAATTTTCTGACTCATTGTTATTTATTCTTTTATTCCAATTCTTGTTTTTTGCCACCGCATTTCTCGATAACATCTTTGGCAACATTCTGGGGTACCTCATCGTAGTGCGAGAACTCCATAGTCGAGGTTGCACGGCCCGACGAAAGGGTACGCAACACGGTCACATAGCCGAACATACCCGACAGGGGCACTTTGGCTTTGATTGCGGTTGCCACACCTTTGCTCTCGGTGCCCTCAATCTGGCCACGACGTTTGTTCAGGTCGCCGATGATGTCACCCATATACTCCTCGGGAGTTACAACCTCCACCTTCATAATGGGCTCTTTAATTACGGGCTGACACTTGGGAGTAGCCTCACGGAAACCGTTGCGGGCGCAGATCTCGAACGACAGAGCGTCTGAGTCA
>JAGCJH010000024.1 GCA_017648105.1 Tidjanibacter sp.
GTCTCCTTCATCGAAGTAGATACCATGAAGAAGAAGAGAATCATAAAGACGATGTCGGGGAGCGAAGAGGTCGAAATCTGACCAATCTCCTTTTTCTCTTTTTTCCTAATTACTGGCATACTACTTAATGTTTTGGGGCTCAGCCTCCGAGATCTTCATAGGCACAGCCTTAGCAATAGCGTCCTGCTGTACTTTTTCGAGGTCGGCGAAGACCCTACCGAAGTGGGCTTTGCTCAACTCATCACGAATCTCGTTGAAGGCACGAGTAAGTTCATTCTGCACTTTGATATACATCTCATAGCTTGTACCTCGGTCGTTTTGGAGCGAGATGACGCCCTGACTAACCTCATACGCACCGATGATGTCAATCTCTTCTTTCTTTTTCTCGGGGAGATTTTTGTCGTTCTCACGGTTGAGGACCCACTCTTTCGCCCTATCTTTGAGCTGGCTCACCTGAACCAACTCGCCCTGTACCGCAATCTGGTCATACTTGTTCACATGCACCAACATAAGGTTTCGCTCCTTAATGTCGGGTGCCTCGGTCTGCTTCTCACTCCAAGGGGGGAGTACTCGGTTCAGACCCGAATCGATGTCCATTGTGGTTGCAACAAGGAAGAAGATAAGGAGCAAGAATGCTACATCCGCCATTGAACTCGCATTGATCTCCGGTGTCTTTTTTGCCATATTACAATCCTTTTTTTAATATGGTAGTAAACTATTTGATAGCGTTGCGAATCTCACCAACGAGAATCGAGAGGATGCTAACACCTGCTACCAAGTATGCAAGGTAGATTACGGTATCGGTAAATTTGAGCTCAAAAGCGTCCTCAAAGAAACCACCTGCCGAGTTAGGCACGGGAGCAGCGCTCGAAAGAGCGTAGCAACCACCAAGAACAGCGACAGCAACCACAAGACCTACCAATGCTTTAACAGCAGCTTTGGGGGTGGTAAACAAATTCTTTACAGGCGAAATCAGTGCGGCAATAAGACCAATGCCCACGATCGCGTATGTCCATACGAGCATCCAGTTGCAGTCTGCGTGCATATCGCCCATATGCTGCACCTGAGGCAGGAAGAAGAGCGATGCGAAGCAAACGATGGTTGCCGCAAAGAGCGCATATTCTACATATTTAACCCATTTCATATTCTAAAAGCGTATATTTAGTGGGTAACTTATTTCTTGCTATAAGCGGTCAAAATGTCAACCAAAGTGATCGAAGAGTCCTCCAACTCAACAACCGAACCGTCGATGAGGTTGAGGATGTAGTTGTAGAACAACTGAAGAATAACTGCTGAGATAAGACCTGCGAGGGTAGTCAAAAGTGCAACCTTGATACCACCTGCAACGAGGGTAGCCGAAACCTCACCTGCTGCCTGAATCTGGTCGAACGCCTCAATCATACCAACAACGGTACCCATAAAGCCCAACGAAGGCGAAAGAGCGATGAAAAGGTTGATCCAGCTCAAACCACTCTCCATCAAACCGTTCTGTACCGAACCGTAGGATGCAACTGCTTTCTCAACTACATCAAGACCCTCGTTGTAACGAAGTGCGCCCTGATAGAAGATGCTTGCAACGGGACCTTTGGTGTTGCGAGCAACCTCTTTTGCAGCCTCGATACCACCCTCGTTGAGAGCAGCCTCGAACTCAGCGATGAACTTCTTGGTGTTGATTTTCGAGAACGAGAGGTAGAGGATACGCTCAATAGCAACTGCCAAACCGATGATCAAGCAGAGCAATACGGGGGTCATCCAGAATACACCACCCTCGATGAATTTCTGTTTGAGTGCCTGGTGGAAGGGAACGCCTGCAACCTCAGTCTCTTCGTCGATAGCGGGAGCAGCCTCCTCTGCCACAGCCTCCTCAGCTGCAACAACTTCCTCGGTAGCAGCAGCCTCGGGCTCCTGTGCGAATACATTAGCAGTTGCAAGGCTCATAACGCCTACAACCGACAAAATCATAAAAAGTTTTTTCATAACTTTGAAATTGTTTGGAATTAATTAAATGTGTTTTGCTTTGTGTAATTTTCGCTTGTTTTGGGTTACTCAGCGTTCTTAGAGGTTGGCTTATGCCCTACCTCTCCAAATTAGAGCAACGCTACAAAGATATGTATTTTTTTGAAAAAATACTCGTGCAGAGTAAAAAAATAGGTGGAAAGTCCCATTTTGCCCTCGGGGCACAGACTTAAAATCGCTGTGAGGGCTTTGTGAACTCTTTTTTTTCACTATCTTTGTATTAACGAATCACGAAAACAGAAACAAAAAACTTAAAAATTATGAAGAGTAAATTTCTATTTTTAATGGCTGCGCTTTGCGCACTGGCGGGTTGCCGAGGTCAGGCAGATGGTCCCGCCGACGATCAGTCCGATGCAATAATTGAGGGTGCTGTTGAGCTTCTTTGTGACCGAGATATCATCATTCCCAATGGTAGCGATTGTGCAAATTTGCGATTGATTGTTACGGATGCCAATGGTATTGTTCACGATGTGACCAATGGTGCCGAATTTTTCATTAGTGGCGAGAGCGAGGCGCTTGCATCCTCAGCCTTCACAACAACCACTCCTGCCGACTATGAACTCTATGCGATTTATGGTATGAGTGTGTCGGAGAAAGTGAAGGTGAGTGCTATTGAGGGCATTGCAGAACTGCCTGAGAATAAGGGTGATGGTGAGTTTGCGCACCGCATCCTTCTGATTCAGCACACGGGTCATTTGTGCCCCGCTTGTCCCCGAGTTATTTCGGTGCTCAAAACTCTCTCGGAGGACCCCGATTACGCTTCTCGCTACTGCCACGTTGCGTCGCACTCCTACCATAATACCGACCCTGCGTTCTCCATTTCGGCGCAGAATCTTTCGGCTACTGTGTGCAGCGGTTACTACCCCGATATTACCTACAATTACAATGTATCGACTTGGTACTCGATGGAACCCAACGACCTCGAAGGTATCAAGAGGCGCATTGATGAGTTGCAGAATCCCTATGCGGCTGTTGGTATCACTGCAACTGTTACTCACAAGGATGGCAAACTCTATGTAAATTCGGAGATTAAGAGTGTGGTAAACAATGAGTTCCGCTTGGCATACTGGGTGTTGGAGGACGGCATCTATGCTAAGCAGGAGGGCGCAACTGCTGCTTGGCAGAACACCCACGATAACACCCTGCAACTGATGTATGGTAGCTCCTTCTTAAATCAGCTCTATGGCGAGAGCGTGGGTACTCTCAGGGCTGGCGAGAGTGTTAAGCGCATCGTTGCTATCGATTGCAATGAGGATTGGGTATTGGAGAATTGCAAAGTGGTAATTATGGTTAGCTCCCCCTTGGGCGACGAGTTTGAGATGGAGAATGCTATTGTGTGCCCCGTTGGCGGTAGTGTAGCATACGAATACCAATAAAAAACAATAGAAACAGAAATAAAAAACAATAGAAACAGATGAAAAGTATGAAAAAAATATTTGCGGTGGCACTCGCCCTTTCGTTGGGCTTTGCCTCGTGTGAGCCCGAGCCCGAGCCACTCGTCCCCGAGATTGTACTTGGTCAGAGTGAAGTTGTCATCGGCTCCGAGGGTGCTGCTGTGCAGGTTGTGTATAACATTACAAACCCTGTTGCGGGTGAGTCGCTGACCGCCTCGGAGGATGCAGAGTGGCTGACCGTAACGGTTGGCGCACGCACCATTGAGTTCTCGGCAACCCTCAATGAGAGTGGCGAGGAGCGCTCGGCAAGTGTGGCAGTGGCTTATGCTGGTGCAGAGGGTAAAACTATCACCGTGAAGCAAAGCGCTGTGGTTGAGCCCATTGTTATTGAGGTAAAGAGTGTGGATGCTACGGCGGTTAATTTCTCCGTGAAGGTGGCGGATAGCAATATGCGTTGGTTGCCCTTGATTACGGAGGCTGCGGTGTGGAACGATAGTATGACCGATGATGAACTCTTTGCCGACGATCTCTCCTATTTCAACTATATGGCGACCTATGAGTATGGTTGCTCCCTCTCGGAGTTCATCAAGATGATTTCGTTTGTGGGCTCGCCCGAGGGCGTTGTTTCCTACGATCAACTCTCGCCCAGCACCTCCTATGTGCTCTACGCTTATGGCGTAACTCTCGAAGGCGAGCGAGTGACCGATGTTGTGAAGGTTAAATTCACAACTGCCCCTCCCTATGAGGGCGACATCACTTTCGATATCAAAGTGACCGAGGAGAACCACATCCTCAATATTGTTATTGAGCCTTCGCACGCAGGTGTGGCATACTACTACGACATCATTACCGATGAGACCATCGCCGAGTGGCAGGCAGAGTATGGCACCACCGACCTCAAAGCGAGCGTTCAGGCATACATCAACGCAACGGTTGAAGAGTATATCTACTGGGGCGACATCTACGAGGCGAGCGAATACTTCGATTGGTATAGCTATTTGCACCCAGTGAACGACTACTATGAGTGCGTTGCCAATACCCACTACACCATCTACGCTTGTAAGTGGGACGAGAATTGCCAACTCTTGGGCGAAATCTCCACAGTGGAGCATACGAGTGCCGCAGTGAAGCCCTCGACCAACTATATCACTATGACCCTGAGCAACCCCACACAGACATCTGTGGATGTTGCGACCACCACCACAACTGCCGACCCCTATGTAATTATGGGTGTGCCTTCTTCGGAGTGGGAGGGTATGTCCGACAAGCAGATTTACGCTTGGATTATGGCAAACTACGGCACCTTCTACATCACGGACTTCATCTTTGAGGGCAATGTTTCGGGTACCTTCACAGGTATGGACCCCGACACCGAATATACCTTTGTGGCGTTTGGTTACGAGGCGGGCGAGATGACCACCAAGAAGATGGTGAGGGCTACGACCAAGACTACACTTGCTGGCGACCCCTCGACTTGTACCTTTAAGTTTGAGTGGGAGGTTGGCTCCACTGGTGCCTATGTGGATGTTACCCCTTCGGATGCAGCACATTACTACTACTGGATGATTTACCCCGCAGACTACACAGCCGAGGATGTCAAGGCAAACATTCAGGAGATTATCGATGAGTGGTATATGGGCGATATATCGGAGTTTGCATACTACGAACTCTCGCAGGGTCCCGCAGGTGGTGATGTTGCGGGTCTTGTGCCCGACACCGACTATAAGGTTGCTGTTGTGATTATGGATCGCCACTCGGGCGAATATCTCTCGGATGTGGTGTTCAGCGAGGTATTCACCACACCCCATATGACCTACTCCAAATCAACCGTAGAACTCTACCACGACAAGTATTTCGATGGCGATGAGATTGTTGAATGGGGCGGCAAGCAGTATGCAAATTATGCGGGTTGGGCAGTGCTCCCCGTGACGCTGACCTACACTGGCGAGGTTGCGGATTATTACTACACAGTATTTGGTTACAAGGAGGGCTACGAGAACCCCGAGCTCTACGATGACGCAGTCTTCTACGCATCGCTCCTGAGCAACGGTATCTACTACTATGAGGCTATGGATTTTGCCCTTAATTGGGACACCGACTACCTGCTTGTGGGTCTTGTTGTGGACTACGACGGTAATTATAGCCACCTCTACCGTGAGAAGATTCGCCTTACCAAGGAGGATGCTTCGCCCGTTTCGGAGTATTTCAACCCCTCGGCATCGGTACCAAGCAAATCTGCTGTGGCTTGGACAGCCTTTGATAAGCAGCCCGAGGCTTTGGCAAAGAGATTGAAAGTGAAGAGGGAGCGCCTTGCCACCGACAATCGTTATAGCACCGAAGCTATGAAGGCAAAGAGGGCAGAGGCGAAGACTAAGAAGGAAGAACTCCGCAAGGAGAGCCTTCGTGAGGAGCTGAAACTCCGCAGGTCGGCACGCCAAACCGATAAGTGGGAGCCCCACTATATTGCGAAGTAAA
>JAGCJH010000025.1 GCA_017648105.1 Tidjanibacter sp.
CACGGTCTTACCATCCTCGTTCTGCTTCATATAGAACGACTTAATCTCTTTGGGATAGTTGATAAGGATGACAGGTTTCTTGAAATACTCCTCAACGAGGTACCTTTCGTGCTCACTCTGCAAGTCGCAACCCCAAGTGCAGGGGAACTCGAACTTCTTACCACTCTCACTCAGGATGCGGATACCCTCAGTGTAGTCGAGTCTTACGAAGTCGCAAGCAACCACACCCCTAAGACGCTCAATAAGTTCCTTGTCGAACATATTATTGAGGAAGGTAAGATCGTCCATACAGTTGTCGAGAGCATACTGCACGCAGTATTTGATAAACTCCTCAGCAAGAGCCATATTGTCCTCCAAGTCGTAGAATGCCATCTCGGGCTCAATCATCCAGAACTCTGCCAAGTGGCGGGGAGTATTGGAGTTCTCAGCACGGAAGGTGGGACCAAAGGTATAAATCTGACCAAGCGACAATGCGCCAAGCTCGCCCTCCAACTGACCACTCACGGTCAGTGAAGTCTGGCGTGCGAAGAAGTCTTGCGAGTAATCAACCTTGCCATCCTCGCCTTTGGGGACATTGTTCAAGTCGAAGGTTGTCACATTGAACATAGCACCTGCACCCTCACAATCCGAAGCGGTAATCAGAGGGGTGTGCCAATAGTAAAAGCCCTTGTCGTTGAAGAACTTGTGGATAGCGTATGCCATAGCGTGGCGGATACGGAACACTGCACCGAAGGTATTGGTACGAGGACGGAGGTAGGCAATCTCACGGAGGAACTCCATCGAGTGACCCTTCTTCTGCAAGGGGTACTCGCCATCTGCCTTACCGTAGATTTCAATCTCCTTAGCCTGCACCTCTACGGGCTGACCCGAGCCTACCGACTCCACGAGCGCACCCTTTACGCAAAGGCAAGCGCCAGTGGTCACTTCTTTCAGAAGAGCCTCATCGGCAGTTGCCATATCCACAACCACCTGAATGTTGTTGATTGTCGAGCCATCATTGAGAGCAATGAATGCCACATTCTTGTTGCCACGCTTGGTGCGTACCCAACCCTTCACAACAACATCCTGTCCTTTGGGCTCTGCTTTGAGCAAATCAATAATTCTTTCTGTCATAAAAATGCTTGTTATATTTTTATCTATTTTTTATCCACTACCAATCTCGCCTGTCGCCCTCTCCGCTTGCGAGCAGAACACTATACGCCAAACTAATTGAGGTCACAAATGTACACATTCTTTTCTAAAAAAGAATCAAAAAAGTCGATTATTAACCACCGGAGGTGGTCATTTTTCGCAAATGTTACTATATTTGTGGGTTGATAATTGGCTCTTCTCCTTTCTTTGTAAAGAAAGAGCCGAGAAAACAGAGGAAAAGTAAGAGAAAAACCAAACAAATAATTAACCTTTTTTCAAAAACAAAACACTATGAAATTACCTTACGCAGAGCCTTACCGCATCAAAGCGGTAGAGGCAATCAAGCCTTCGACTCGTCGTCAGCGCGAGAAATGGATCAAAGAGGCACACTACAACCTTTTCAACCTCACTTCCGAGCAGGTTTTCATCGACCTTCTGACCGACTCCGGTACTGGCTCTATGAGCGACAACCAGTGGGCAGCTATTATGACTGGCGATGAGAGCTACGCAGGTGCAAGCTCCTACTTCAACCTCAAAAAGGCTGTTAAGAACATCTTTGGTTTCGACTACTTCTTGCCCACCCACCAGGGTCGTGCTGCTGAGAATGTGCTCTTCTCGGGCTTGGTAAAAGATGGTGACATCGTTCCCGGCAACTCCCACTTCGATACCACCAAAGGTCACATCGAGTCGCGCAAAGCAACTGCTATCGACTGCACCATCGACGCTGCAAAAGATACTCAGCTCGAAGTCCCCTTCAAAGGCGAGGTTGATATTGAGAAACTCCGTGCAGTATTTGAGAAATACCCCAAAGAGAGGATTCCCTTCTGCGTACTGACCATCACCAACAACACCGCAGGTGGTCAGCCCGTTTCGATGAAGAACATTCGTGAGACTTCGGAGCTCTGCCACCAGTATGGCATCAAACTCTTGATTGACTCGGCTCGTTTCGCAGAGAATGCATACTTCATCAAAAAGCGTGAGGCTGGCTACGGCAACAAGACTATCAAACAGATCGTTAAGGAAATGTACTCCTACGCAGACCTTATGACCATCTCGGCTAAGAAAGACGGTATGGTTAATATGGGTGGTTTCTGCGCTATGCGCACTCAGGAGGAGTTTGACCTCGCAAAACGCTACTGCATTATGTATGAGGGTTTTGTAACCTATGGTGGTTTGGCAGGTCGTGATATGAACGCTCTCGCAGTGGGTCTTGATGAGAATACTGAGTTTGAGCAGCTCGACGCTCGTATGCGTCAGGTTGCATACCTCGGTAAGCTCCTCGACCGCTATGGTATTCCCTACCAGCGCCCCGCAGGTGGTCACGCTATCTTCGTGGATGCTAAGAAGTTGTTGCCCAATGTTCCCAAAGAGGAGTTCGTAGCTCAGACTTTGGCTATTGAGCTCTACTTGGAGGCTGGTATTCGTGGTTGCGAGATCGGTTCCATCTTGGCAGACCGTGACCCCGTAACTCGTGAGAACCGTTACAGCGACCTCGAGCTCACTCGTTTGACAATTGCTCGTCGTGTTTATACCGACAACCATATGGCAGTTATCGCAGCCGCTTTGAAGAACATCAAATCGAGGGCTGACAAAATCACTCGCGGTTACAAGATCGTAGAGGAGGCTCCTATCCTCCGTCACTTCACCGTGAAACTCGACAAAGCTGAGGAGTAGTCTTTTCGCTCCCCTCTCCTTTTGAGAGATAGATGACAATTCCAGAGCCTCCGAAGGCAACGCTTCGGAGGCTCATTTTTAACAACGCAAACAACATTTTTCCGACACTCACAATGAGAAAGACGCTATTTGCACTCCTTACACTCTTTTCATCGCTCACACTCACAGCCGAGAGTGGTAATAACATATCCACCAAAGGTGTTGCACCTCGACGCACAGAGTTCATCTCCTATACCACTCGCAATGCCGCCGAGAAGGGCGATCGTGCAAACGAAAGGTACTATCAAAACCTCCTCTACCGACTCACATCCACAGCAGTTGGTGAGAGTGGTGAGGTCACAAAGACCTATGAGGTGGAACTCCCAATGGTCTGGCGTGACAGGGATGTATTCCTCCATACCGAGGGTGGTGCTGCCGAGAAACGCATAAGAGTCAATGGTAAGGATGTGGGCGAGTGTCGTGATGACCGCACTCCCAGCGAGTTTCTCATTACCAAGTTTTTGCAGGATGGCATAACCACCATTGAGGTTATCTCTCCTGCCGAGTGCGACTTGCGCCCTGCCGAGATGCTTGGCGCAAATCCTTTGGAGGAACAGCTCTTCCTCTATGCCCAACCCCCAATCAGAATACACGATGTGATTGTCAGTGCCGAGCCCGACGCTACGGGGAGGTTTGGCGTGCTGATGATGGATGTTGTGGTGAGCTCCTCTCGCCGCACTGCGGAGAATATCTCCGTGGGCTACGACATCTACTCCCCCGAAAAAGAACTCAAATACTACGACCTGAGAGAGTTCACTGCCCGCCCTGTGGGTATGGACACCCTCCGCTTCCAGACCAACATCTATGGTGCTATGGAGCGCCTGTGGAGTGCCGAGAGCCCCAAGCTCTACGATGTAACTCTCTACTTGAAGCGTGGAGGCATAATCTCGGAGTATATCAACATACACATAGGCTTCGGCACAACAACCTTTGCCGATGGCACCCTCTACCGTAATGGTAAAGCCGTAGAAATCTCAGCTGCAAGATACAACACCTCCTCGGGCGCAAAGACTACCGAAGCGGATATCAAGGCGCTCAAAAAGGAGAAAATCAACACCCTCTATATCGACTATCCCCAGCCCTACTGGTTCTATGATATCTGCGACCGTGTAGGTATGTATGTCGTTGAGCAAGCGAACATCAACACCGACCCCAAGGGTGGCGATATGTCCCGTCGTGGCACACTTGCCAACAATCCCCAATGGCTCGATGAATTCATTGAGCGCATCTCGGCTTCCTACTATCGTGTGCGCATCCACCCCTCTGTTGTGGCGTGGAGCTTGGGCGGCAACTCGGGCAATGGCTACAATATGTATAAGTGCTATGAGTGGATGAAGGAGCGTGAGAGCAAGCGCCCCGTAGTCTATGGCTCTGGTGAGTGGAATAGTGATCTGAAACTCCCCGAGGCTAAGCGATGAATATCGAATTGATAGTTGTCGGCAAGACCGACTCACGAGAGGTCAGCGCCCTTGTGGATGAATACAAAGGTCGCATTGGGCATTACACTCGCTTTGATATTACTGTCATTCCCGATGTGAAGAACACCCGTGCACTGAGTGAGGCACAGCAGAAGAAGGCGGAGGGCGACAGCATCCTGCGACTCTTGCAGACCTCCGATTTTGTAACTCTCCTCGACGAGAGGGGCACACAGCCCACCAGTGAAGAATTTGCCGACTGGATGCAGAAGCGTATGGCAAGTGGTTGCAAGAGGCTCGTATTTATAATAGGTGGTCCCTATGGATTCTCGGAGGAGGTCTATGCGAGGGCTAATGGCAAGATTGCCCTATCGAAAATGACCTTCTCGCACCAGATTGTTCGAGCTATTTTCACCGAGCAACTCTATCGCGCAATGACAATCATCAACAATGAGCCCTATCATCATAGGTAGAATTGAGAATTGAGAATTGAGGTAAAGTAAGAGCAGCCTTAAAAGTTTTTAGTGAAGTTTTTAGTGAAGCTTTTACCCAAAGCCTCAAAACAAGAAGATAAAATGAAAAAAGCACTACTTTTCTGTTGGATGCTACTTGCGACATACAACCTTGTAGCTCAGGAGTTTGACAAGTTTTTCTCGGAGCGCACATTGCGCACCGATTTGATATTTGCGGGCAATAGTGAGGCGCAGGATATCTCGTTGCGTGCTCTCCACTCGTGGGATGGTTGGGTTGGTAGGCGCACCAATCTCTCGGAGGTACCCCTGCGTGGCGATGGCGAGTTGTCGCTCACAGACTGTGCAACTGGTGCAGTAATCTACCGCACAACCTTCTCGTCGCTCTTCCAAGAGTGGGTAACGATGGACGAGGCGAAGGTTGCCGACAGAGCGTTTGAATTTACCGTTCTCGCTCCCCTCCCCCTTGCCCCCGCATCGCTTCGTGTGGTACTCTACAATGCCAAGCAAGAGGTTGTGTGCGAAATGACCCACACCCTCAACCCTGCCGACATCCTCATACGAAATCTCGACAGCAAGCCCAAGACTCCCTACACCACCATTTTCAGCGGTGCAGCGGAGGGCGAAAAGATAGATGTGGCAATTGTGGCGGAGGGTTACACTTTCGAGGAGATGGAACTCTTCCGCAAGGATGCTAAACGCACCATTGAGGCGCTCTTCTCGCACGAGCCCTTTGGCACAATGAGGGAGTGCTTCAACTTCATCGCTGTGGAGTGCCCCAGCAAGGATAGCGGCGTGAGCATTCCCAATGAGGGCGTGTGGAAGGAGAGTGCTCTCGACAGCCACTTCGACACCTTCTATGCCGCACGCTACCTCACAACAAGTGCCATCTTCAAGATGTCAGACTACCTCTCGGCTCTCCCCTACGAGCACATCATTGTGCTTGCCAATACGGACACATACGGAGGTGGTGGCATCTACAACTCCTACACCCTTACAACTGCTCACCACGAACACTTTGCTCCCGTTGTTGTACACGAGTTCGGACACAGTTTTGCGGGTTTGGCGGACGAGTATTTCTACTTCACGCCCGACATTGCGACCAACCCCCTTGTTGCAACCACGGAGCCCTGGCAGCAGAACATCACAAACCTCGTAGATTTCCAGAGCAAGTGGGCGGATATGCTCCCCGAGGGCACCGAGATACCCACCGCCCCCACAAAGAAGGCGGAGAAAAACTATACCATAGGTGTCTATGAGGGTGCAAACTATGTTTCGGAGGGCGCCTATCGCCCTGCTGTCGTATGCCGTATGCGCAACAACTCTGCAACGCAGTTCTGCCCCGTATGCCAGCGTGCCATTGAGCGAATCATCCGCTTCTATACCGAGTAGAAGCAACACCTGTTTCGATTAGTCTTGTTTTACTCTTTTGTCACCATTACCACTCTAAGGACTGAATGTTATTATTCGTTAGGGGGCTTTTAGGGCGGGAGAGTCCTGTTTGTCGTTGGCTGTTAGGCGATAAAAAACCACCGAGGGTTTTCTCGGTGGTTTTTTATCAAATCTGCAACAGTCCCAATTTCCTTATTATATCCCACTTCTTGGAGGAGTAGAACTCTATGAATGGGCGATCGAAGTGCTCTTCCCAGAGGGTGCGGATTTGCTCGAAGGTGTACTCCTCGTCGAGTTCCGAGGTCTGCTCCAAAACGGCATACATAAACTCTGCCTCTGCTTCGGGTAGTTTGACCTCTTTCGCAGTGGAAGAGGTGTGTATAAGTATGCCCTCCTCGGTCATCTCGGGCGTGCCGCCCACCCATACGATGCGTGCTTTATCGTTGTAGATACGACATCCGTCGGGCTTTATCAGGTGGTCGGTAATGAGTGAGGGTATGACGGTTGTGGCGGGCACTTTGGATGCAAACCATTTATGAACGGGGCGCTCCAAGCCGCTGCCTACGAGGTAGTTGGCGAGTGATAAGTTGAGTGCATCACCCACCATATCGAGCGAGTAGCCACGATTTTCTGCAAAGGGTACTTCGTTGTTGGCGAAGGGGTTGGGTAGGCGGTCTTTGCGCCTTACGCCGAAGGCTTCGGGCTCTTGTCCCGAGCGAGAATGTACGGTCATAGCATAGCGGTGCCAGAAAGCCGAGCCTATGAGTTCTGCACGGAACATCTGGCGCACAACCTCCGCAGCATCCACAGTCTCTTGCAAGCTCTCGGTTGGCAGACCATACATAAGATAGGTATGCACCATAATACCCGCATAGTAGAAGTTGCGCATTGCGAGTGTTGCCTGCTCAATGGTGGTGCCTTTGCCGATCATTTCGAGGAGCCTATCGCTTGCCACCTCCAAGCCACCACTCACAGCCACACAACCCGCCTTTGCGAGCAGTGCGCAGAGGTCGCCCGTGTAGCTCTTCTCGAAGCGTATGTTTGTCCACCAGCTGAACTTAACACCTCGACGGAGAATTTCGAGCGATAGTTCTTTGAGGAGTTTGGGAGGTGCTGCCTCATCTACAAAGTGGAAACCTCGGGAGCCTGTTTGCTCTGCTATGCACTCCATCCAATCGACAATCTCGGAGGCGCTTACAGTGTCGTAACACCCTATGTAATCGAGCGTTGTGTCGCAGAAGGCGCACTTTGCCCAGTAGCAACCGTGTGCAAGCATCATCTTGTTCCACCTGCCGTCGCTCCATAGGCGATGCATAGGGTTTGTAACCTCCGTGAGTGAGAAGTAGAGGTCGTGGGGGAGTCCCGAGAAATCGGGGCATCCACGCTCACGATGGCTGATGCGCCCACAGCCTTCGGTGTAGCCCTCCGAGGTGTAGGTGTGTATCATTTCGCCACCGGAGAGTAGGCGTTCGAGTGCGAGCTCGCCATCATCGAGAATTATGTAGTCCGTGTAGCGGAAAATCTCACGGTCGGTCATTGTGCGCAGTTCGGTTGTAGGATAGCCGCCACCGATTACCACCTTGATTGTTGGGTAGTTAGCCTTGATATATTGACCAATGCGAAGTGCGCCCAAGAGGTTTCCTGGGAAGGGAACAGTGACACCCACCATTCGGGGGTGTGAGTGCTCTATGTGGTTGCGCAGGGCGTCGCACATAATGTTTTCAATGGCATTGCGGGGCTTCTGTAACTCTTGTTCGATGGTCGAAAACTCAGCAATCGAGAGCGCTAAACTCTCGCCATACTTGACAATCTCAAACTCGGGGCAGATGGTCGCCCTAATGAAGTCGCTCAGGTCTTGCAGGTAGAGCGTTGCGAGGTATTCGGCACAATCTTTCTGTCCGAGAGTGCCAAAACACTCCTCGACTTCTGCCATATTCTCGAAGCGGCTTGCTTGGGGAAGATACTCGGGCGAACATATAAGATTAGCGATGGTTGCATCCTTGCCCTGCAAGAAGCGGATGACACTGTCGATGGTTGCCACATACTCCTTTCGCATAGCCCACATACGATTGCAGTTCTCGTCGCCCTCGCCATCGTAGTTGTCGAACAGGTCGGCAATGAATGGGCGACTGAATATCTGCGTGAGAGTCTCGATGGAGAGGTCTGCTTGCTCAACGCTATAACCCTTATGGCGCAAGTAGCCTGCAAGATAGGCGGTCGCAGGGTATGGGCAGTTGGGCTGCACAAAAGGAGGTGTGATGAGTAAAATATCGGTCATAATATATCTATGGTAGTTCAATCGTGAGTGTGTCGTAGGCGAGGTGCATACCTTCGGGTAAGAGGGGCTCCTCTTCGGCGTGTAAGCCCAGTTGGTGGGATATGTGAGTGAAGAGCGTCTTGGGGGCACCCACCTTGTGTGCAATATCCACTGCCTCTGGGAGCGAGAAGTGGGATATGTGGCGAGTGTGACGCAGAGCATTCACAACAAGAACCTCCACGCCTCGTAACTTCTCTACCTCCTCGTCTGTGATGTGGTTGAAGTCCGTGAGGTAGGCAATCGCCCCTATTCGGTAGCCCGTAACGGGGAGTGTGAAGTGCTTACCACGAATAGGTGTAATCTTCAATGTGCCCACCTCAAAGGGCTCGGAGTCGATGGTGCGGAGTGTGATTTGTGGCGCTCCGGGGTAGGGCTTGTCTGTGAAGGCATAGTCAAAATTCTTCTTCACCACCGCCTGCACCGCCTCCGTAGCATACACTTTGATACTCTTTTTGCAGAAGTAGTTGAAGGCTCTCACATCGTCGAGACCGATGATGTGGTCGGTGTGCTGATGGGTGAGGAGTATGGCGTCAATATCCTTGACACCCTCTCGCAACATCTGTGTGCGGAAGTCGGGACCCGAGTCGATGATAACCCTCGTAGTGCCGTCCTCCACCATTACCGATGATCGTAGGCGACTATCCCTCACATCGGATGAGGTGCAGACTTTGCAGTCGCACCCAATCATTGGAACGCCTTGCGATGTTCCTGTGCCCAAAAATGTCAGCCTAAGCATAAGTATCTTCCCTCGCTATAATTTCCACAAATGTACAAAAAAACGACCCATTCGCAAAGGAATGGGTCGTTAATTATTTCAGCCCTAAGTGGGCACACGATTACTCGGTAGCTTTTTCGAGTTTCTTCATCATCGAGAACATTACGATACCCGAGATGAGGCAGAGTGCGATAAGCACGCTCCAAACACCCCACAAGGGGAGTTTGTTCCACAACAAACCAGGAATCGAAACGAGGTAGTTACCAATAGCGGTAGCTGCAAACCAACCACCCATCATCATACCTTTGTACTTGGGAGGAGCCACCTTCGATACGAACGAAATACCCATAGGCGAGAGCAAAAGCTCTGCGAAGGTCAGTACGAGGTAGGTCGAGATGAGCCAAGTGGGGCTAATCAAATCGGGGCTAACAGTGCCACCCAACTCTTTGGGCGAAAGAAGGTTCAAGGAGCCCACGGTGAGGATTACAAAACCGAGAGCTGCCACGAACATACCAAGACCAATCTTCTTGGGAGCCGAAGGCTCTTTGCCTTTCTTAGCGAGTGCTGCAAAGATTGCAAGCGACACGGGAGTGAGGGCTACTACATAGAAGGGGTTGAACTGCTGGAAGTCGGAGGGCTGAACGCTCACGCTCTCGGGCATACCGAGGTAGAGGGCTGCTGCACCACCCCACAATGCGAGAGTTGCAACACCTGCGAGGATTTTACCCTTCTTGGTCTCGCTCTGGAATACACTGAAAAGGGTGTAAACCGACACTGCGATGAGTGCAAGGCTCCAAATGTTGAAGCCGATGCGCACCCAACCTTCAGCGCTATTTGCGGTGTAGTCACGAGCAAAGAGAGTCATTGTCGCACCATTCTGGTGGAATGCCATCCAGAAGAAGATAACCACTGCAAACACGAGAAGGAGTGCAGTTACACGGCTCTTGGTCTGTGCAGGAGTGAGTTCGGGCTCTGCGGGAGTGGTAGCACCCGAAGCCTTAGCGGCAGCCTGTGCCTGCTTAGCATTAACATCTGCGTGTTTGAACCATTTGCGGCAACCGAAGTAGATGCAAACCGAAAGGATGAGCGACACGCAAGCTACTGCGAAACCACCATTGTAGGCAGTCGAGAGGCTGTCGATGTAGTGCTGGCTGAAAGTAGCCATATCCATACCTGCTGCACCCTCCATAGTCGAAGCCAAGTATTCGAGCTCGGCACTCTTCTCGGGGGTAATAGTACCATTGAGGTACTGGTGTGCAAGTGCGGGGATGTTTGCATTATAAACCAAGTTTGCTTTCGAGAGCGACATATTGGTTACAGCCTTAGCCATCGAGGGAGCGAACATCGCACCGATGTTGATAGCCATATAGAAGAGGCTGAATGCCGAGTCACGCTTAGCTGCATATTTGGGGTCGTCGTAGAGGTTACCCACCATAACTTGGAGGTTGCCTTTGAAAAGACCAGTACCGATAGCTACGAGAGCCAACGCACCGAACATCATCACCTTGCCGAGAGTGTTAGCCTCGGTGGGGATGGAGAGGCACAGGTAGCCAGCAAACATAACGCCGATACCCATAGTTACGCACTTACCATAGCCAAACTTGTCTGCCAAAACGCCGCCAAAGAAGGGCATAAAGTAAACGCCTGCAAGGAAAATCGAGTAAATCTGTGTTGCTTGTGCTGCTGTGAAACCGAATTTCGCCTGAATGAACAGGAGGAAAATCGCCAACATTGTGTAGTAGCCAAACCTCTCACCAGTATTTGCGAGAGCCAAAGCATACAGTCCTTTTGGTTGTCCTTTGAACATAAAATTAGTAATTAGTTAATTAGTGTAAAAAATAAAAATTGTGTGTTTCAATCTTTTCGTCTTACGAGCCGTTACGCCCATAAAACAGACAAAAATAATAATTTTTGTGGATAAATTTGCTCTTTTGAGTGAAAAAGCGTATTTTTATTCTCTCAAAAATCTTTCCATTATGGCTAAACGATTGGCAATCATCGAAAAAGACGAATGGCTCCTCCCTGTTGAGGGCGAGCTCAACTATCGTCACAAACTCTACACAGACAAACTTGCAGACATTGAGGCTTCTTCGGGCTCGCTCGTGGATTTCGCCAATGGCTACCACTATTTTGGTTTCCAAAGGGACGAGCGTAATAAGGGATGGTGGTTCCGTGAGTGGCTACCCGCAGCTGAGAGCGTGCATCTGTTTGGCGAGTTCAACGGTTGGGATAGGGAGTCGCTCCCTCTCTTCAAGAACTCCGAGACGGGTGTGTGGAGTATCTTCCTTTCGGATAGGGAGTATCACTTGGCACACGGTATGCTCTACAAGATTCTCGTTAAGGGTGCCAATGGTACCCACGAGCGCATCCCTGCGTGGGTAACGAGGGCTGTGCAGGACGATGAAACCAAGAACTTTACTGCCCAGTTCTGGAATCCTTCGGAGCCTTTCGATTGGAAAGGTGACGCTTTCAGGCTCAATCGTGAGAGTGGCTTGTTTATCTATGAGTGCCACGTGGGTATGGCACAGGAAAAACTCGGAGTGGGTACCTATTTGGAGTTTGCCGAGAAGGTACTTCCCCGCATCAAGGAGGCGGGTTACAACGCCATTCAGATTATGGGTATTGCCGAGCACCCATATTACGGTAGCTACGGCTACCACGTAGCCAACTTCTTTGCTGCCTCGTCGAGGTTTGGTACTCCCGAGGAGTTGAAGGAGCTGGTGCGCAAGGCACACGAGATGGATATTGCTGTGATTATGGATATTGTCCACGCCCACTATGTCAAGAATTTCTCGGAGGGAATCAACGAGCTCGACGGCTCTCCCAACCTCTACTCCAAAGCGGGCGAGGCTGGCAATCAGCCCCACTGGGATTCAAAAATTTTTGACTACGGCAAGCGTGAAGTGGCACATTTCCTGCTCTCGAATGTGAAGTATTGGATTGAGGAGTTCCACATCGACGGCTACCGCTTCGATGGCGTGACCTTGATGCTCTATCACCATCACGGTTACACCGAGTTTGGAGAGAGGGAAAAGTATTTCGATGAGAGCGTCAATCGTGATGCGATAACCTATCTCCGCCTCGCCAACCGCCTCGTACACGATTTGCGTAGCGATGCAGTAACCATTGCGGAGGATGTGAGTGGTATGCCAGGTATTGCGAGTCCTGTGGAGGATGGTGGTTTGGGTTTCGACTATCGCTTGGCGATGGGTGTGCCCGACTTCTGGATAAAAATGCTCAAAGAGGTACCCGATGAGAAGTGGAATGTATGGGATATCTGGAATGTGCTCCAAAATCGTGGTAACGACACGGGTACGATAGCCTACTGCGAGTCGCACGACCAAGCAATGCAGGGCGACCAGACAATAGCCTTCCGACTGCTCGGTACGGCAATGTATGACTCGATGCAGACCACCAGTCAAAACCCAATAGTGGATAGGGGTATGGCTCTGCATAAGATGATTCGACTTGTGACAGCCTCGATAGGTGGTCAGGGTTACCTCAATTTTATGGGTAATGAGTTTGGTCATCCCGAGTGGATAGACTTCCCCCGCCTCGGAAACAATTGGAGTTACCACTACGCCCGCCGTCAGTGGTCGTTGGTGGATGATAAAGGGTTGCGCTATCACGCATTGGGAGAGTTCGATAAGGCACTTTTGAAGATGCTCCGCAAGTACAATCAGCTCGGTCAGGGCTATGCTTGGAATCAGGCGATGTATGATGGTGACCAAGTGATGGTCTATAATCACGGTTCGGTGGTCTATGTTGTCAATTGGAATCCAACTCGCAGTGTCCCCAACTACATTATCCCCGTACCCGAGGCTGGTAAGTACCGCATCATCCTCTCGACCGACGAGGAGCGCTTTGGTGGTTTTGAGCGCAATGAGTTGGATAGTGAGTTCTTCTCCTTCTCCCGTAAGGATGCCGATGGCGTAGTTCGCCACTATATGGAGATATATAATGTCGCTCGCACTGCAACGGTTTATAAGAAGGTTGAGGAATAGGAAGCCGACGGAGGTGGAACAGAAAAAACAGGAGTAGCAAGAGTAATATGAGGATTGAGGAATTGTCTTTCTTATCTTTCTTGTCGCTCCTGTCAATCAACCAAAAACAACCGTTTACTGAAAAAACACACAAAGATTGATTATGAAAAGATTGGTGCTGATTTCATTGGCACTACTTGTGTCGATGACACTTATGGCGCAGAGTGACGCCTACAAAGCCTTCGGTAAGAAGTACGACAAGAGTGGCTATGAGGTAAGCTCTGTGGGACGCACAGCTATCCGTGTTGCGGCGCTGGCTGGTGATGAGGAGAGTCGGGAGATGATGCGTAAGTTTGACCTTCTTGTGAGCGTAAAGCGTGTGGGAGGGATTGATGATGTGCTCTTTGGCGATTTCTGCTCACTTGTGGATGGCTACAACTGCGTGGGCGATTATAGTCGTGAGGAGAGCCGTGTGTGGATCTATATGAATTGTGAGAATACGGGCTTTGCGATGTATGTCACAACCCCAGAGGAACAATTCGTCATCCTGATTGCGGGCAAAGACCTCCGCCTCGACGATCTCCTACCCCCTGAACTTGCTATGGTAAACTAAATTTTGTACAGAAAACGAGCGACAACACAAGATGTTGTCGCTCGTTTGTTTGGTCGCCCCTGCACTATTCTAATATGTAATAGTCCTTTCGTAGATGGTTGCGGGTTTTTTGGTTACTCCCTCATAGATGATTTGTTTCACCCAGTTACCTTGCTGGTCATACTCATACTCAATGAAATACACTTCTCCATCCGTTGGCGAAAGTAGTGTGTTTCTATATATGTCATAGTTCTCAGTATGGACGGGTAGATTTTTCTCATTCCACTTAGCCTTGCTTACATAGCCCTCTCCAAAATCCTCCTCTACGAGGCGTCCTTGTTCGTTGTATAAGCGGTGACCATTGGTGCTCTTGTCGCTTTTGTTGTCGTAGATTGTGAATTCTGAGCCTGTTTTGTCGTTTTTGGAGTATGTGAGTACAGCCAAAAGTTCGCCATTTTTGGAGTAACGCTCCTCTTTGACGGAGTCATCTTCTATCGTGTATTCTACAATGCGGATGGTTTGGGAGTCGCCCCAATAAGACCAATGGGGCTCGGTTGTCGTTTGTTTCACAATATTGCCGTTTGCATCATATTCGAAGTGTATGCTATGATTCAAATCCCCATCGCTGTCGTAGGTGCACTGCTCTGTGAGCTTGTTTACCTCGTTGTATTTGAAGCGCTCCACACAGTATAAATCACCGTCGTCGTCATATTCATTGACTACATCGAGGTTGCCCACTTCGTTGAAAGAGGCTGAGTAGTGACCATACCATTCTAAGTTGCCTTTTGTCACCTCTCCGAACTTGCTGACAGCCTCGTAGGCTTTCACTTGTACCATCTGTACGGGGCGGTTTAGACCCATGAGTTGGTAGTCGTAAATTGTGTCGTCGGTGGTGCTATTGCAACCAATCAAAAGAAGCGCTGTGAGCACAGCAAGTGCATAGTGGGTGTGTTTCATAGTTATTGCTATTGAGTGTTTTTCTATCACAAATATATCTATTTTTTCTTAAAGATAAAAAATGGGCGACAACTAAAAAAAAGTCGTCGCCCTGTGGTAAGGTATTTAGTGCCTTTTGTTGCTACTTGCCGGGGAAGAGGTCCTTGATGCCACCGAGTGAGCCAAGTACCGAGGATGCCTCATAGGGCATATAGACGGTCTTGCTGTCCTGACCGCTTGCCATCTCACGCAGGGTCTCGATATACTTCACTGCAAGGAGATAGGTTGCGGGGTCGGTCTTGGTGTTGGAGATAGCCTCTGTGACCTTACGGATAGCCTCAGCCTCTGCATTAGCCTGCAACACCTTAGCCTCTGCCTCGCCCTGAGCTTTGAGAATCTGTGCCTCTTTCTCTGCTGCTGCATAGTTGATTTGCGACTGCTTCTCGCCCTCGGATTGGAGGATTGCCGACTGTTTCTCACCCTCGGCACGGAGAATCTTAGCCCTACGCTCACGCTCTGCCTGCATCTGCTGCTCCATAGCGTCACGCACGGTCGAGGGAGGTGTGATGTCCTGCAACTCTACACGATTGACCTTCACGCCCCACTTGTTGGTTGCCTCATCGAGCACATTGCGCAGTTTGGCGTTGATAGTGTCACGAGATGTGAGGGTTTCGTCGAGTTCGAGCTCACCGATAACATTACGCAGAGTGGTCTGCGTGAGTTTCTCGATAGCGTTGGGCAGATTGTTGATTTCATATACAGCCTTCACGGGGTCCACAATCTGGAAATAGAGCAGTGCATTGATGCGAGTGGTCACATTATCTTTTGTGATCACATTCTGCTCGGGGAAGTCATAGACCTGCTCACGAAGGTCGATGCGAGGGGTGTAGCGGAACGACACAACCACATTTCCATTCCAGTCCTGCTGTGTGTGGCGAGTGTAGATGCGTCGTGGCTTTTCGAGGATGGGCCAGATGATGTTGATACCCGAAGTGAGGGTTTTGTTGTACTTACCGAGTCGTTCTACGATGCAGGTTTCGCTCTGCTGTACGATTGTCAGACCCGAGAGCACATAGATAACCACAATGATTACCAGTGCAACGATTACGAGAAGTGTTCCGTTCATACTCTTAAAGGTGTGTATTAAGTTCTTAGATTGCTTATTTGCGTTTTACGGTGAGGATGATACTTTCACGGGAGATGACCTCTACAACCTCGCCTTCGACAATGTCGGTAGGCTCATTGCTCACTGCTTGCCAGAGGTCGCCATCGAGTGCCACACGACCCTTGCCACCAACCTCGATACACTCGGTAACCTTTGCGGTGCGACCGATGAGTGCATCGGCATTGGTTGCGATTTCATCCTTCGAGGAGAGTCTTTTCAGTAGGGGGCGCACTGCGAGGAATGACAGGAGGGTGCAGAGTGCGAAGATGCCGAGTTGCCATTCGAGCGTAGCGCCCGCAGCAGCACCCACGGCACCGCCAATACAACCCACTGCAAAACATACGAGTGCAAATCCCGAAGTGAGAATCTCACCAATGATAAAGAGAATGGCTATAATAGCCCAAATGTGCCAACATTCCATATTATTCAAGTTTTTTTTAGTTTCTACAAATATACGCATAAAATTTTGGATTTGCCAACTTTGACAAACTAATTTCTCCAAACAAGTGGATGGTGTAGCGTGGGATGGATAAATTTTTGTATATTTGTGATGCGGGTGGCGAGTGTCATCCGTAGGCAAAAGAGAGAATAAAAGAGTATGATTAAGAGTAGAATTTGCGATATGCTCGGCATTGAGTACCCCATCTTTCAGGGTGGTATGGCGTGGGTGGCAGATGCCTCACTCGCCGCTGCGGTATCCAATGCTGGCGGTCTGGGACTCATAACCTCCATCAATACCTCCACGGAGGCTGTGAGGGAGGAGATAAAAAAGTGCAAGGCGCTGACAGATAAGCCATTTGGTGTGAATATTATGCTCCAAGCTCCCAATGCTGGCGAGGTTGCCCAGATGATTGTGGAGGAGGGGGTAAAGGTTGTGACCACTGGTGCTGGCTCCCCTGTGCGTTATATGGAGATGTGGCGCAATGCGGGGATGAAGGTTATCCCCGTTGTGGGCTCTGTGGCATTGGCTGTGAAGATGGAGAGGGCTGGTGCCGATGCTGTTGTGGCGGAGGGCGCAGAGTCGGGCGGTCATATTGGCGAACTCCACACCCTGCCTCTCATTCCTCAGGTGGTTGATGCTGTGAAGATTCCCGTGATTGCTGCGGGAGGTATTGGCGACGGCAGGGGTGCGGCTGCGGCATTTATGCTGGGCGCAGAGGGTGTGCAGGTCGGCACACGCTTCTTGGTGGCTGAGGAGTGTAGGGCACACGAGGAGTATAAAAATAAAGTGCTCGGCGCAACCGACAGCTCAACGATTGTCACTGGCAAGCGACACGGTCACCCTGTGCGCTCGCTCAAAACGCTCTTTTCGAGGAGCTTCGCACAGATGGAAAACGATCCAAATGTGACCCCTGAGGAGGTCTTAGCCTTTGGTGCAGGCTCATTGCGCAGGGCTGTCGAGGAGGGTGATGAGAATGGTAGCTATATGGCTGGCGAGTGCGCAGGATTGGTGCGCAGGAAGGAGCCCGCAAAGGCTATCGTGGAGGATATCATCCTCGGTGCAGAGAGGGTTATGCGTGAGGTTGTTGCTAAAAGATTGGAGTAGGGTATGGAATACTACAATAGAGAAGATTTGAAGGCGTTTATGCCCCATCGTGAGCCTATGCTGCTCATCGATGAGGTGTGGGTGGATGATGAGGGCGTGGCGCACTCACGCTATCGTGTGCCCGAGGATGCCCACTATTTGCAGGGACACTTCCCGAATAACCCCATAGTTCCAGGAGTTATTCTGTGTGAGATTATGGCGCAGAGCTGTGTGGTACTTTCGAGGGAGTATGCCGTGGGGAAGGTTACGCTCTTTACGGGCATAGATAAGATGCGCTTCCGCCAAATTGTGAGGGTGGGCGATGTCTGCGAGGTTACTGCCCACTTGACAAATAAGAGAGGTATGATGTTCTTCTGTGAGGTTAGCCTCTCGGTCGCAGGCTCGGTCTGCTGCCGAGGCGAACTGTCATTTGCGCTGGCATAACCACTAAAAGATTGATATATAAGGTCCTTATGGTCTTTAATGGCTTTAAGGACCTTTTTTGTTGTGCTAAATGGGGCATAGCAAAGTCTGCACTAAAAGTTTTTGGTACACCTTTCTACAAAAAGGTATGAAAATTTTGAATTAAACAAAAAAGGTAGGCGTTTCTGGGCGGCTACCTTTTCAAAACTACTAACCCAAACTTTTGAAAATAGAGAGGTGGTTTTACCACACGCTTTTTTGAGCCGAAAGGCGAAACCAAGTCCCCTGCCAGAGGCGGGGGATTTAGGGGGTGGGTAAGGCACGAAACGAAGTTTCTTCATTTATTTAAGTTGTACCACGACAAAACAAAAAAGGTAGGCGTTATCACAACGGCTACCTTTTCAAAACTACTAACCCAAACTTAAATAAATGAAGAAACCTTGTTGTGGTCATTGCGACCACGCCCTATTTGTGGCAAAATGCGTGCCAAAGTCGGGTAGGGCAAAAAAATATTCCACATACGCTCTGTTTGGCAACTTTTGCACTCTTTTTGCACCTCAGGGTGGAGGTTTCTAACTAATAACATTAACTATGAAAAAGGGATTTTTATTGTGCATCACAGCACTCTTTATGGCACTTTCGGTGAGTGCCGCAGAGGTTACACTCAAACAGTTGCCACAGAAGGCGCAGGATTTCATCCACACCTACTTCGCTAAGGATCAGATTAGCAAGATTCACTCCCACCACCACCGCTACGGAAACTCCTACAATGTGCTTTTCAAGGATGGCTCGAAGATTAACTTCAACGCTATGGGGCAGTGGACAAAGATTAAACTTCGCAACGATAGTATTCCTATTGAGGTCATCCCCGAGTATATTACGACCTATGTGTGGGATGAGTATCCCGATGTGATGATTATGAGCATCGAGAGCGAGGGTGAGGGGCACGAGGTGGAACTCTCGGACGGCACGGAGCTCACCTTTGACCCCAAGAAGGGTGTTGTGAAGATTGATTAAAGACCTTAGTCGGTCATTCGGATGACTGCATAAAAAAACAACCCGAGATTGGGTTGTTTTTTTATGCTTATTTCTGTTTTGTGCGGTAGGCACAGGAGAACTTACCTTTTGCCATACCCGAGAGCTTGTTGCGCAGGAGTGTTTTGCGGAGGTTGGGGAGTCGGTCTGTGAAGACGATGCCATCGAGATGGTCGTACTCGTGCTGCACGATGCGTGCAGGCCATCCTGTGAGCTCCTCGTCGTGTTCCACGAAGTTCTCGTCGAGGTAGTTGATGCGGATAGTCTCGGGGCGATAGACATCCTCGTGAATACCGGGCACGGAGAGGCAACCCTCGTTGAGCAAAATCTCCTCCTCGCTCACTTCGTATATTTCGGGGTTGATGAATACCTTTTTGAAATCCTTTGCCGTCTGGTCGTCCTCAGCGAAGGGTGTGCCATCAACCACAAAGAGACGGATATCCTTACCAATCTGGGGTGCTGCCAATCCTACACCGTCGGTGGCATACATTGTGGCATACATATCTTCGATGAGTTTTGGAAGCTCGGGATAGTTCTCGTCAATCTCCACGCACTCTTTGCGGAGCACGCCCGAACCATAGATGTAAATGGGGTATATCATAATGTTCAAAAAAAAGTTTACATTTGTTTATATTGGAGTGAGTCCATAAAACTTTGGAGGATGATGGTCGCCGAGATTTTGTCCACTACGGCTTTGTCCCTGCGTGCCAT
This sequence comes from Tidjanibacter sp., assembly GCA_017648105.1. Lineage (GTDB taxonomy): Bacteria > Bacteroidota > Bacteroidia > Bacteroidales > Rikenellaceae > Tidjanibacter. Next base: position 19,524 of record JAGCJH010000025.1, read on the forward strand.
TTTCTTCATACCTCCGTCTATCATTGCTCGGTGGGCGATGACGGATGTGAAGCGCTCGTCGTGTAGCACCACCTGACAGGCGGGATACTGCTTGCGGAGTCGCTCCACGAAAGGCTCAATTGCTGCCCACGACTGACTGGGCTCTCCGTTCATTTGTGTAGGCTTGCCTACGACGATGATGTCCACTGCATTTGCTGCTGTGTAGCGTGCAATCCAGCGTTCGAGTTCGGCTGTGGGTACGGTTTCGAGCCCGCCTGCGATAATCCTCAGGGGGTCGCTCACTGCCAAACCTGTGCGTTTGAGTCCATAGTCTATTGCCAAAATTCTGCCCATAATTGCCCACAAAGATAGAAAACTTATCCTAAATGCCGAAATAAAAGTGCCCCAAGAGAACATCCTAACGAATAAAAACTTATTTTTGCAGGCGAAAATCAGGGGTTAGAACTCTCCTCGGTCAGATTGGAGAGTTTCGACATCGCAAGCGCCCTACACCTATTTGGGGCGCAGAATTTGCGAATAGAAAGGTTGATAGTAGGGAACAAACTTTTTTAACGCTAAAATTGTGTAAGGCAGAATGAAAAATTACACATTCCTCAGTCTTTTCAAAAAGTACGCAACTGCGAGTTTCTGGCTTATAGCTGCCACCGTTCTCGCTCTCTTTTGCGCCAACTCGCCACTTAAAGAGTGGTATTTCGGATTGCTCGAAAAACCCGTGTCGGTTTCCTTTGGTGACTTCAATGTCTTCTCCCATCACGGCGAGCCATTCACTTTCCAAGTCCTCATCAACGACTTCTTGATGGCAATCTTCTTCCTCTCGGTAGGCTTGGAGATTAAGCGAGAGATTCTCGTTGGCGAGCTCTCGTCCATCAAAAAAGCCATCCTCCCCATCATTGGTGCGTGTGGTGGTATGATTATCCCAGTATTGGTATTCCTGCTCGCTTGCCCTTCGGAGGCGGGTATGGTGCGTGGTGCGGCTATCCCTATGGCTACCGATATTGCCTTCTCGCTTGGTGTGCTCTCGATGTTTGGCAAGAGGGTGCCCATTGGTTTGAAGGTATTTCTCACCACCCTTGCCGTAGCCGACGATTTGGGTGGTATCATCGTTATTGCCGTGTGCTACACCTCCTCTATTGAGTGGATGTGGCTCATTTTGGCACTCTTCGGCATTGTCGCAATGCTTATTGCCAATCACTATAATGTCAAGGCAAAGACTTTCTATCTCGTGGTGGGCGCTGTGATGTGGTATGCGATGCTCAACTCGGGTATCCACGCAACCATTTCGGGCGTTGTTGCGGCACTCTGTATTCCTGCAAGTATCGGTAAGGGTACACGCCACTACATCGAGCGTATTCGTAACAACATCAACGAGTTCCCCATTGTGGAGGTGACGGATATACACCAGACCGTAGTGTTCAGCAACGACGAAATCCAGACTCTCAAAAGTGTGGAGTCGGCTGCCGACCACCTTATCAGCCCTCTGCAACACCTCGAAGACGACCTGAGGGAGTTCATCAACTACATCATCTTGCCCCTATTTGCTTTTGCCAATGCTGGTGTGGATTTGAGTGGTGTTCACTTTTGCGACATCTTCTCGGGCGTGAGCTTGGCTGTTATGTTGGGTCTTGTGGCAGGTAAGTTTTTGGGTGTTTTCACCTTCTCGTGGCTTGCCATTAAGACAAAGATCGCAACGATGCCTACGGGCACTTCGTGGAAGTCGTTTGCAAGTGTGTGTATGCTCTGCGGCATCGGCTTCACGGTATCGATGTTCATTGCCGATTTGGCATACTCGCCCCTCGGTGCGGATGGTAGGACAATGCTCGATATGGCAAAACTCGGTATCCTTTGCGGTACTATCATCTCGGCGGTTGTGGGTGCACTTCTGCTTGGTCGCACCCTCCCCAAAGAGGGTAAATAACCCTCCGAAAGAGCGTCAGCAATGGCTACAAGTAACGACTAGATAGA
>JAGCJH010000026.1 GCA_017648105.1 Tidjanibacter sp.
AACGAAACACGATACAAAGGAAGAAAAAACGACGAGGCTTACAAAGCTATAACCGAGGAACAAGGTAGGGTTTTGCCCCACGCTCTCGATTTGGAGGAGGCAGTATTGGGTGCGCTGATGCTCGAAAAGGATGGCATCATCACCGTGCAAGACTACCTCTCGGGTGCAGCGTTTTATAGCGAGGCACACCGCATTGTCTATAACGCCATCGAGAAGCTCTCAACGGAGCTCAAACCCATCGACCTTCTGACCGTCACCGAAAAACTCAAACAAGAGAAACAACTCAAAGCAATCGGTGGTGCTCAATTCTTGGCACGACTCACACAGAAGGTCGCTTCGGCATCCAACCTCGAATACCACGCTACAATCGTGGCGCAGAAATATGTGCAGAGGGAACTTATCCGTGCGTCGGATGAGATTCTCCAACGCTCCTTTGACGAATCCCGTGACTTGGCAGACCTTCTGAACTTTGCCGAGCAGGAGATTTTCAAGGTTGCCGAGGGTCACATCTCCAAAGAGGTGCAGTCCTCGGGCAACATTATGCGTGAGACGCTCCGACTGATTGAGGAGGCGAGCAAGAAGGGTGGCAAGATTAACGGTGTGCCCACGGGCTTCCGTGATTTGGATAAGCTCACGCTTGGTTGGCAACCCTCCGATATGATTATCATTGCAGCACGACCCTCTATGGGTAAGACCGCATTTGTGCTCTCGATGGCTCGCAACATTGCCGTTTTGGAACAGAAGCCCGTAGCATTCTTCTCGCTTGAAATGAGCTCCACGCAGTTGATGATGCGTCTTTTGGTTGCCGAGGCACAGCTCGACTCTCGTGATGTGCGTAGCGGTCGCCTCACACCCGACCAGTGGAATCACTTGGAGAAGGCTGCAAAGCCCCTTTCGGAGGCACCCCTCTACATCGATGATACCCCAGCGCTCCCCGTTACTGAGTTTCGCTCGAAGGTGCGTAAGCTGAAAGCTCAGCACGACATTCAGCTCATCATCATCGACTACTTGCAGCTGATGACAGGTCCTCAGGACACCAAGGGCAATCGTGAGCAAGAGGTGGCATACATCTCCCGTACCTTGAAGGCTATCGCCAAGGAGCTCAACATCCCCATCATCGCCCTCTCGCAGCTCAACCGTTCGGTGGAGTCGCAGGGCGGTAGCAAGCGTCCTCAGCTCTCCAACCTTCGTGAGAGTGGTGCTATTGAGCAGGATGCCGACATCGTTGCATTCATCCACCGTCCCGAATACTATGGCTTGACACAGCTCGAAGATGGCACAACGACCAAAAACCTTGCGGAGATTATCGTTGCTAAACACCGTAATGGTGCGACCGACACAATCCGTATGAAGTTCCTCAACGACTTTGCCCAATTCTGCGACTTTGATCCCCTTGCGGGTGGCATACCCACTGGTGGCGAGAGGGAGTTTGGTAGCGCCATAGATGGTGGTGGTTTCGATATGGCAGGTGGCTTTGGCGGCAATGGTTTCGATGCCGCAGCTGCCGACTTCGGTATGCCCCCCACCTCCTCCGCACCCGACGGCTCGAAGGCTCGTGGTGGCGCAATGAGCACCAGCGAAGAGGCACCTTTTTAGAGTTGAAAGTTAATTAACAACAAAAAAAGGCAGTAGGCGATAGACAATTTGTAATATATGGCATTCAAGAGGATATATAGTTCGGCTGTCATCGGCATCAATGCCCTCACCGTAGAGGTGGAGGTAAATGTGAGCCCGGGAATAGGTATGTTTCTGGTGGGCTTACCCGATAGTGCCGTGAAGGAGAGTAGCGAGCGTATTCGCTCCGCCTTCGAGAACAGCGGACTGAGGATGGTCGGCAAGAAGACCATCGTAAACCTCGCACCTGCCGACCTGAAAAAAGAGGGCTCGGCACTCGACCTGCCCATAGCCATTGCCATACTTGCAGCCACCGAGCAGGTGGATAGCGACGATATTGGTCGTTGGGTAATTGCTGGCGAGCTCTCGCTCGACGGCACCATAAAACCCATCAAGGGGTCGCTTCCCATCGCCATTGAGGCGCTCGGCAAGGGTTTCAGGGGTGTCCTACTCCCTCGTGAGAATGCCGAGGAGGCTGCCGTTGTGGAGGGGTTGGATGTCATAGGCGTAGGCTCTCTGCGTGAGGCTGTCGATTTCCTCAATGGCACAGCACCCATCGCCCCCACAAAGATTGCAACCAACACCCTCTTTGCCGAGAGGGCAAATCGCTATGGAGAGGACTTCGCCGATGTGAAGGGTCAGGAGTATGTCAAGCGTGCCCTCGAAGTAGCCGCTGCGGGAGGTCACAACATCGTGATGATTGGTGCCCCAGGCTCGGGCAAGACAATGCTTGCACGCCGTATGCCCACAATTATGCCACCTCTGACGCTCGAAGAGGCACTCGAAACAACCAAGATACACTCCGTAGCAGGTAAGCTCGGAAGCGAAAAGGGACTCCTCACACAACGCCCCTTCCGTTCGCCCCACCACTTAGCATCGGCAGTAGCGATGGTGGGAGGTGGTAGCAACCCACAACCCGGCGAAATATCTCTCGCCCACAATGGCATACTATTCCTCGATGAGCTCCCCGAGTTTGGTCGCTCCATATTGGAGGTTATGCGCCAACCTTTGGAGGACAAGGTTGTGACCGTTGCAAGGGCTAAATACTCGGTGGCATACCCTGCGAACTTTATGCTCGTCGCCTCTATGAACCCCTGCCCTTGTGGCTACTACAACCACCCCACAGAGGAGTGCAGTTGCTCACGCCACGCAGTGGAGAAATATATCAACAAAATCTCAGGTCCCCTGATGGATCGCATAGACATCCAGATTGAGGTCACACCTGTGGAGTACAGCCAGATGAGTGACTCTACGCCTGCGGAGTCCAGCAGTGCCATTCGCCAGAGGGTCGTTGCCGCACGAGAGCGCCAACGAAAACGCTTTGAGGGTATCGAGGGTGTCTTCACAAACGCAATGATGAACAGCGCAATGCTTGCGGAGTTCTGCCCTCTCGATGAGCCATCGAGCAAGATGCTTGGCAGGGCTATGGAGCGCCTTTCACTCTCGGCTCGTGCCCACAACCGCATAATCAAGGTTGCCCGCACCATCGCCGACTT
>JAGCJH010000027.1 GCA_017648105.1 Tidjanibacter sp.
GAGCATTTTAGAGCAGACACAGTCTGGTCAATTGAGGCAAATGCGAGTAAGCGAGGGCAGAGGGCGCTTGCGCACTATGCCGAGCGAGAGCATTTTAGAGCAGACAAAGTCTGGTCAATTGAGAATTATTCTCACTTTTTCGGGAATGGTAATGTCGTGGGGTTTTAAGAGGCATTAGGGGCTCTAAGGACTTTAAGGGCATTAAGGGCTCTAAGGACTCCAAGGACTTTAAGGGCTCTAAGGGCTCTAAGGACTCCAAGGACTTTAAGGGCTCTAAGGGCTTTAAGGAAGGTGTCTAAGGTCATTAAAGAAAAACCCTCCCCTGAGTCAGGGGAGGGTGCCGAAGGCGGGAGAGGTCTGTCAATGGTCAGTTTAGGGTAAAAAAAGATAACGCCTCTTGCGAGAGGCGTTATCTTTTTAGAAATTGTCCTTCAAAGGCTCGAAGTAAGCACCTTCGGTCTTGACCGACCAAGTCCCCCTTTGTCAAAGGGGGATTTAGGGGGAATGTAGATGCATCCCTTGCGGACCCAGGCGTGGTGATTAGCACCCTCACGCTGTGGGAACGACAAAGGTCTTTTTAGAAATTGTCCTTCAAAGGCTCGAAGTAAGCCTGGGGATGCAGACAAGCGGGGCAGGCTTTGGGAGCCTCTTTGCCGACATAGATGAAACCGCAGTTGCGGCACTGCCAAGTGATTTCATCTTTGCGGAGGAATACCTCGCCATCTGCCACACGAGCGTAGAGCGAACGGTAGCGTTTCTCGTGGTAAGCCTCCACTTTCGAGATGTTGCGGAAAGCGGCTGCCACTGCGGGGAAGCCCTCCTCGTCTGCAACTGCTGCGAACTCGGGGTAGAGGTCTGCCCACTCCTCGTGCTCGCCATTGGCTGCTGCTTCGAGGTTCGCTGCGGTGTCGCCAATCACGCCTGCGGGGTAGCTTGCGGTAATCTCAACCATACCACCTTCAAGGAATTTGAAGAACCTCTTAGCGTGCTCTTTCTCCTGCTCTGCGGTCTCCATAAAGATTGCTGCGATCTGCTCGAAGCCCTCTTTTTTTGCCTGCGAAGCGAAGAATGTATAACGAGTGCGTGCTTGGCTTTCGCCAGCGAATGCTTTGAGCAAGTTCTGCTCAGTAAGTGTACCTTTAATTGATGCCATAAGTTTATTTCGTTTATTGGTTCGTATTTTGGTGTATCTATAACTTTGAATTCTCAATTTCTTTATCCTTTCATACCGCCACAGCAAGCGATTGTCTGACCTGTAACATAACCTGCGAGGTCGCTGCCCAAAAACAGTGCCACGCCAGCCACATCCTCGGGGGTGCCTGCCCTGCGGAGCGAGATGTTTTCGACAAAGGATGCTCGTATTTCGTCCGAAAGTACAGCGGTCATATCGGTCTGGATGAAACCCGGGGCGATGCAGTTTGCCCTCACACCCCTTGCACCAAACTCCTTAGCCACAGACTTCGAGAGGGCGATGAGTCCCGCCTTGGAGGCTGAGTAGTTTGCCTGTCCTGCATTGCCACCGATGCCCACTACGGAGCTCATATAGATAATCGAGCCACCTCTCTGGCGTGCCATCACGGGAGCTACTGCGTGGGTGATGTTGAAGGCAGATTTGAGGTTGGTGTTGATTACTGCATCCCACATCTCCTCGCTCATACGCATCAGGAGCGTGTCACGAGTGATGCCCGCATTGTGAACCAAGATGTCAATCTTGCCAAAGGTTTTCTGTACCTCGCCCACGAGCGTGTGCGCCTCTTCATAGGAGGATGCGTCGGAACGGTAGCCCACAGCCTTCACGCCCAGAGCCTCCAACTCGTTTGTGAGCTCCTCGGCTGCTGAGGCGGAGGAGAGATATGTGAATGCCACATCGGCACCCTCTTGTGCATATTTGAGAGCAATGGCTCTGCCAATTCCTCGTGTAGCACCCGTTATGAGAGCTACTTTACCTGCTAAAAGTCCCATAAAATGTTTTATGTTTTTGGTAAAAAGTTTTTCAAAGATAAGAAAAAAAATGATGAAGTGAGAGAATGTGTCAAAAAAAATGCTAATTTTGTGGTATCTGAAAAGACTCCTAATGTGACTTAAAACTATAACATAAAAATACACTTTTTTTGAACTCTACAAAGATGAAACACGACAACGAAATTTTTGAGTTGATCGGCGAAGAGCGAGCACGCCAAACCAATGGACTCGAACTTATCGCCTCCGAGAACTATGTTAGCGAGCAGGTTATGCAGGCTATGGGCTCAATCCTCACCAATAAGTATGCCGAAGGCTATCCCGCAGCACGCTACTATGGCGGTTGTGAGGTTGTAGATAAGGTGGAGCTTCTTGCACAGGAGAGGCTCAAAAAACTCTATGGTGCAGAGTATGCCAATGTTCAGCCCCACAGTGGCGCACAGGCAAATATGGCAGTATTCTTCGCTTGCCTCAAAGTGGGCGACACCTTTATGGGTCTTGACCTCGCACACGGCGGTCACCTTTCGCACGGCTCGCCAGTGAATATGTCGGGTATGAACTATAAGGCAGTGGGCTACCAGCTCAACCCCGAGACTGGCACCGTAGATTACGACCAGATGGAGGCATTGGCATTGGAGCACAAGCCCAAACTCATCATCGGTGGTGCTTCGGCATACTCCCGTGAGTGGGATTATAAGCGTATGCGTGAGATTGCCGACAAGGTGGGCGCAATCCTCCTCGTGGATATGGCACACACCGCAGGTCTTATCGCTGCGGGTCTGCTCGACAACCCCGTGAAATATGCACACATCGTGACCTCCACAACCCACAAAACTTTGCGTGGTCCTCGTGGTGGTATCATCCTGATGGGTCAGGACTTCGACAATCCTTGGGGCTTGACCACTCCCAAAGGTGTTGTTAAGAAGATGTCCGCAGTGCTCAACTCGGCAGTCTTCCCAGGTATTCAGGGCGGTCCCCTCGAACACGTCATCGCAGCGAAGGCTGTTGCCTTTGGTGAGGCTCTCGATCCCTCCTATATCGAGTATCAGAAGCAGGTGAAGAAGAATGCCGCAGCAATGGCAGAGGCATTTGCTAAGAGGGGCTATAAGGTTGTGTCGGGTAAGACCGATAACCACCTTATGCTTATCGACCTCCGAACCAAATTCCCCGAGCTCACAGGTAAGGTTGCAGAGAAGGTACTCGTGGCTGCCGATATCACTACCAACAAGAATATGGTGCCTTTCGATAGCCGTTCGCCCTTCCAGACATCGGGCTTGCGCTTCGGTACACCCGCCATTACAACTCGTGGCTTGAAGGAGGACAAGATGGACTACATTGTAGAGCTCATCGACCGTGTGCTCTCCGACCACGAGAATGAGGAGAATATTGCAGCAGTTCGTCACGATGTGAATGAGTTGATGGCAGGATATCCCCTCTTCGCTTGGTAAAGACGCATATAGGCGGCGCCTTTGGCGTTGCACTGCGATAAATCCCCTCCTCATTTGCGTTTGCAAACTACGGAGGGGATTTTCTTGTACGCCCCAAATTCGCTCGCCTCTCTGCGTCTTTTTTGTCAACCATCAACCGACTTTTTCTCAAAACTCTCGCCCGAAAAAAAAGTCAAGAAAAATAATCGAGATTTGATTTTTTTTTTTTTTATAATTTTGCACCAAATAACAAAATTTTAACCCATAAAATATCACAATGAAAAAACTTTTGCTTATTGCTCTTTTGGCGCTTTCGTGTACTTCGTGTGCGACAATTATTGGTGGTACAAAGAAAAAAGTCGTCTTTGATGGCGATGTGAAGGCTCCCGTAACGATGGTTGTGGATGGTCGTCCTTATAGGAATGTTGTACTTCCCTATAAAGTGAATGTGAAACGAGGATTCAGTGCCTCCGAGGTGCGTATTACTGTTGATGGTTATGAGCCTGTGACTTTCTGGGTGGGTAAGGATTTCAACCCTTGGGCACTCCTTAACTTGGCAGATCCAGTAGGTTGGATTATTGACCTCGCAACAGGTGCTGTTACTCGACCTGCGATGACTCACTATTGGGTAGATTTCTCTCCCCAAAAGTAGCGGTCAGACAATATATATAAATAGGTAGAGGGATTTTCCTTTTTTGGGGGGAGTCCCTCTGCTTTTTGTCTATGCTCGATATGAGGAAAAAATACAAAGGCTTTCCTGTGAAAGGAAGAATGTGAGCTCTGCAAAGTGTTGTATAAAAAACCAAAAGGCTTTCCTTGTGAAAGGAAAGCCTTTTGATTGTTATGGTTGAGTTTCAATTACTCTACACGGTTTGCGCTACCAAGCACATTGATGTTTTTAGCTTTGTAGAGCTCTTTGAGTGCGTCACGAGCAGGACCCAAGTATTTGCGGGGGTCGAACTCTGCGGGATCCTTAGCGAAGATCTCACGGATTGCTGCGGTCATTGCAAGACGACCATCGGAGTCGATGTTGATTTTGCAAACAGCGCTCTCGGAAGCCTCACGCAACTGCGACTCGGGAATACCTACTGCATCTTTGAGTGCGCCACCATAGGTGTTGATGATAGCAACTTTGTCCTGGGGTACGCTGCTCGAACCGTGAAGTACGATGGGGAAGCCGGGGATGCGAGCCTCGATCTCTTTGAGGATGTCGAAGCGCAATGGGGGAGGAAGAAGGATGCCCTCCTCGTTGCGAGTGCACTGCTCGGGTTTGAATTTGTTTGCACCGTGCGAGGTACCAATCGAGATTGCGAGCGAATCAACGCCAGTTTTCTGTACGAAATCCACAACATCGTTGGGGTCGGTGTAGGTGTGGTGCTCTGCAACAACATCATCCTCAATACCTGCCAATACGCCAAGCTCGCCCTCTACGGTTACATCGAACTGGTGTGCGTAATCAACAACTTTCTTGGTGAGTGCTACATTCTCCTCGTAGGGGAGGTGGCTACCGTCGATCATAACGCTCGAAAAGCCCATATCGATGCACGATTTGCAGATCTCGAAGCTGCTACCGTGGTCGAGGTGGAGAGCGATAGGAATGTTTTTGCCGAGCTCTTTTGCATACTCAACAGCACCCTGTGCCATATAGCGGAGGAGGGTCTGGTTTGCATATTTACGAGCACCAGCCGAAACTTGAAGGATTACGGGCGACGAAGTCTCCACGCAAGCCGAGATGATAGCCTGAAGCTGCTCCATATTGTTGAAGTTGTATGCAGGTACTGCATAACCACCTTCGATTGCTTTTGCAAACATCTCACGGGTGTTTACCAAGCCTAACTCTTTGTAAGATACCATATTAGTAATAAATTTTTATAAATGTTTGTGTGTTTGTTTGCTTAACCTTTTGCCTCCAATCTGACATCGTTGGAGTAGCATTATTAAAAATTTTTACAAATATATGTGCTTTTTTTGGAATCATAGGTAATTTTAATGTTAATTTTTTGCAAAAAATGCTTTATCTTTGTGTGATTTAGTTTGAAATAATGAATAACTAACGATAAAAACCAAAGAAAACTTATGAGCGAATTTAAGTATCAGCCTATGTTCGAGCACGGTGTGGATAACACCGAGTACGAACTCGTGAGCAAAGATTATGTGAAAGTTATCGAGTGTGACGGCAGGAAAATTCTGAAAGTTGATCCAGAGGGTTTGACCCTTTTGGCAAAGAGGGCATACGAGGATGTGTCGTTCTATCTCCGCCCCTCGCACCTCCAAAAACTCGCTAATATCCTCACCGACCCCGAGGCAACCGACAATGATAAGTTTGTGGCACACACTATGTTGCTCAATCAGGTTGTGGCGGCAGAGGGTCAGCTCCCCACTTGTCAGGATACAGGTACCGCTATCGCTATCGGTAAGAAGGGCGAGAATGTATGGACTGGTGTGGATGATGCAGAGTATATCTCGAAGGGTGTTTATGAAACCTACGCAGAGCGCAACCTTCGCTACTCGCAGGTGGTGCCCATTACCATGACCGATGAGCACAACAGCGGCAATAACCTCCCTGCACAGATTGACATCTATGCAGAGAAGGGCAACGAGTATAAGTTCCTCTTTATCACTAAGGGCGGCGGCTCGGCAAATAAAACTTTCCTCTACCAGCAGACCAAAGCGCTTCTCAACGAGAAGTCGCTCACCGCTTTCGTAACCGAGCACATCAAAGACCTCGGTACTTCGGCTTGCCCTCCCTACCACTTGGCACTCGTTGTAGGTGGTACTTCGGCAGAGGCTCACCTTACAGCAGTGAAGAAGGCTTCGGCTGGTTACTTTGATAATCTCCCCACCAGCGGTAACGACGGTGGTCGTGCATTCCGTGACTTGGAGTGGGAGGAGAAGGTGCTGAAAATCTGCCGTGAGAGTGGCATTGGTGCACAGTTTGGCGGTAAATACTTCGTACACGATGTGAGGGTTATCCGTATGCCTCGCCACGCAGCATCGTGCCCCGTAGGTATTGGTGTTAGCTGCTCGGCAGACCGCAATATCAAGGCTAAAATCAACGAGGAGGGTCTTTGGATTGAGAAGTTGGAGAAGAACCCCGCACGCTTTATGCCCGAGGTTGCTCCCACAATGGCTCCTGCCGTAGAGATTGATCTCGATGAGGGTATGGATAAGGTCCGTGAGACGCTCTCGAAATACCCCATCAAGACCCGCTTGAACATCAAGGGTACTATGATTGTGGCTCGTGATATCGCCCACGCTCGCATCAAACAGATGCTCGATGAGGGTAAGCCTATGCCCGAGTACTTCAAGAATCACCCCGTATATTATGCTGGTCCTGCAAAGACCCCCGCAGGTATGGCTTCGGGTAGCTTTGGTCCCACTACCGCAGGTCGTATGGACTCCTATGTGGATTTGTTCCAGAGCGTGGGTGGCTCGATGGTTATGGTTGCGAAGGGTAACCGTTCGCAGGATGTGACCGATGCTTGCCAGAAGCACGGTGGCTTCTATCTCGGCTCGATTGGTGGTCCTGCTGCGATTCTCGCAAAACAGAGCATCAAGAGCGTTGAGGTTGTGGACTTCCCCGAGCTCGGTATGGAGGCTGTCAGGAAGATTTATGTTGAGAACTTCCCTGCATTTATCATCGTTGATGATAAGGGCAACGACTTTTTCGCAGAGTTTAAGCACTAAACAGTAGTGCAAGTCCGTTACTATGACGAGGCTGCTCCACATTGGAGTAGCCCCGTTGTGGTGTAATTATATAGGGTTTAATAATCTACAATGAAACGAGTTTTACTCTCTCTTTTTGCACTCTTGGCTTTTGCGGTCGCAAAGGGCGAGGAGGTAACCTTTGAGGTGAGCGTTCCGAAGGTTGTGGCTCTTGGCGAGCCTTTCCGTGTGGAGTTCTCTCTCAATGCTTCCTACCGCAACTTCGAGGCGCCTTCGTTTGAGGGCTTCGATGTGATGGCGGGTCCCCAGACAAGTAAGAGCAGTAGTGTGCAGTTTATCAATGGCAAGATGAGCCAAACGACGAACAACTCCATCACCTATGTGCTGATTGCAAGTACCGAGGGCGAGTTCACGATTGGCGAGGCGAGTGTGAAGGCAGACGGCAAGACCTATAAGACATCGCCCGTGAGTGTGAAGGTCATCAAGGAGGTGCAGAGTGGGGCTCAGCAGGGCGCTAAGGGTGGCGCACAGCAGGCTCAGACCCCAACGGCAACCCTTGCCGAAGATGATGTGATGATTGTTGCAACGGTCGATAAGTCGAGGGTCTATAAGGGTCAGCCTGTGCTTGTTACATACAAGCTCTACACCCGTGTGGCGATGAATGCCGAGGGGCAGAAGATGCCCTCTTTTGCGGGTTTCTGGACACAGAGGCTCAATATCGACTCCAACCGTTGGTTGAGAGAGGAGTATAACGGCAAACTCTACGACGCTTGCCCCATTGCGGAGTATCTCCTCTTCCCACAGCAGAGTGGTGAAGTGAAGATTGAGCCTATGGAGATGTCGGTGGTTGCGATGTTGCAAGTTAGAAATGCTCGTAGGGCACACGACCCCTTTGCAGCCTTCTTTGATGGACCACAGGTGCAGGAGGTGCGCAGGGTTGTGCGTTCCAAGGAGATTGTTCTCAATGTCAAACCTCTACCAGATGGTGCGCCCAGTAGTTTTAGTGGAGCAGTTGGCGAGTTTGAGTTGGGTGTGACGCCTCCCGCCGATGAGATTGTGGCAAATAGTGCCGTGACCTACATTGTGAAGATTTCGGGTATGGGCAACCTCTCGATGATTCAGGCGCCCCAAATCGACCTGCCAAGCACTTTTGAGCAGTATAGCGTGAAGAGTACCGAGAGTATCCAGACAACCTCCCGAGGAGTGAGTGGCTACCGCCAGTTTGAGTACCCAATGATTGCTCGTGCCGAGGGAGATTTCTTTATTCCCGAGTTGGAGTTTAGCTATTTCAATCCTCGCTTGGCGAAGTATGTGACCTTGACGGCTTCTGAGTATGCTATCCACGTGACCCCCGATGCGTCGGTGGCAAGCGGTATGCCCAATGCAGCACTTGTGAGTGGCATTGATAAGGAGGAGATAAAGTTCCTCGGTAGGGATATACGCTTCATCAACCTTGGCGAGGCGGCTTTGCATCCCAGTGGCAGGATTTTCTTGTTCAGTGGCGCTTGGTGTGCCATTGCGGGAGGTATGATTGTGGTGTTTGTGCTCCTGATGGTGTGGCTTGCTCGCTACCTCAAAGAGATGCGCAATCAGGCAACCCTCAAAGGTAAGCGTGCCAATAAGGTGGCGCTTGCTCGCTTCCGTTCTGCCGAGAAGTATATGAAGGAACAGAATACGAGGGGCTTCTATGAGGAGATGTTGCGTGGTCTGTGGGGCTACTTGGGCGATAAACTCAATATTCCCGCTGCCGACCTCACGAAAGAGAATGTGCGTGAGAGCCTCACTCGCAAGGGTGTGAGTGCAGAGGGCGTAGAGGAGTATGTAGCTCTGATAACCGATTGTGAATATGCACAATATGCCCCCTCGGGAAGTGGAGAAAAGGAGGATGCCTACCTGCGTGGTGTGGCAGCAATCTCTCGCTTGGAATCGGAGATTAACAAATAGTGGAGAGGAGAGAAGCAGTATGAAAAAGATATTTGTGATGATATTTGTGTCGCTTGTGACGCTTGGTGCTTTTGCCTCGGAGCGTGTGCCTGCCGATGTGCAGGAACTCTGGGAGCGTGGAGGTAGGCTCTACTCGGCAGGCGACTATAATGGTGCGGTGGCAGCCTATGACTCCATTGTAAATGCGGGGTGGGAGAGCGCACCTCTCTACTACAACCTTGGCTGTGCCCACTTCAAGGCGGGCAAGGGTGGCAAGGCAATCCTTAATTATTACCGTGCGCAGAGGCTCGCACCCTCGGATGATGATGTGGCATATAACCTTGCATATGCCCAAAGTTTCGTGAAGGATAAGATTGAGGCGGTGCCTGAGTTTGCTGTGAGCCGTTGGATGGGTAACATCAAGCACCTTATGGGTGTGGATGGCTGGGCTGTTGTATCGCTCGTGATGCTCGGCATTGTACTCATTGCTGGGGGCTTCTACCTCTTGGCGCAGCGTCGCAAAATCCGCAAGGCGGGCTTTGTTGTGGGCGTTGTTGCTGCACTTATGTTCATCTTCTCGCTTGGCTTTGGTGGTAGTGCCAAGTCGGCGCTTGTGAGCGATAGTGAGGCTGTGGTGCTCTCTACGGCAGCCGTTGTGAAAGCCTCGCCCGAACGCACCGGCAAAGACCTCTTTATTCTCCACGAGGGGACAAAAGTTGAGGTGCTGGATGCCTTTGGCGAGTGGAGTGAAATTCGCATTGCCGATGGCAATGAGGGGTGGATTAGGACTACCTCGATAGAGATTATATAGAACGAGGGCGAATACATCTCGTATGGCATCTGCTGCACGATATGCACTCGCAGGGGATGACAATGGATTGTTGTTAAAATCCTTAAAGACCTTAATGCCTTTAACGCCCTTAGAGTCCTTAGAGCCCTTAACGCCTCTAATTAAGGCAGAGAGAAAAGACTACACTAAAAGTTTTTGGTTCCGCTTTCTGTAAAAAGCGGAGAAAAAGGCGATAGATAAAAAAGATATGTCCAAACTACTGAATGATGCTGTTGGGGAGCTTGCGAAACTCCCATCGGTGGGTCGCAGAACGGCTCTGCGCCTTGCCCTCCATCTACTCCACGAGGAGCCAGAGGAGGTGGCGAGCCTTGCTGAGGCGCTCGTGCGCTTTCGTAGGGATGTGCGCTTCTGCGCTCGTTGTAACAACCTCACCGATAATGAGATATGCCCCATTTGTGCCGACCCTTCGAGGGATCGTTCGACGGTCTGCGTTGTGGAGCAGGTGGGCGATGTGATGTCCATAGAGAACACCCGTCAATACAATGGTCTATACCATATTTTGGGCGGTATCATCTCGCCTATGCAGGGCATTGGTCCCAGCGACTTGAAGATTGACCTCTTGGTGGAGAATATCGCAAAGGGGGAGATTCGTGAGGTCATCCTCGCCATTGGTGCTACGGTGGAGGGTGAAACAACCCTATTCTACATTATGCGTCGCTTGGCGCAATTTCCCAATCTGAAAATCACAAAGATTGCCCGAGGTATTGGCGTTGGCGATGAGATTGAGTATGCCAACGAACTGACGATTGCACACGCACTGCACAATCGTATAGAGGTTAAATAAAAAGTGGCTTCCAGACGGAAACCACTTTTCTAAAAATAAAGGTCACAGAATCTGTGACCTTTTTGAATTCTACTCTTCGCCAGTGATATTTTTCCAATAGGCTACCGAGGCGTTGATGGTCTTTTCGGAAGCCTCCTTGCCATACTTATCGACATCGGCAACATTCTTGTGAGCACGAATGATACACAGAGGACCGTTCAAACAGCCGCCCTCGCAAATCATACCCTCGAAGAAGTTGTACTCGCTCTTGCCAACTTTGAGTTTTGCAAGGTTCAAGCGGCACTCATCAACACCACTCATATAGACGGGTTTCAAGCCCTCGAAGCCACTCTCCATAGCGTGGTTGAGAAGACCCTGAACGATACCGCCAGCCTTTGCGAAGATGCGACCGTAGAACGAAGCGTTGTTCAGAGGGGTGTCCTCCTGCTCGGTGGTCTCGATATCACGAGCATCGAGGAATGCCTGCAACTCCTCAAACGACATCACAGAGTCGATAGCACCGCCAGTCTTTTCGAGAGTGTATTCCATCTTCTTCGCAGCGCAAGGACCAATGAATACCACCTTTGCATTTGGCTCGCTCTTCTTGATGAGTCGTGCGATCTCAATCATAGGCGAGGGAGTGTGGGAGATGTGCTCTTTGAGGGTGGGGAAGTTAATCTCAATGAACCTCACAAACGAGGGGCAGCACGAGGTGGTCAGGAGTTTCTTCTCGTTCCACTCACGAGCCTCTTTGTAGAGTGTGACATCAGCACCCATAGCCACCTCCACAACATCGTGGAAGCCGAGCTTCTTAATGGCGGTAACCACCTGCTCGATGCGACCATAGCGGCACTGGCTGATGATTGCGGGTGCGAGCACTGCATATACTTTGTAGTTCTCCTTCTCGGCATTCTGCAACATACGCACGATGTCCAAGAGGAGCGATTTGTCACTCATAGCACCGAAGGGGCAAGCAACCACACACTGACCGCACATAATGCACTTGTCATTGTCGATTTTGGCTTTCTGCTGCTCGTCGATGCTGATAGCCTTCACTTTGCAACTCTGCATACAGGGGCGCACCATCTTGATGATTGCACCATAGGGGCAAGCCTGTGTACATTTGCCACACTCGATACACTTGTCGTGGTCGATGACGGAGCGTTTGCCAACGATGCTGATTGCATCTTTGGGGCATACATCCTTACAAGCGTGGCTGATGCAGCCACGGCAAGCGGGCGTTACGAGAATGCCCTTTGAGGGACACTCGTCGCAGGCAATGTCGATAACCTCCACAACATTGGGGTTGCTCTTGTCGCCACCGCACGCCATACGCACCCTCTCTTGAAGGATTGCTCGCTCCTTGTAGATACAGCAACGGAGCTCTGCTTTGGGACCGGGGGAGATTTTCTTGGGGATGTCGATGTATGCACGGTCGAGTGTGCCTTCATAGGCACTGCGGACAACCTCTTTGAGTACATTGTATTTGAGAAGTTGCACGCTGGTATCGAATACTTTGTTCTGCTTCATAGCCATAGCAAAGGGTAAATTGTAGTTTCTTTGTTTCCTAATAATCGCCACAAAGGTAATCTTTTTCCCTCGCCCTGCAAAATATCGGAGCACCATTTACCACATATTTTACCCCCAAAGGGCTGTTTTTGACGAAGAGTTGGCTGGATTATTAAGTTTTTTTAATAATTTACACTATATTTGTCGTGCAAAGTAGCATTAACGAAAAACGAGATATAATTCTATGGAAAAGAAACTGCATTTTGAAACATTGCAAATCCACGCAGGTAGGCATCGTGATGCAACCTGTGCTCGTGGTGCTGCAATATACCCAACGGCTGCATACGAGTTCCCTTCGTGTGACTATGCCGCAGACCTCTTCAACCTGAAAGAGATGGGCAATATCTACACCCGTCTGCAAAACCCCACATCCAATGCCTACGAGGAAAAAGTGGCAGCATTGGAGGGTGGTGTCGGTGCGCTTGCCGTAGCGTCGGGTATGTCGGCACAGCTTGTGGTCATCACTTCGCTCTGCAAGGCTGGCGACAATATCGTAGCTGCCCCTCTTCTCTATGGTGGCACCTTCAATCAGTTCAAGATTACCTTCCGCAAGATGGGTATCGACTGCCGCAGGGCAGCAAACGACTCTGTGGAGGCTTTCGAGGCGCTGATTGATGAGAATACCAAGGCTATCTATGTGGAGTCGATGAGTAACCCTGCGTGCTCGGTGCCCGATTTGGACGCCCTCGCAGAGCTTGCTCACAAGTGGGACATTCCCTTCGTTGTGGATAATACCTTTGGTGCGTGTGGCTACCTCTGCCGCCCCATTGAGCACGGTGCGGATATCGTTGTGGAGAGCGCTACAAAGTGGATTAACGGTCACGGCACAGCAATGGGCGGTGTGATTGTCGATGCAGGTACCTATAACTGGAAGAATGGTAAGTTTCCCGAACTGTCGGGTCCCTCGGAGGGCTATCACGGTTTGGTGCTCGCAGAGGCGTTTGGCAATATGGCATTCATCGTTAAGTGTCGTGTGGATGCTCTGCGTGACTTGGGTTGCTCGCCTTCGGCTTTTGATAGCTATCTGATGCAACTCGGCTTGCAGACACTCTCACTGCGCACTCGCCACGAGGTGGAATCAACCTCTCGCCTTGCGGAGTATTTCCGTTCGCACGAGAAGGTTGAGAGCGTACAGTGGGTAGGCTTCGAGGATCATCCCTCCTATAAGAACGCACAAAAATACTTCCGTCACGGCTCGTCGGCAGTGCTTTCGGTGGTGCTCAAAGGCGACTTGCAGACAACTATTAAGTTTGTGGAGGCGCTCAAACTCGTGGTACATATGACAATGATTGGCGACTCCATCAGTGTTGTTACCCACCCTGCATCGACCACCCACAAACAACTCTCCTCCGAGGAGCAGCTCTCCGCAGGTGTGACCCCAACCCTGCTCCGTATTTCGGCAGGCTGGGAGAATGTTGAGGATATCATCGCAGACTTTGAGCAGGCGTTTGAAGTCGCCTTCAAATAGCGAGCGCACCTTGTGGGTGCTTTTTGCAC
>JAGCJH010000028.1 GCA_017648105.1 Tidjanibacter sp.
GAGCCCCAAAACATTAAGTAGTATGCCAGTAATTAGGAAAAAAGAGAAAAAGGAGATTGGTCAGATTTCGACCTCTTCGCTCCCCGACATCGTCTTTATGATTCTCTTCTTCTTCATGGTATCTACTTCGATGAAGGAGACCGAGTTGGTTGTTAAATTCAAAGCACCACAGGCAACTGAGATTCAGAAATTGGAGAACAAGTCGTTGGTGAGCTACATCTATGTAGGTCCTCCCGCAACCGCAGATTTGCGTGCTAAGTTTGGTGAGGCATCCAAGATTCAGCTCAACAACTCTTTCAGCAACCCCGAGCAGATTGGTCAGTTTATTGCTTCGGAGCGTGACGCTCTCAACGAGGCAGATCGTAACAAGATGACCGTGTGCTTGAAGGCGGATAAGGATACTCGTATGGGTATCATCACCGATATCAAGCAGGAGTTGCGTAAGGCAGAGGCTTACAAGATTAGCTACGCATCCTCTAAGGCTGTTGGCAACCTTCGCTAATCCTCTCCCCAGAGCTTAGACAAACCGAGCGACCCGTTATAGGTCGCTCGGTTTTTTTGTGGGTATATGGAAGAAAATTGCCGTTTTGTGCTACAAGTTTTTGGTGCGACTTTTGTGCCAGAGTGGCACTTTTGATATAGTGGCTCCGAATTAAGGCTGAGCAAAGTCAGCACTAAAAGTTTTTGGTGCAGCTTTTGTGCCAGAGTGGCACTTTTGATATGATGACTCCGAATTAAGGCGGAGCAAAGTCAGCACTAAAAGTTTTTGGTGCAGCTTTTTACAAAAAGGTGCAAAAGAAAGGAACAAAAGAAAGGAACAAAAAAAGTGCGCCGAGGGGCGCACTTTCAACATTCAACTTTCAACTAATACTTGTACCTCGCCCATTTGAGGAGCTCTTTGAGGGTTGGCTTTTTGCCGTACATAAAGACGCCCACAC
Organism: Tidjanibacter sp.; assembly: GCA_017648105.1. Classification (GTDB taxonomy): domain Bacteria; phylum Bacteroidota; class Bacteroidia; order Bacteroidales; family Rikenellaceae; genus Tidjanibacter. Next base: position 939 of record JAGCJH010000028.1, read on the forward strand.
GGTAGATTTTACCTGCAAGGAGCACAATAGCCACGAAGGTAACAACGAGCAGAGCGACGGAGAGTCCAAACTCCCACGCAGGTACGCCATAGGGCAGGCGTGCCATCATTACGATGGGAGATGTGAAGGGTATCATACTAAACCAGAAGGCGAGAGTTCCGTGGGGCTCCTGCATTGCGCTTATCATCACAAAAAGACCAATCATAAGGGGGAGAGTGATGGGGAGTTGGAGATTGCTCACATCCTTGACATTATCCACAGCGCTACCCACTGCTGCAAACATTGCCGCATAGAGGAGATAGCCACCCACGAAGTAAATCAGAAAACCGCCCAAGATGCGGAGGATATATGCGGGATCTGTGATGGTTGTGAGAAGTGCGGCGAGGTCGCTATCCATTGCGGGCGCAGCTGTGAGCGTTGCAGGGTCGAGTGGCGCAGCTGCTGTGGTGGCTGCAAGCATCTCGTTTACGCCAAAGATGCCCATCGCTGCACTGCCGAGTAGAAGGATGAAGACAATCCAGATGACAAACTGCGTGACGGCTACGGATGCAATGCCGAGAATCTTACCCATCATCAACTCAAAGGGACGCACACTCGACACCATAACCTCCATCACCTTGTTGCTCTTCTCCTCGATGACGCCCTGCATCACCATATTGCCATAGAGGAATATGAACATATAGATGAGGAATGAGAGGATGTAGGCGAGGGCAATGTTGAGCATCGAAGAGCTCTCCTTTGCTGTACCACCCTCCTCTAAACTCGCCACTTTGAGCGATACGGAGGTCTGCACGGAGGCGAGTATCTCATCGAGGTTTGTGATGTTGTAACCACTGAGTTTCTCTCGCTCAATTATGGAGCTTATCTGCCCCACAATCTCACTCTCTATGGATATTGTCGAGGATTCGTAGGTCAGCAACTGCACATTTGAGGGATTTGTGAAGACATCCTCGCCAATGATGAGTATTCCGAAGATTCCACTCTTGTCGGTAGCCAACGCCTCCTCCTTGGTTTGGGAAGTGGTGAAGGTTATCGCCTCGGTGTCGTACATATTGGGGGCTATTTTACCACTCTGATCCACCACCACAATTTCGTGCTTTGCATCGCTCTGCACATTCATCATCAGTGCAGGGATGAACATAATAGCCAAAAAAGCAATGGGCATCAGGATGGTTGTGAATATAAAACTCTTCTTGCGTGCGTGCTCGTTGAACTCACGCCCAGCAATGATTGCAATCTTTCCCATAGTATATAAATATAAAGGTGTTGTGTGTACTAAAAGCTATTGAAGGCTCGTTTATAACTTACCTGCAACGGCACGGATGAAAATATCGTTCATCGAGGGGATAACCTCACGGAACGAACGCATTGAGGCACTATTATTGATGATATTCACAACATCTCTAATGTCCTCATCGTTGGGGATGTGGAGTTTGAGAGCCGAGGGCGATGAGAGCGAGAGAGCCTCGTCGTCGCCAAGTGTGCTGTCGAGAATGGTGCAGGGGGCGCCCGCAAGTGCTTTGAGCAACGCCTCTCGACCACCTCGAACCTCTACCTCGAAGATGTTGCCACCGTGCGAACGACGAATGTCGGCAAGTGAACCGGAGAGGATGTTCTTGGACTTGTTTATGAGAGTTATGTGATCACAGACCTCCTCCACCGAGGACATATTGTGGGTGGAGAAGATGACGGTTGCACCTTTGTCACGCAGGGCAAGAATCTCTTGTTTTAAGAGGTTGGCATTGATGGGGTCGAAACCACTGAACGGCTCGTCGAAGATTAGGAGCTTGGGCTCGTGGAGCACAGTTACGATGAACTGCACCTTTTGAGCCATACCTTTGGATAGCTCGCTCACCTTCTTGTTCCACCACTCCTCAATGCCAAACTTCATAAACCAGTGGCGCAGACGACGCACCGCCTCTGCACGAGGGAGTCCTTTGAGCTGGGAGAAGTAGAGCGCCTGTTCGCCCACCTTCATATTTTTGTAGAGTCCTCTCTCCTCGGGTAGATAGCCGATGTTGGGGACATCGGCGGGCGAGAGTGGGTGCCCATCAAACCACACCGTGCCTCTATCGGGCGCAGTGATGCGATTGATGATGCGTATGAGTGTTGTTTTACCTGCGCCATTTGGTCCCAGCAGACCATAAACCGCACCACGAGGAATTGTGAGCGAAACGCCATCGAGCGCCGTGTGTCCCACGAATGTTTTGGTCACATTTTCGACCCTTATCAGTTCTTCCATTAGGAGTTATTTTTGAGGTTTATATAGACAAATATATGAATAAATTTGCTTGGGTATTCTTCCTTTTCGGTTTTTTGACTAAATTTGGGGGATAAATACGAGCGCAGAAAGAGAGCAATATGTTATATCCGTTGAAATTTGAACCCGTCTTGAAGGAGATGGTGTGGGGTGGAGAGCGCCTCGTAAAGGTGGGCAAGCGTGTGCCCAAAGGTCTGAGCCCCCGACATATAGGCGAGAGCTGGGAGATCTCTGGTATGGAGGAGGGAGAGTCGGTTGTGGCAGAAGGTCCACTTGCCGACAACACCCTTGCAGAGCTTACTGAGGTCTATATGGGTGATCTTGTGGGCGACCGTGTGTATGAAAAATACGGTTTGGACTTCCCTGTATTGATGAAAATCATCGACACCCGTGACCGCCTCTCCATTCAGGTACACCCAACCGACGAGTTCGCCGAGCAGATGCACTCTGCAAGAGGCAAAACGGAGATGTGGTATATTATCGACTCGGAACCCGAGGGTGCCATCTATCTCGACCTGCACCACTCGCTCACGGAGGATGAGTATGACGAGGCTGTGGAGAACAACACCATCGCCGACCACCTCACGAAACGACTCGTACATAAGGGCGAGGCTTTTCTTGTGCCCGCAGGAACCATCCACTCCATTGGTGGTGGCGTACTCTTGGCGGAGATTCAGGAGCCCTCGAATATCACCTATCGCATCTACGACTGGGGGCGCCTCGACCGCAATGGTCACCCCCGAGAACTCCATACAGCACTCGCTGCCGAGGTTGTAAACCTCACCCCTGCCGAAAACCTCAACATCACAAAAGCCCCCCTGCGCAATGGCGCTGTGGAGCTCCACTCGTGTGAGCAGTTCACGACCAACCTCGTGGAGGTGGATGGCGCTATTGAGTTGGACTACGCACCTCTGGATAGTTTTGTGGCTTATATGTGCGTGGAGGGCGAGGTGACAATCAAGTCTATGGGCGAGAGCGTAACCCTCTCCTCGCTCGAAACAATCCTTATCCCCGCAGAGGCGACCGATCTACTTATCACTGGCAAGGGCAAACTCCTCGAAGTCTTCGTTAAGGCATAAAGGTTTATTTTAGGGAAATTGTGACACAAAAATGCGGAAAATGTGACACCGCACCTTGACAATCACAATTATTTTGGTATATTTGTATTAAATATACACTAAAACTCTAAAACCTACAATGTCGGCAAATAGTCCAAAAGAGATACGAGGACGGGTGGTGCAAATCATTGGTCCCGTTATTGACATAAGCTTTGAAGAGGCTGTTGGGGCTGGTGCAGAACTTCCCGCAATCCACGATTCGGTGGATATCCTGCGCCCCGATGGCAAAAGGCTAATAACAGAAATCCAGCAACATATTGGCGAGTGTGCCGTACGCACCGTGGCAATGGACTCCACCGATGGCTTGTGCCGAGGTGTGGAGGCTGTGTCGCACTACGCCCCAATCTCTATGCCCATTGGCGAGCAGATTAAAGGACGACTGATGAATGTGGTAGGAGCCCCCATCGACGGCATCGGTGCCCTCTCGGTCGAGGGAGCACTTCCCATCCACCGAGATGCGCCCAAGTTCGACGACCTGACAACCTCACAAGAGGTGCTCTACACAGGCATCAAGGTTATCGACCTTCTGGAACCCTATGTGAAGGGTGGTAAGGTTGGTCTGTTTGGTGGTGCAGGCGTGGGCAAGACGGTGCTCATTATGGAGCTCATTCGCAATGTTGCCAAGAAACTCGGTGGCTACTCCGTATTTGCGGGTGTCGGCGAGCGTACGAGGGAGGGTAACGACCTCCTGAGGGAGATGATCGAATCGGGCGTTATTCGCTATGGCGAGAAGTTCGAGGAGGGTATGAAGCGTGGCGATTGGGACCTCTCGGCTGTTGATCCCGAGGAGGTTGCCAAATCACAGGCAACGCTTGTCTTTGGTCAGATGAACGAGCCTCCGGGCGCCCGTGCCTCAGTCGCATTGTCGGGCTTGACAGTTGCCGAGTCTTTCCGTGATGCAGGCGCAAATAGGGATATTCTCTTCTTTATAGACAACATTTTCCGTTTCACACAGGCAGGCTCGGAGGTGTCGGCACTTCTGGGTCGTATGCCCTCGGCTGTGGGTTACCAACCGACGCTCGCAACCGAGATGGGTGCTATGCAGGAGCGCATCACCTCAACCAAGAGTGGCTCCATTACCTCCATTCAGGCGGTCTATGTCCCTGCCGACGACCTCACAGACCCAGCACCCGCAACAACCTTCACTCACCTCGACGCCACGACCGTATTGAGCCGTAAGATTGCCGAGATGGGTATCTACCCTGCGGTTGATCCTCTCGAATCTACCTCCCGCATCCTCGACCCCAACATCGTGGGCGAGGAACACTACAAAACAGCACAACGAGTTAAGCAGATACTCCAACGCAACAAAGAGTTGCAGGATATCATCTCCATCCTCGGTATGGAAGAGCTCTCCGACGAGGATAAATTGACGGTCAATCGTGCTCGTCGTATTCAGCGCTTCCTCTCACAACCCTTCTCGGTTGCCGAGCAGTTCACAGGCGTGGAAGGTGTGATGGTTACGATTGAGGATACCATCAAGGGCTTCCGTATGATTCTCGATGGCGAAGTCGATCACATCCCCGAGGCTGCGTTCCTCAATGTGGGTACCATCGAGGAGGCTATCGCTAAGGGCGAGGAACTCCAAAGGAGGGTTGTGTAAAAAAACAAAGACTAACCTACAATGCAACTACGAATCATATCCCCACGAGGCACTCTCTTTGAGGGCGAAGTGCAGAGAGTCTTGCTCCCTGGCGAGAAGGCACCCTTTGTTGTGCTGCGCTCCCACGCACCCCTCATCTCTTCCCTCTCGGAGGGTAGGATTGCCTACACCACCCCCTCGGGTGAGATGGCAGAAATTGCCATATCTGGGGGATTTGTGGAGGTCAAAAACGACTCTGTCGTAGTCTGCACTGAATAGACCAAACCAAAAATTATGACGCTAAAACAGACCAAACTACTCCTCGAAGCCACCACCCTACTCTATGGTGTTGCACTCCTGTTTGTAGCCAAACAGTGGGCTCCCGAGATACTCCCCTGGGGATGGATTGCCCCTGCATTTTTCTACCTCTATGAGTTGGCATACCTCTTTGCGCTCGGCAAGTTCGAGAAGATGCAACCCCAGAAGATGGTCTTCGTGTCGCTTGCGCTGAGGGGTGTGAAATTTCTGAGCGTAGCGGCAATGTTGCTCATCTGGGTGGTCTTGGAACTCCCCGAGAAGAGCGCCTTTTTGCTCTACACGCTGGGCTTCTACCTACTCTCTTCGCTCGTGGAGAGTCTGTGTGTGAAAATCTACGCAAAGGATAAAGCAAAACAACAATAACAACCTTGCGATGAAACACCTACGCCACATACTGCTACTTCTTGCCGTGCTCCTTTCGGGGGTGCTTGGGGGTGGTGTGTGTGGCGCAGAGCCTGTGGAGGGCGAGATTGGGGAGGCTGCTAAGGAGGAGAAATTGGATGTTGTGGGTATCATCTTCGACCACATCAACGACAGCTACTCGTGGCACATTGCAACCGTCAATGGGCACCACATCGAGATACCCCTCCTCTGCATCGTACGCTCCGAGGAGGGAGAGTGGCACGCCTTCTCCTCCGCAAAGGTGGCACACAACCACTCCCATAAAGGCTTCTACATCGCCCCAAAAGGTGAAAAGTGGGAGGGCAAGCTCGTAGCAATGGGTAAGGATGGCGAACTCTACCGCCCCCTTGACCTCTCATTCACGAAGAATGCCGCAGGACTCTTCATCAACGCCTTTGTCATCATCGCTTTGATACTTGGCGTGGCAGGTTGGTACCGCAGACGCAAGGGAGATATTTATGCTGTGCCCAGAGGCTTTGTGGGGGCTATGGAGATGCTCATTATGAGCGTGGAGGATGACCTGATAAAACCCTCGGTCGGTAAGGACTACAAGCGCTACTCGCCCTACCTATTGACCGCCTTTTTCGTTATCTTCGTAAACAACCTTATGGGACTTCTGCCCGCCTTCCCCGGTGGTGCGAATACCACAGGTAATATTGCCGTGACACTCATTATGGCACTCGCCACAATGTTTGCAGTCAATGTTTTCGGCAACAAGGAGTATTGGAAGGAGATTCTCTGGCCCGATGTCCCCATTTGGATGAAGTTTCCCATCCCACTGATGCCCGTAATTGAGCTCTTTGGCGTAATCTCCAAACCCTTTGCGCTGACCGTGCGACTCTTCGCCAACATCTTGGCGGGTCACACCGTAATCCTTGCGCTGACCTGCCTGGTCTTCATCTCGGTGTCGATGGGCACAACAATGAACATCGTGATGACCATCTTTTCGGTGCTTCTCACGGTTTTTATGTTCGTGTTGGAGCTGATGGTTGCCTACATTCAGGCGTATGTCTTCACGATGCTCTCGTCGGTCTTCATCGGACTCTCACGCAAGGAACACCACGACGGAAAGAAACACAATAAAGAGTAAAAAAACAATAATTATTAACCTTTTAATACTCAAAGAACTATGTTAGGATTCGTAACACTTTTGCAGGCAGTAAACTTGGGCGCAGTAGTGGCTCCTTTGGCAGCGGCACTCACCGTATTGGGCGCAGCTTGGGGTATCGGTAAGATTGGTACCAACGCTTTGGAGGCTATGGCTCGTCAGCCCGAGGCTGCGGGTTCGTTGCAGACTGCAATGATTCTCTCGGCAGCACTTATCGAGGGTGCAACCCTCTTTGCACTCGTTGTCTGCCTTTTGGCAATCTAATCGGGCATAACGCACACAAACCAACAAAGAAGAAGGTATGTCGCTACTTACTCCCGACTTGGGGCTTCTCTTCTGGATGCTCCTCTCGTTCCTCATTGTCTTTGGAGCCCTCGCAAAGTTCGGCTTCCCCATCATCACGGGGATGGTCGATAGGCGCAGGGCACACATTGAGGAGTCGTTGCGTGCTGCCGACGAGGCACGAGCACGCTTGGAGGGCGTAGAGGAGGAGGCTCAAAAGATGCTCAGCGAAGCCACCAAACGGTCGAGTGAGATACTCTCGGCTGCGGTGGCAGACAGTCAGCGCATCGTAGATTCCGCACGAGAGAAAGCCGAGGCGGACACTACGGCTCGTATGGAGGCGGCAAGAAACCAGATCGAAATCGAAAAACAGAAGGCTCTGGGCGAAATGAGGGCTACGGTAGCTATGCTCTCGGTGGATATTGCCGAGAAGGTGCTCCGCAGCAAAATCGACACAGAGAAGGAGGGGGAGTTTATCGACCACCTTATTGACGAGGCAGAAAATTCGTAATCCCACCCCCAACCAACATAAAAACAACGCACTATGAACGAGAGTTTGCTTGCAGGAAGGTATGCCAAAGCACTGCTTGCCTATGCCGATGAGGTGGGCGAGGCGGATGCTCTGTACCCCATACTCTTGCGCCTCGGTCGCACCCTAAGGCGTAACTATGGGGCGGAGATGGTTGTGAGCAACCCCACTCTCTCGGAGCAGATGCGTTGTAACTTTGTAGTGGCACTCGCAGGCGAGAAGCCACCCGTGAGCCTCGAACGATTTGTGCGACTGGTTTTCGACCACAATCGTGAACAACTCCTCGGAGAGATGGCGAGGGCATACACCAAGCTCTACCGCCAAAGCCGAGGCATCACACACGCAAAGGTCACTGCCACCCATAAGATGGAGAGCGAGGCGCTCGAAAGGCTCAAAGAGATTATCCGCAACCGACGAGGCGGAGATGTAGAATTGGAGGAGGAGATCGACCCCGAACTGCTCGGTGGTTTTGTTCTCCACATTGAGGGCGAGGTGCTCGATGCCTCTGCAAAGGGGCAGATTGAGCGTATCCGCCAGCAATTTATTGTTCGTAACAGAAGTATCGTATAGCAAACTATGGAAGAGATAAGACCCAGTGAAGTTTCACGAGTGTTGCGTGAGCAACTCGCAGGCGTGGATACATCACTCAAATTTGAGGAGGTCGGCACCGTGCTCCAAGTGAGCGACGGTGTGGCTCGCATCTATGGACTCGAAAGTGCCGAGGCGGGCGAATTGTTGGAGTTTGAGGGGGGCGTAAGCGGCGTTGTGATGAACCTCGAAGAGGACAATGTTGGCGCCGTTCTGCTCGGCTCTACGGAGCTCGTAAAGGAGGGTTACAGCGTAAGGCGCACCCACCGCATCGCATCGGTCAGGGTGAGCGAGGAGATGGTTGGCAGAGTCATCAACCCCCTCGGAGAGCCCATTGACGGTCGTGGTGAGATTGGTGGCGAGAAGGTTGAGATGCCCTTGGAGCGCAAAGCCCCGGGTGTGGTCTTCCGCCAACCCGTATGCGAACCCTTGCAGACAGGTTTGAAGGCTGTGGATGCAATGATTCCTATCGGCAGGGATCAGAGGGAACTTATCATTGGCGATAGGCAGACGGGCAAAACCGCCATTGCTATCGACACCATCCTCAATCAGCGTGAGGGCTACCTTCGTGGCGAGCCCGTCTATTGCATCTATGTGGCTGTGGGTCAGAAAGGCTCAACGGTGGCAACAATCGTGAATACCCTGCGTGAAAAGGGGGCTATGGATTACACCATTGTAGTAGCAGCGACAGCCTCCGACAGCGCAGCCTTACAGTATTTTGCACCCTTTGCGGGCGCAGCCATTGGCGAGTATTTCCGTGATACTGGTCGCCACGCACTGGTGGTCTATGACGACCTGTCGAAGCAGGCGGTTGCCTACCGTGAAGTGTCGCTCATTCTGCGTCGTCCCTCAGGTAGGGAGGCATACCCTGGCGATATTTTCTACCTCCACTCCCGACTCTTGGAGCGTGCAGCAAAGATTATCTCCCGCACCGAGGTGGCAGAGAAGATGAACGATTTGCCCGAGGGACTGAAAGGTAAGGTTAAGGGTGGCGGCTCACTCACCGCACTCCCCATTATTGAGACACAGGCGGGCGATGTATCGGCATACATCCCCACGAATGTCATCTCCATCACGGATGGTCAGATATTCCTTGCCAGCGACCTATTCAATCAGGGTATCCGTCCCGCAATCAATGTCGGCATTTCGGTGTCAAGGGTGGGCGGTAATGCACAAATCAAGGCAATGAAAAAGGTGGCAGGTACGCTCAAAATCGACCAAGCGCAATATCGTGAGTTGGAGGCTTTCAGTAAGTTCGGTGGCGACCTCGACCCCGTGACTGCCTATGTGATTGACAAAGGACACAAGAATACACAACTTCTCATCCAGCCCCAATATGCACCAATGCCCGTAGAGGAGCAGATTGCCGTGCTCTACTGCGGTGTAAATGGACTCCTCAAAGAGCTCAAAGTGGCAGATGTGCCCACCTTTGAGAAGCAACTTTTGGAGTTGCTGAGGGCGACACACCGTGAGGACATCCTCACACCTCTCTCGCAGGGTAAGATTGACGACTCCGTGACCGAGGCGCTCAAAGAGGTAGCTATGGAAGTTGTTGGACTGATGAAATAAACAAACGAAAAAAAATCGTAGTATATAAGTGGCATCGCTCAAAGAGATAAAAGAGAGAATCCAATCTGTCCGCACGACACGCAAGACAACATCCGCTATGAAAATGGTGGCTGCTGCCAAACTACACCGTGCACAGAGGGATATCGGCGCACTCGTGCCCTACTCTGAGGAGTTGCAAAACATTGTATCTCACTTGGTTTCGGGCGAGGGCGTAGGAAGCATACCCCTTGCCGAGAGGCGTGAGGTAGGGCGAGCTACGATTATTGGCTTTGCCTCCAACTCAACACTCTGCGGTGCCTACAATAGCAACACTGCAAAGGAGCTCATTGGGGTTGTGAAGGGCTACAAAGAGTTGGGCGAGGGGTTGAAGGTTATCACTATGGGTCATCGACTCTCGGTGGAGCTTGCTCGTGAGGGTGTGCCCCACAGCGAGGGCGACAACTACCTCTCCGAACACCCCGACTACGCCAGCTTCAAGGCTATGGCAGAGGGGCTGATGGATGATTTTCTTGCGGGTCGCACGGACTGCGTGGAGATCGTCTATCACAAATTTCTCTCGGCAGGCACCCAGAAGCTCGTGTGCGAAAGGCTCCTACCCATAGAGATGCCCCAGAGGAAGGGGAACGAGTGGAACAGCGAAGTACCCTACATCTTGGAGCCCTCCAAGAGTGCGCTCCTCGGAAGCCTCATACCCCGTGAGGTGGCGCTCAGCCTCTACACCGCATCTCTCTCGGCACTCGCCTCGGAGCACGCAGCGAGGATGATGGCGATGCAGGCTGCAACAGACAATGCCGACGACCTCATCAAGGAACTCTCGGTGGAGTATAACAAACAGCGCCAACAGGCAATTACAAACGAACTGCTGGATATTGTGGGAGGTCAGACCCGCTAACAACCCCAGCAATTGGAATGGATATAATTTTTCAAGTGTTTAATGATATTAAAAAAATAGAGTTAAAGTGGAACAAGCAAAGACTATCAAGGAGGTAGATTATGAGTATATCTCCAAGGCTCTAAACCTCTCGACGGAACAGGGTTTCCGCCACTTTCTACTAAAATATGGCGACCACATCACAGAGGGTGCAACAAATCGCTCCATCAAGTTGGAGAACGCAATTATTATGTGGCTCTGCCGTGCAGGCAACTGCGTGGTTAACATCGACGGCTCGACCTACACACTCTCGGAGGGTCAATTACTCTTTGTTTTTGCGGGCGTCTATTGCCGATTTACATCCATCTCCTCCGACTTTGTGGCGGATGTGGTGCTCGCTCGCATCAATAAGATGGGAGGCTCCAACACCCTCGAAAAGTCCTTCTCGAAGGCTCGCCAACTCCCCGTGCTGACCATCACAAAAGAGGAAGATGCGGTCATTTCGCAGTGGATTAAGTTTGTCACAACCTCACAGGACAACTGGATGGGTGCCAACCGCTTGGAGCACGACAATGCAATCCTCTCCGTTCTGCGTGGCGAACTGATGGAGATGTATATGCGTCGTCGCTACACTACCAGAGAGCCTTCGGCAGCAGAAAAATTGGTCGTGAAGTTTGAAAATATGCTTGCCACCAACTACCTCACACATCGAGATGTTGAGTGGTATGCCAACGAGTTCCACCTCTCGCCAAAGCGTTTCTCGGCAAAGGTTAAGCGTGTGTCGGGCAAAAGTCCTTCCGACCTGATTACCGAGGAGGTTGTGAAGAACGCCAAGCGATTGCTGGTCAACTCCTCTCTCTCCTCGTCGGAGATTGCCGAGAGGCTCAACTTCGCCACCCCCTCCTTCTTCTGTCGCTACTTCAAGCGCTACACAGGAATGCCACCACAGGAATGGCGCACACAGAATTCGATTATGTAGGAATATGAGTATAACGATTGAGGGCTACCCCTTTGCAGGGTAGCCCTCAGTTTTTTCATATGCCCACAAATGGGGTTACTCTCGGTTTTGAGCCATATACTCCTCAACCTCCTCAATCGTGATGGGGATGTTCTTACCCTTGCCGAGCATTGTGCAACCATCCTCAGTTATCAGCAGATCATCTTCGAGACGGATGCCACCAAACTCATAGAAGGCTCCGAGGCGGTCGTAGTTGATGAAGTCACGGCACTTACCCTCGCTCTTCCACTGCTCAATGAGTGCAGGGATGAAGTAAATTCCGGGCTCATCGGTTAGGACGGTACCCGGGCGCAAACGCCAGCGGCTACGCATAATGCAGGTATCGACCTCCTCTGCACGGGCAACAATCTTCGAGAAGTCCCTCATACCCCTCTCGCCCATCGCCTCGCAGTCGTGGACATCCATACCCAAACCGTGACCCAAGCCGTGAGGCATAAATAAGCCCACAGCACCCGCAGCCACAGCATCATCGGCATTACCCTTCATCAGACCTATGCCAATAAGACCCTCTGCGAGAGTTTTCAACGCCACATTGTGGAGATTGACATACATACCCGGGCGTGCAACCTTCAAAACCTCATCGTGGGAGCGAAGCACAATGTTGTAGATATCCCTCTGCTCGGGAGTAAATCGACCACTCACGGGAAGTGTTCGGGTGTGGTCGGAACAGTAGTTATTCACACTCTCGCCACCCGCATCGACCAAGAGCAAGCGACCATTGGTGCAGATACCATCGTGGGAGTGGTTGTGGAGCGTCTCGCCGTGCTGCGACACGATAGAGTGGAAAGATACACCCTCGCCCAACTGGTGGGTTACGCCCTCCATAGCGCCCGCAATGGTACGCTCCGACACGCCCTCTTTTGTGAGGCGCATAGCCGTCGTGTGCATAGCATAGCCAATCTGGTATGCCCTTTCGAGCTCCTCAATCTCCTCGGCACTCTTCTCCTCACGCATAGCCGCCACATTGATGATAAGGTCGGCAGAGCAGTGTGCATAATGCTCCGAAGGCTGAATGCCCGTGAGGTTGCTCATCAGAAGCACACCATCGCCACGATAGGGCACAAGATAGTGCACCTTGCGACCCGCACGAATTGCCTCCTGAATCTTCTCACGAGCCGCTGCGAAGGGGGCAGTGTGCTCCACACCTACGCTTGCACCCAACTCACTCACCGAGGGTTGGGGACCCATCCAGATGATATCATCGACGGTGTAGTCGTTGCCAAAGAGCCAGTCGCACTCATTGTCGAGGTCGATAACACCCACAAGGTCAGCATTCTGCAAACCGAAGAAGTAGAGGAAGGTGCTGTCCTGACGGAAGGAGTATGCGTTGTCGAAATAGTTGCGTGGCGCCTCGCTATTTCCTGGGAGCACCACGATACCGCCCTTGGGCATACGACGACGAAGCTCGTTGCGTCGGGCGATGTAGGTCTGTTTTGCAAACATAGTTGTAAAGGTATTTAGTTTTAGTCTATTGCCATTTGGGGTAAAGTTACAAAAAGATTTCCAAACTTACGCCCCAACGAGCGCATTTGACAATAAAAAAAAGAGAAGTCCTCTCGAACTTCTCTTTTCCGTACCCTATGATATTCTATTCTCGAACAAGTACCTGCGTGACTTGGGGCGCATTTGGGAGTTGAGGGAGATTGTTCCCGACCCCAACAATATGCCGTGGATTGAAAAAATCGACAAATAATGAAAAAAAGTATTTACTATGTATTGCCACTATATTATTATATGGCAGGTAATATACCCAACTGCGCCGAGTGTGTCGGCGTGGTTTAAGAATAAAAAGGATTATTTGCTTCATTTACGATGCGTATATACCCGTTGAGGTGCCCTGTGGAATAATCACATTGTGGATATTGTCAATGTACTTGCCAAGAGGAACCATATATGAAGTGAACAGCACCAATCTCTCATCAAAGGGTGATTCATTCACTACAATCTCTTTCGTGATGTCGCCATTCTCGCACACA
>JAGCJH010000029.1 GCA_017648105.1 Tidjanibacter sp.
ATATTGCGAAGTAAAAACACAAGAAAGGCGACCCGAAAAGGTCGCCTTTCTTGTGTTTTATACACCGACTTTCAGCTTGAAGGGTTGCCTGCCTGCCGATTACCACGAGGAGATGGTTCTGTCCATCCAGTGGAGTTTGGCGGAGTAGTTGTTGCGCATACGGGTGGTGGCGAGTGAGTAGGAGAGTTTTTCATCTTGGTTTACCACCCAAGTAATGGGCCACATAGGCTCATTGATATTTGCCGAGCGTGTGAGGCGTGCAGCCTCACTTAGGATGAAGTCGGTCACGCTCTCAAAGCGGGGTTTGAGCAACTCCCAGCGCTCCTTAACACGAGCCACAAAAGCCTCATCTTGGAACAAACGACCATAGTATATCGACTCCTTAATACACCAAGTGTTGGTGCTATATGTTACGAATGTTTCCCAGTCGAAATCCCAGACGGGACCCGCTGTGAGTTTGCCATCCACATCTTTGTAAAGGTAGGAACTCTTGGGGTGGTGGGGCTCTGGGTTGCTCGTCAGTTCGTGTACAAACCACCAGTCTATGAAGGAGTCCACATCGATATAATTGACATACTCCCTGGCTGCAAATCGCTCATCGTCAACAAGCGATGCCTCGAAGTTTTCGATATAGTCGAATAGGTAGTTGTATTGCACATCCGTAACCTCGTCGGGGTCTTTGAACATATAGGGCATATTGTAGTGCGGGGAGTGGAACTTGAAGACCTCGTCGAAGTAGGTGTCGAGCTCCAAAATATAACCACCCGATGGGTTATCATCGCTCGGTTCGGCAATATTGACCCTATTTCTATCCACCTTAATCTGCTCACAGAAGAGATAATTGCCCTTGTGTACGCCATTGAGCACCACCTCTACAAACTCGCTACGAGGGGTCCACGCAAGGTCGGTCTGCTCGGCAATCTCAAACGCCACACGATTGCGCAACATAGTCTTGTCGAGCCAATTGGCGAGGAGCACCCAACGCTTGTGGGCGGGCATACCGAGGAGGGAGGCTTTGTTGTTGAGTTTGATGGCATAGGGTTTCTTGGGGGCGTTCCAAGTGGAGTTGCCCCTACCACGAATGTTCACCACCTCTTGGTAGTCTATCGTAAGGTCGGCGTTGTAGATGGTTATCTGTGTATTCTCCAACCAATCTTCCGTTTTGGGAGGGATGGTCGCTCCATTGGGGGTGTTGATTACGATGATGGGGAGTCCTGTGTTTGTGACGCTCACAACCCACTCGGTGGCGTGACCCGTTTCGGATACCACACGATAGGTTACGGGGTTTGTGAAGTCGTTGGGGGTCTGGCTGCTAATCTGCTCCACATCGCCCACATAGACCTTGCCACCATCTGTCTTGAAGGTCGCAACGAGGGCTGTGCGGTCGATAATCATAGGGGTGCATATCTCAATTTTACCCTCGCCGAGTGTGGGCTTGGGCATTGTGCCGAGCATTGCCTCTTTGTTGTAGCTATTTTGGATGAAAAAGCTCTCGAAGGTGTTGAAAACTGCGGGTGTGGGATCCTGCTCACCCTCGCCCAATCCTTCATCTTCGCCACTCTCCGTGCAGGCAACACACCCTGCCGCCAAGAGCATCAATATGTATTTTGCAAATTTCTTCATAGGGGTATGGTGTTTTTATCTTTGGACACTAATTGCTCGCCCACTAAAATACCTCGGAGAGGATTTTTAGCGAGGATATATTGTTGATGGAGTCGAGGTGGTAGCCGAAGTAGGCAAGCAGTGAGGCGAGAAACTCCTTGCGCTGGATGCGAGAGAGGGCTATCGTGCCGAGCTCCGAGGCAGGGGTATTCATCATATCGGCAAGTAGGCGGCTATTCTCCACTCCGATGAAGAGCCCACTGCGGGGGGCAAGGTGTGTGAAGCAGCCCGACTCCACATCAAAAACATCGCCCTCTACATAATCTCCCGAGGGGTAGAAGCCGAGATGGCGACTAAGACCAACCATAAACCACAAGTGGAAGTTATAGACACCCTCCTCCATTCTATCGAGCGCCACCACTGAGTCATAGACAAACTCAAAGAGGGGCGAGTTGGGTTCCACCTCACGAATGAGTTTATAGAGTACCTCCGCCATAAAGAGCGCAATGGTGCTCTTGCGCACATCGAATGGGATAGTCTGCAATGGCTCGGCGAGAGCCACATCTTTCATTCTGTCGAGTTGGGTCTTGCTACTCTCCAACCCCACAAACTCCACAAGGAACATAGGTTGAAAGAGCGCTCCCTTGCCACGAGAGCCTCCACGACCCTTGCCCAAGCCCTGCACCATATAGCCGCGCCTACCTCCCACATCGGTCAGGATGTGGGCAACCATCGACGACTCGCCATATTTGAGCGTATTTAGGACAATGCCCCTTGCTTTATACTGTTTCATCTCTTCTGCCCTGATTTTGAATCATAAATTTTACTCCCCCTTCGGTGCCGACTTACACCAAAGGCGTATGCCACACTCCTCGCACTTGGGCTTGCGGGCGGTGCATACATATCTGCCGTGAAGTATGAGCCAATGGTGGGCAATGGGTAGTAGGTGGCGAGGGAAGCCCTTTTCGAGTTGCTGCTCGGCTTGGAGGGGGTTCTTGGCTCCCACCGTCAGACCAATCCTGCGTGACACACGGAATACGTGGGTGTCCACAGGCATAACCTCACGCCCAAAGAGCACCGAGGCAACCACATTGGCGGTCTTGCGACCCACACCAGGGAGGCGCTCCAACTCCCCAACAGTGTCGGGCACCACACCACCAAACTCCTCCATCAGCATACGAGCCATTCGGGAGAGGTTGCGAGCCTTATTGTTGGGGTAGGAGATACTCTTGATATACTCATATATTTCGCCCTCGGTGGCTTTTGATAGCTCCTCTGCTGAGGGGTAGCGCTCAAAGAGTGCTGGGGTTGTGAGATTGACCCTCTTATCGGTACATTGTGCCGAAAGCATAACCGCCACCAACAACTCATAGGGCGAAGTGAAGTTCAGTTCGCTCTCCGCCACAGGCATCGCCTCCGAAAAGTAAGATACGATGCCCCTATATCGTTCCTCTCTGCGCATTATTTTGCATTTTTGAGTGCCTCAATGAAGCCACCTTGCTCTCTCCAAAGGTGTTCGGTTTGCAACCACAGTTCCCTCGCCTTGGCGGCTTTGGTGGGGTGGTCGGAGTCTATATCGGCAAGGTAGGCGCCATCTGTTGGGTGCTCCTCAGCACACCATTCACGCAGGTAGGGGGCGTGGAAGCGTGAAAGGGCTGCAAATTCACCCTTATTGAGCCTACCACTCCGCAACCAATCTGCCCAAAGGATGAGGAGCGATTTCTCAGGGCTCTTGTCTGCCACATCGGGCAGAATATCCCCAAACGAGTCCCACTCGCCCATAGCCACATAGACAAAAGCGAGGAGTGTTGTAGCCTCCAAGTGGTCGTCGCTATCCACATCGAGCACCAGTTCCAAGCCCGCAGCTGCCATCTCCCAGTCGCCCACAAGAAAGAAATCTACTGCCGAGCAGTAGGCAATCATCACAGCGTCACGAGTGAGCCTATCCTCCCAGTCGAGCTCCACGAGGTCATCCTCGGGCAGGAGTTCCACAAGCGCCTGCATAGCACCATAACGGATGTCGCACGCCTCCTCCCAGCGCCCTTCGGACTCCGCCTTGCGGGAGCGTTTGAGTTCTGCTGAGAAATCCATAGCCTTACCTTTGGCATCCTCGTCGATGGAGATGCGAAAGGTCTGATTGAGAGTGGGATTAAGAGTTAGTCTTGCCATAGGTATATACTTTTTTCAACATAAACCACGCTATTGCACCCGTAGCCACGCCACCGAGTAGGTATGCCACAAGGCGGTTGCTCATACCGAACATCAGGGGCGAAACGAAGATGTAGCTCGTGCAGACATAGGTCATTACCATTGCCGGCACAAGAGCAATCCAGATATTCTTACCCTTCTTGTGTAGCCACACGCAGATGGTCCAAAGGGTGAAGACTGCAAGGGTCTGATTTGCCCACGCAAAGTAGCTCCAAATGGTGCCAAAGGGCAGGCAAAGGATGATAATAAGACCCACTGCGAAGATTGGGAAGCAGATGGCAAGGCGCTTGGCAATGCTCTTCTGCTCAATGCCAAACATATCGGCAGCAATGAGCCTTGCGCTACGGAATGCTGTGTCGCCCGAAGTGATTGCACACGCCACAACACCGAAGATTACAAAGTAGGCGAGGGTGTCGCCCAGTGTTGCGGTGGCAATCTTATCGACCAGCACGGCAGCCTTGCCTCCATAGGTCGCAATAGCGCCATTCAAACCCTCGACACCACCCCAGAACGACATACCGATAGCCGCCCAGATGAGGGCGATGACACTCTCGGCAATCATTGCACCATAGAATACCACACGACTCTCGTTCTCATTGCGCATACAGCGAGCCATCAGGGGCGACTGTGTGGCGTGGAAGCCCGAGATTGCACCACACGCAATGGTCGTGAAGAGCATCGGCACAAGTGGGAAGCGTTCGGCATCCGCCTTCATATTCTTGAAACCAGCAAACTCGGGGATGCTTGCGCCATACTCAGTAAAGAGTGCCCACAGGATACCCAGAGCCATAAAGATGAGCAGAAAACCAAAAATGGGGTAAATCTTGCCAATGATTTTATCGATGGGTAGCAGGGTCGCCACAACATAATAGACAAGGATGAGGGCAAGGATGATGATGAGCAGGGTGGAGAAGGTATGACCCGCAGGGCTTGCAAAGGCTACGCCCGAGAGTGCGGGGGCACTGATGCGCTCGGCAATGAGCTCGGCAGGTTGCGACATAAAGACCGCACCCACAAGAATCATCAGCGCAAGCGAAAACCACCTCATAACACTCTTTGCACCACCTCCGAGGTACTTACCCACAAGCTCGGGGAGGCTCTGACCACCATTGCGCAGGGAGATGACACCCGAGAAAAAGTCGTGCATAGCACCGAAAAAGATGCCACCCACCGTTATCCACACAAAAGCCACAGGACCATATGCCGCACCGAGGAGTGCACCAAAAATAGGACCTAAGCCCGCAATGTTGAGGAGCTGAATGAGAAATGTCTTCCAGCGAGGCAAGGGTATGTAGTCCACGCCATCGAACAGGGTCTTTGAGGGAACATCTGCGGTGTTGCGTATGCCCGCCACACGATCGAGGTGGGCACCATAGAGAAAATATGCCACCACAAGCAACTCCAAACAAACAAGAAAAGTAATCATAGTTATCTCCTTTTGTGGGTTTATAGAATCGTTCTGCGAAGATAAAAAAATAAATCCACAATCACACACCGCCCAGATAATTTTCGCCCATAGGCATTTAAGTTGAGAATTGAGGCAAATGCGAGTAAGCGAGGGCAGAAGGCGCTTGCGCATTATGCCGAGCGAGAGCATTTTAGAGCAGACAGAGTCTGGTCAATTGAGGCAAATACGAGTAAGCGAGGGCAGAAGGCGCTTGCGCATTATGCCGAGCGAGAGCATTTTAGAGCAGACAGAGTCTGGTCAATTGAGAAATTCCTTGATATTATGGGCTATGACTTTGAGTAGGCGTTAAGGACTTTAAGGACATTAA
>JAGCJH010000030.1 GCA_017648105.1 Tidjanibacter sp.
ACGGGGTTGAGGTAGCGGATCTCGCTATCGTTTTTTACAGGTGCTGCCATAGTTTATGCCTCCTCTGCTACTTCGGGTTCTACATTAGCCTCGGTCTCTACAACCTCGGTGTTTACTTTGCCTGCAAGTTTGTTGCGGCGTTTGATCGAGTACTCAACTGCGTGTTTGTCCTGACGGAACGAGAGGAAACGGATCACACGCTCGTCACGGCGATACTGTTTTTCAAGTTTCTCGATGAGGTCGCCCTCGCCAGTGAACTCGATAAGGAAATAGTAACCGGTGGTCTTCTTCTGGATTGCATAAGCGAGTTTTTTCAAACCCCAAGCCTCTGCATTTACGATTTGACCGCCGTTCTCGGTGATAACACCTTGGAATTTGCCAAACAACTCATCGAGCTGAGCCTCCGAAAGAACGGGGGTGGCAATGAAAACGGTTTCGTAATTGTTCATAGTGTTTTTTGTTTGTTAAAAAATGTTTATTGCATACTTAATGCGGGCGCAAAGATACGAAGAAAATTGAAAGTTAAAAATTGAAAGCTGAAATTTTTTATCATTTCGCTGATTTTTCACACTTTTCACCTCATTTAGTCCCCTTAATCACATAAAAAATGTGGTCGCCACCCAGCGACCACACCCTATTGTTCAATTTTCAACTCTCAACTTTCAACTTTTCTATCTATCAAGTTTGAAGTCCTGACCGAGATACACCCTTCGTACCTCCTCGTCATTGGCGAGATCTTCGGCACTACCAGCCTTCAAAACCTTACCCTCAAAGAGCAAGTAGGTGCGATCGGTAATCGAGAGTGTTTCGTGTACATTGTGGTCGGTAATAATCACACCAATATTCTTATCTTTCAATGTACGCACGATACTCTGGATATCCTCCACAGCAATAGGATCGACACCTGCAAATGGCTCGTCGAGAAGAATAAACTTGGGGTTGATAGCCACAGCACGAGCAATCTCCGTACGACGACGCTCGCCACCCGAGAGCTGAATACCCATATTCTTACGCACCTTCTGCAAGCGGAACTCATCCAAGAGTTCCTCCACCCTCTGGCGCTGATACTCCTTCGAGTATCCAGTCATTTCGAGCACCGCTTTGAGGTTATCCTCGACCGTCAAATTGCGGAACACGGAAGCCTCCTGTGCAAGATAACCCACACCCATCTGCGCACGCTTATAGACGGGCATTTTGGTAATCTCGGTCGTTGTACCATCCTCATCTTCGAGGAAGATTCGACCATCGTTAGGCTTCACAAGACCCACTATCATATAAAAGGTAGTGGTCTTACCTGCACCATTGGGACCCAGCAGACCGACAATTTCACCCTGCTTTACATCAATAGACACGTGGTTTACGACCGTTCTACTCTTGTACTTCTTTACTAAATCGGAGGTGTATAACTTCATTTTTGCAAAAATTTTCACAAAGTTACTCCAATTTCCGAAAAAATCACTATCTTAGTATTGCGAAAAGCGAAAAAGAGAGATTTTATATGGAAGATTTTGAGATTAAAAGCGAAGATTTGCTGGCAAAACTGAAAGAGTATTTCGGCTTCTCGGCATTCAAAGGCAATCAAGAGGGAGTCATCCGCAATGTACTTGCAGGTGGCGACACTTTCGTATTGATGCCTACTGGCGGTGGTAAGAGCCTTTGCTATCAACTCCCTGCACTTATGATGGAGGGTGTCGCAATTATTATTTCGCCACTGATTGCGCTGATGAAGAACCAGGTAGATGCAATGCGCACATTCAGTATGGAGGAGGGTATCGCCCACTTCTTAAACTCTTCGCTCAACAAAGCTGCTGTCACACAGGTCAAGAATGATGTTTTGGCAGGCAAAACAAAACTTCTCTATTTCGCACCCGAGTCACTCACCAAAGAGGAGAACATCGCTTTCCTTCGCAAAATCAAAATTTCGTTCTACGCCATTGATGAGGCACACTGCATCTCCGAGTGGGGTCACGACTTCCGCCCTGAGTATCGCCGCATCCGCCCCATAGTGAACGACATCGGCAGGGCACCCATCATTGCCCTCACAGCAACAGCTACCCCAAAAGTACAGTTCGACATTCAGAAAAACTTGGGTATGATGGATGCTAAGGTCTTTAAGTCCTCGTTCAACCGTCCCAATCTATACTACGAAATCCGCCCCAAGAACGATGTGGATAAGGACATCATCCGCTACATCAAGCAAAACGAGGGCAAAAGTGGTATCATCTACTGCCTCTCACGCAAGAAAGTAGAGGAGCTTGCCGAACTGCTCGTAACAAATGGCATTCGTGCCCTACCCTACCACGCAGGTATGGATGGTGCAACGAGGGCAAACAACCAAGACGCCTTCCTTATGGAACAAGCGGATGTCATCGTGGCTACCATTGCATTTGGTATGGGCATTGACAAACCCGATGTGAGGTATGTCATCCACTACGACATTCCCAAAAGCTTGGAGGGCTACTATCAGGAGACTGGTCGTGCGGGTCGTGATGGCGGCGAAGGTAGGTGTATTACCTTTTATAGTTATAAAGACATCCAGAAATTGGAGAAGTTTATGCAGGGTAAGCCTGTTGCCGAGCAGGAGATTGGTCGCCTGCTATTGATGGAAACGGTGGTCTATGCCGAGAGTTCCATCTGCCGTCGCAAGAGCCTTTTGCACTACTTCGGCGAGGAGTACACGGAGGACAACTGCGGTGCGTGCGACAACTGCATCAATCCCAAACCCAAAATCAACGCACAAAAACAGATGCTCACAGCCCTCGAAACATTGGACGCTATTGGTCCAAAGTTCAAGGTTGAGTACCTTACAGCCGTGCTTGTTGGTAAAAACAACTCTATGATTAAGTCCTACGGACACCACAAATCGGAATTCTTCGGCATTGGCGAGGACCACGACGAGAAATTCTGGGGCGCAGTTGTGCGCAAGGGTCTTATTGAGGGCTTGATTGATAAGAATATCGAGAACTATGGTCTGCTGTCACTCAGCGCCAAAGGCGAGGCATATCTCGACAAGCCCTACCCCATTACCGTTACGCTCAACCACAACTACAACGAGGAGAGCGACGAGGAGGCAATGGCTGCGGCGGCGGGCAAGGGTGCAGTTGCCGACGAGGAACTCTTCGCAATGCTCAAAGACTTGCGAAAGAAGGTTGCCTCACGCCACAATCTACCCCCCTTCGTCATCTTCCAAGACCCCTCGCTCGAAGATATGGCTATCCAATACCCCATCAACATCGACGAGTTGCAGAACATCAGTGGCGTAGGTGCGGGTAAGGCAAAGAAGTTTGGCGAGGAGTTCGTGAAGCTCATTGCTGCCTATGTCGAGGAGAAGGAGATTATCCGCCCTCAGGATATGGTCGTAAAGAGCGTCGTGAATAAGAGTGGCAATAAGGTATTCATCATCCAGAGCATCGACCGCAAGATGGACTTTGAGGATATCGCCCACGCCAAAAATCTCGAAATGGAGGAACTGCTGACAGAGATTGAATCGATTGTCAATTCAGGTACGAAACTCAACATCAACTACTATATCGACCAAGTTGTCGATGAGGATAAGGCGGAGGAGATCTACCTCTACTTCAAGGAGGATGCCGAGAGTGACAGCATCGACGATGCTATGGAGGAGCTTGGCGATGACTTCACCGAGGAGGAGGTTCGCCTCGTCCGCATCAAATTCCTATGCGAGCAAGGACACTAAAAAACGAACGCCACCTCCGATGTGGCGTTCTTTTTTTGTTGACCATTGACCATCAATCATCAAATTTTCCCTAAAATTCAACTTTCAATTTTCAACTTTCAACTTTAATGGGTACTTTTGCGGGTCAATAATTCATTTACAGCGAAATAACATTTTTTACGACATTGGCAACGAAGCGATATAACAACAAGGGTAAAGGTGGAGCACGCAGAACTTCTGGAACAGCGAACGATCCAAATTATGTGCGCCCAAAAAAGGCTCTCGGTCAGCACTTTTTAACCGATATGGGTGTGGCTCGCAGCATTGCTGAGGCGATGAGCGAGGGAGGCGATGTTTTGGAGGTGGGTTGCGGTACTGGCGTGCTCACTCAATTTCTCCTCGCAAGGGGCGATATTCGCACTTGGGGTGCTGAGGTAGATGGCGAGAGTGTGGAGTATCTTCACCGCCACTATCCCGAATTTACCCCCCGCCTCATCTTTGGAGATTTCCTCAATATGCCCCTCGATGAGATGTTTCCCGAGGGACTGAAAGTCATCGGCAACTTCCCCTACAACATCTCCTCGCAGATATTCTTCAAGGTGTTGGATTACAAAGACTTAATCCCTGAGGTTGTAGGTATGGTACAGCGTGAGGTTGCACTCCGTATTGCATCCCCTGCGGGCAATAGGGACTACGGTATTTTGAGCGTGCTGATGCAAGCGTGGTACGACATTGAGTACCTCTTCACAGTACACGAAAATGTCTTCAATCCTCCTCCAAAGGTCAAGAGTGCAGTGGTGCGTATGACCCGCAATGGCGTGACCGAATTGGGTTGTGATGAAAAACTCTTCGTCAAGGTCGTGAAGGCAGCATTCAGTCAGCGTCGCAAGATGCTCAAAACCCCCTTAAAAGCAACTTTTGGCGACTTCGGTGGAGCAGAACACGAATTCTTCTCACTCCGTGCGGAGGCTCTCTCGGTGCAGGACTACATCGCACTGACAAACTGGGTCACAGAGCACATCAGCCAGTAGCACATATTGTTCACAAAAGTTATGTATGGGTGTCCGAATTTCGGGTGCCCATACTTTTTTTTGGCGTGGAGTTTGTAGTGTAAAGGAGTAAATAATTTTAGCGACTATGAGAACTAAACACCTCTTTGGGAAAATACTCCTTATTGGGGCACTGCTTATTGCCTCACTTACCTCCTGCACCCATCGTAACTGGAACGAACAACAGCGTCGTGAGGCTCGTGAAATGCTACGCCAGTGGCGAGAGATTGCCTATCTCAACGACCTTAGCGAAGAAGAGTTTGCGCTCTTTGCTGGCAATGTAGCAGATATTTTGGAGATGGAATACCCCTCCTATGTAGAGTTTGTGGAGATGCCAATGGTTGGAGACAGTGTAGAGATGGTCATCATTGCAACCATCACTACCGATCTGAAAGCCTCGCCCGAACGGCTACGCCACATTTTCCGCTACGACGACCTTGTGGAACTCGGCACACTTCCCGCAGGACTCACTCTCCACCAACAGAACAATTTTTATCGTTGCTTTGCCGAGCGTGTCAATATGACCTACGGGTCGCTCCAACGATTCGTGTGGGATGCGGTATATTCCACCCTCGACGACCTGCTGATTGCCCAGATGTTGCGCCACTGCGCAGCTCCATTTTGGGATGGCGAAATAGATACTGTCGTCATCGAAGATTAACACACACTCCCTTCCCATATCTCCTTTTGTGTTCGCCTCTTGCCATTGTGCAAGGGGCGATTTTTTTGTAAGTGCAGACCATCGACGGCAAACGATAAACGAAAGACGCTTTGTCTTGCGACAAAACTTTGTTTTGTCAATTCTATTTTCTACTTTTGTGGCAATTATGGAGATCAAAGAGTATAATGTAGTGGTCATTGGCGGTGGTGCCGCCGGACTTATGGCAGCAGGCACTGCCGCAATCGCAGGTAACAAGGTCCTCCTGCTCGAAAAAATGGAGAAAACTGGACGCAAAGTCCGCATCACTGGTAAGGGTCGTTGCAACCTCACAAATATCTGCACCGATGAGGAATTCCTCGCAAAAGTGCAGAATGGCGCAGGCTTCTTCACATACGCCTACACACAGTGGAACAACAAGAGTCTGATCCGTTTTATGGAGCGCAAGGGCGTGAAGCTCGAAACCGAGCGTGGCGGTCGTGTCTTTCCCCAGAGTGGCAAGGCGTGGGATATTGCCCAGGCACTTGTGGACTGGTGTCGTGAGGAGGGCGTAACCATTGAGTGCAACGCAAAGGTGAATAGTGTCGATGTGATTGCCGGCAAGGTGCGCCGTGTGACCTACTACAACGCTCGTGGCTTCCAGCGTCGTGTGGAGACCCCCGCAGTGATTCTCGCAACGGGTGGCGCCTCCTACCCCGCAACTGGCTCTACTGGCGACGGCTATCGCATCGCACACGAGGTGGGTCACACCATCGTTCCCGTGCGTCCATCACTTGTACCCCTCGAAACAACCTACGAGGAGGCTCCCTATATGGCAGGTCTTTTGCTCAAAAATATACACGCCGACTTGGTTGTCGATGGCGAGGTCGTACAGAGCGAGTTTGGCGAGATGTTCTTCTCCAAGCGTGGCGTGGAGGGTGCAATCATTCTCCGAATGAGCCGTCAGGCTGTTGATGCACTGATTGATGAGAAGAGGGTCGAGGTGGTTGTCGATCTCAAACACGCAATGGATCACGACGAACTCCGTGCTCGCATCGAGCGAGAGATTGCCGAGCAGCCCGCAACACTCACCGTTGGCGAGCTCCTGCGCAAGATTATGCCCCGAGAGTTGGTTGTACCTATGGCGAAGGCTTGTGGTGCGCACGCAAAGCACTCGATGGGCGAACTCAAAGAGGAGAAAATCACACGCCTTGTGGATGCACTCAAACGCTTCGTATTGCCCATCAGCGACTACCGCCCCTTTGAGGAGGCAATCGTTACGGCTGGCGGTGTTGATCTTGCAGAGATTGACCCCCACACTATGCAGTCACGCAAGGTCGAGGGCTTGTATTTTGCGGGCGAGGTTATGGACCTGGATGCCAACACTGGTGGCTACAACCTCCAAATCGCTTTCTCAACAGGTCGCCTTGCAGGTCAGCTCCGCAAGAGTAAGGATGTGATGTTGTAGTTACCGAAAGGGGGACGGGTGCTTATGTGGCTTGATGAGTATTGCTTTCGTAGCCGAGGTTACGGCATACACTCCCCAATGCTCTACCGCATTGTGCGTGGTGCAATGATGCCACGCCACATCATCGGTACCGACTACACACTTTACGATACCCTGCGCACCCACCACCATATCGGCAAGCGCACCGCCATAAGGCTCCAAAATCTCTACACGATAGAAGGTCACTCCGAGTGGCGCATAGATGAACTCGCTGGCGCACAGGGGCTCACAATCCTCACACCCTCCTGCACGGCTGAAAAGGCGAGGGAGATTGTCGGAACTTTGAAGGAGGGCACGGTGTGTGTTATCACTCCCCTTGGGGATTGCAAAAGGCGCAGACTTTGCAGAAGGATGGTTGCCGACCACACCTCGATGAGCGCCGAGAAACCACAGATGATGCTCTTTTTCGCTCGCCCCGACTTGCGCAAGCAGCACATCAAAATTTAAGAAATCACCTATTTTATATATAATATATGGCACGCATATACACACGCACCGGCGACAAAGGAACAACCGCCCTAATCGGTGGCGAGAGGGTCGCAAAAAACGACCCACGAGTGGAGGCATACGGCTCCGTAGATGAGCTTGGCGCCCACATAGCACTGCTTGCCGACTTCTCGGCAGAGGTTGGATTGGTGGATATGGTTGAGATGCTCGATGTGATTGCTGTGGACCTTATGAAGGTCGAAACAATGCTCGCACTCTCGGATGACTTCTGTGGCGAGGTTGCAAAGGTCGAGGAGGAGGATGTAGTGCGCTTGGAGCAAAATATCGACACACTCTCCACCACTCTCCCACCCTTCAAATGCTTTACGATTCCTGGTGGTCATAGGGTTATCTCGCAGTGTCACATCTGCCGCACGGTATGCCGTAGATGCGAGCGCAGGATGCTCACAGCCTCCGAACTACACCCCGTGAGCGAAGTTGCAATGAGGTATATCAATCGACTCTCCGACCTGCTCTACACCCTCAGTCGTCATAGTGCCCAGAAGCTCGGCGTGGAGGAAAAAATGTGGGGAAAATAGGGAAAGTATTGCATATTGAATGTTTTTTTATACTTTTGCACACCGAATTAACTAATTTAATAACATAACAACCTAACAATCAGAGTTTTATGTATTGGACACTTGAATTGGCATCGAAACTTGAAGATGCACCCTGGCCAGCAACAAAAGAGGAACTTATCGACTATGCAGTTCGTAGCGGTCTTCCTATGGAGGTTATCGAGAACCTCGAAGAGATTGAGGACGAGGGCGATGTTTACGAGAGCATCGAGGATGTATGGCCCGACTACCCCAGCAAGGAGGATTTCCTTTTTAACGAGGAAGAGTATTAGTCGCCAAACGGTGCACACAACAAGTACCGCAACAATCCACAGCAGCCTGATTAGGCTGCTTTTTTGTTTATCAAATGACCCTCGAAATCCCCCTTTGACAAAGGGGGACTTCGAGGGTCACGGGTTCGGAACACTCCATCCTATTCATACACAAAGGGATAACCGTTTTGGTTATCCCTTCGTGCGTGAGCGGAAAGCGGGACTCGAACCCGTGACCCTCGGCTTGGGAAGCCGATGCTCTACCAACTGAGCTATTTCCGCAA
>JAGCJH010000031.1 GCA_017648105.1 Tidjanibacter sp.
ATACCCATCTTCTCACGCAGTGATGGGAGGTTGTACTCCTTGATGTTCCTGCCGTCAATCAAAATCTCGCCAGCGGTCACATCGTGGAAACGGGGAATCAGGTCGGAGGTTGTTGATTTACCACCACCCGAGGGACCCACGAGTGCTACCGTTTCGCCTTTGGCAACCTTGAAGGAGATGCCTCCGAGCACCTCACGGTCATCCTCATAGCGGAAGCGCACATCCCTAAATTCAATACCCTCCGAGAACTCCTCCAACTTCACACCACCATCCGCTGGGGATGTGATAGGGCTCTTTGTGTCGAGTAGTTCGAGCACCCTGCCACCAGCAGCGATACCCTGATTGATGTTGGCGAAGGCGTCTGTGAAGGCACGCATTGGGCGGGTTATCTGTGTAAAGATGGCGATGTAGGCAATGAAACCACTGCCGTCCAATCCACCATTGCCACTCAGCACCAGTGTGCCACCAAATATCAGCAGACCTGCCGCCGCAGCGATTCCGAGGAACTCACTCATAGGCGAAGCCATCTGCTGGCGGTACATCATACGGCGGGAGATATCCGAATACCCCTTGTTGATTGCCGAAAACTTGCCACGAAAGAAGTTTTCGGCATTGTAAGCCTTGATTACTTTCATACCCGAGAGTGATTCGTCGAGTACGGAGGTCAGCTCGCCAAAGTTCTGCTGTGCTTTGAGAGCAGGGTGGCGGAGCTTCTTCACGACACTACCAATGATGAGTGCGATGATGGGGAGGTAGATTATTGAGAAGAGCGAGAGCTCCCACGAAATGGAGATCATCGCTGTAACATAGCCAATGATGAGGAAGGGCTCACGGAAAACCACTTGAAGGGTATTGACAATGCAAAACCTCACGGTCTCGATATCGGAGGTGATGCGGGACATCATATCACCCTTGCGTGCCGACGAGAAGAAGGAGAGGTTGAGCCCCATAACATTGTCGAAAACCTGATTGCGGATTGTTTGCAGGGAGTTGATGCGTAAGTTCTCAACGGTGCGCTGACCGAGGTAGCGGAAGAGGTTGCTCAGCAGGGCAGAGATTGTCACAAAGCCCGCAAGGAATACCAGAATGTTCATCGTCGAGTAGTTTGCACCATAGAGGCTGTATAGCCAGTAGTTGAGTAACTCTGTGAGGTAGTCGATGCTGAGGTTGAATTTGGGTGCGGTGGTCACAACCTCCAACATTGCGCCCTGATCGAAAAGTGTGCGCAACAGAGGAATAATCATCACAAAGTTGCAGGTGTTGAAGACCGCATAGAAAAGCGTATAAAAAAAGTAGGGAACGGCATATTTGCCAATAGGTCGGGCAAATGCCAAAAGCCTCCAATAAGTTTTCATATCGTCGGTAAGTATTGTGTAGTTCGGTTTTTTTACTCTGTGTGTTTGAAAATTTCTACGCAAAAGTACGCAAATAATTGTGTATATTGGCAAAGAAAGTGTATTTTTGTGAGATAGAAAAGAAATTCAAATAAGAAACATACGACAGATATATGAAAAAACGAGTATTGAGTGGTATTCGCTCCACAGGTCAGTTGCACTTGGGCAACTATTTTGGTGCCTTGCGCAACTTCGTAAAACTCCAAGACGAGGCGGAGTGCTACTTCTTCATTGCAGACTATCACTCCCTGACTACACACCCCGACCCATCCATCCTGCACGGCAATGTGCGTAACATCCTCTCCGAGTATCTCGCAGCAGGAATTGACCCCGATAAGGCTACAATCTATGTGCAGAGCGATGTGCCCGAGGTGGCAGAACTCTCGCTCTTGCTGGGTATGCACGCCTATGTGGGCGAGCTCGAAAGAACTGCATCCTTCAAGGATAAAGTGAGGAAAAATCCCAATAATGTCAATATCGGTCTGCTGAACTACCCCGTGTTGATGGCTTCCGATATCCTGCTCCATCGTGCAGACTATGTGCCCGTAGGTAAAGACCAAGAGCAGCACCTCGAAATGACTCGACACTTGGCTCGTCGTTTCAATCAGCTCTACAAAACCGACTTCTTCAATGAGAATGTCGCACCTTTCAACTTTGGCAAAGACCTTGTGAAGATTCCCGGTCTGGATGGCTCGGGTAAGATGGGCAAGAGTGAGGGCAATGGTATCTACCTCTCCGACCCCGATAATGTAATCCGCAAGAAGGTAATGAAGGCAGTGACCGATAGTGGTCCTACCGAGCCCAATTCGCCTATTTCGGAGCCTATCAAGAACATCTTTACCATTATGGAGTCGGTATCCACCCCAGATACAATCGAATACTTCAAGGAGAAGTACGCTTCTTGCGAGATTCGCTATGGCGATCTGAAAAAACAACTCGCAGAGGATATCATTGCAGCTGTTGCTCCCATCCGTGAGCGCATTGAGGATATCCGTGCCAACGATAAGTATCTCCACGAAGTGACCGAGATGGGTGCAGAGAAGGCTCGCAAGAGTGCTCGTGCAACCATTGAGGAGGTTCGCCGAATTATGGGTATCTATAAGTTCTAATGAACTTGTAGAAAGTCCAATAGTTAATAGCCAAAAGCCAAGAAAATGAATACCAATATCGACCGTATGAGCCCTCTGCAACGCCTTGCGTTGTGGCTCAATGTGCAGAC
Source organism: Tidjanibacter sp. (assembly GCA_017648105.1). Lineage (GTDB taxonomy): Bacteria > Bacteroidota > Bacteroidia > Bacteroidales > Rikenellaceae > Tidjanibacter. The sequence continues at coordinate 2,614 of JAGCJH010000031.1, forward strand.
TCGTCGCATCAGTGGTAGGCAACTGACCTACATCCTTGCTGTGATTGTGGGTTTGGCGTCGGGTGGTGTGACCTGCATCTTCGAGTGGCTTTTGGAACTCATCAAGAATAGCCTGACGAGTTGGTTTCCCAAAGAGCAGGTCGGATGGCTCTACCTTCTGTATCCAATGGTTGGTATCATCCTCGCAAGCCTCTTTGTGCGCTTTGTTGTGAAGGATGATATCTCGGAGGGTGTTACAAAGGTGCTCAAAGCAATGAGTACCAACTCCTCCAAAATCAAACCTCACAATAGCTACTCCTCGGTGGTAGGCGGTGCGCTGACCATCGGCTTTGGTGGTTCTGTGGGTCCCGAGGCACCCATTGTGCTCACTGGTGCAGCCATCGGCTCCAACATCGGACAGCTGATGAAGCTCAATTATCGTGGGCTCACGCTAATGCTTGCCTGTGGTGTTGCAGCAGCACTCTCGGCGATCTTCAAAGCCCCCATTACGGGTGTGATTTTCGTGATGGAGATTCTCCTGCTGGATATGAGTATGACGGCAATTATCCCGCTGATTATCTCCTCTGTGACGGCTGTGACGCTCACATTCTTCGTGCGAGGCTTTGAGCCAATGCTCTCGGCAAGCACCATCGGTGACTTGGAGTTTGCACATATCCCAATCTATACACTCCTTGCGGTGCTGTGTGGTTTGATGTGCTACTACTTCACAAGTGTCAATTTCTACATCAAAGGACTCATAGATCGCCTCGGTAAGCAGTGGCGTAAGTGGCTCGTGGGTGGCTTGGCGCTCGGTGTGATGATTATGCTTTTTCCCCCTCTCTATGGCGAGGGCTATGGCATCTTTCACCACTTTATGAAGGGTAATGTTGAGGCTGTTTTCGACAACTCGGGCTTCTATGACTTCCGACACAATGAGTGGGTGGTGCTTGGCTATATGCTCGCAATTATGTTTGTGAAGGTCGTAGCGATGGCAGTGACCAATGCTTCGGGTGGCGTGGGTGGTACATTTGCTCCCTCGCTCTTTGTGGGCTCCTTTGTGGGTGCTATTGTGGCATTTGTGGGTAACACCTTCTTCGGTGCCGACCTCTCCATTGCCGCATTTGCGCTCGTTGGTATGGCTGGCTTGATGTCGGGTGTGATGAAGGCACCTCTCACGGCAGTCTTCCTCATTGCCGAGATTTCGAGTGCATATCAACTCTTTGTGCCACTTATGCTCGTGTCGTGCGTGTCGTATGTAATCAACCGCTATCTCGAACCCGATAGTATCTACACCAAGACCCTCCGCAAGAAGGGTCAGCTCCTGACCCACGATAAAGACCAGGCGGTCAGCGTTGTGCTCTCCATTCGTTCGCTCATTGAAACCAATATTGTGAGCGTGGGTGAGTATGACACGCTGGGAGATATGGTTGTGAGGGTTATCCCTCACACCACACGCAACATCTTCCCCGTAGTCAATGGCGAGGGTAGGCTCTTGGGTGTCGTGGAGTTCGACAAACTCCGTAAGGATATGTTCGACCAGAGTAAGTATCCCAACTCCGTGCAGAGGTATATGATCACACCTCCCGATGTGATTTACGATGGCGAGTCGGCATCGAGTGTCTTGGAGAAGTTCGAGAATACGGGTGCTTGGAATCTCCCCGTAGTGGATGAACATAGCCACTATCTCGGTTTCGTCAGCAAATCCAGAATCCTCACAGCCTACCGTGAAAAACTCAAAGAGATGACGCAGGAGTAGGCTCTAAATTGAGGTGTAGCAAAGGAAGAATAATTCTCAATTCTCAATTCAAGATGAAGATTTCTTTTGTCGGTCCTTCGTTTCCATATCGTGGTGGTCTTGCGACTATCATCGAGACGCTTGCGAGGGTGTTTCAGCGCAGGGGCAATGAGGTGGATATCAAGACCTTCTCGTTGCAGTATCCCCGCCTGCTCTTCCCCGGTAAGAGTCAGTATCGCACGGGGGAGGCGCCCGCAGACCTGCGCATAGCACGCAAGGTCAGCACCATCAATCCACTCTCGTGGTGGAGGGTGGGGCGTGAACTCCGCAGGGAGGCACCTGAGATTATCATCTTGAAGTATTGGACACCCCTGATGGCACCCTGCTTTGGCACGATTTGTCGCCTTGCTCGCAAGAATGGCAAGAGCCGAGTGATTGTCCATCTCGATAACATAACCCCCCACGAGCCTCACTTCTACGACAAGGCTCTAAATCGTTACTTTCTCTCCTCTTGTGACGGCTTTGTCTATATGTCCGAGGCTGTGAATAAGGATTTGCGCACCTACCTGCCCGAGGCAAAGGCGGTCTTCTCGCCCCATCCTCTCTTTGATACATACGGCAAGAAGGTGGAGCGCACGGAGTCGTGCCGAAGGTTGGGCTTAGACCCCTCGCTTGGCTATGTGATGTTCTTTGGCTATATTCGTGACTATAAGGGACTTGATATTCTGCTGGATGCGTGGGCGATGCTCAAAGCAGAGGGACGCACGGAGGGTAAGCGATTGCTCGTTGTGGGCGAGGTGTATGGCGATGGGTCTAAATATGTTGAGCAGATAGCAAGGCTCGGCATTGAAGATGAGGTTGTTATGCACACCGCATTCGTGCCCGATGGAGAGGTTGCTGAGTGGTTTTCGGTGGCGGATATGGTTGCTCTGCCTTATAAGTCTGCAACGCAGAGTGGCGTTACGCAGGTGGCGTATGCCTTCGATGTACCTATGATTGTGACCAATGTTGGCGGACTTGCCGAGATGGTTGAAGATGGCGTTGTGGGTATCCTTGCCGAGGTGTCGGCACGCTCGGTGGCAGATGCCATAGCCACAGCCTACTCCGATGATAATCTCCAACGCTTCCGTGCAGGTGTTGTGAGCAATAAAGAACGATTCTCGTGGGAGGCAACGGCGGATAAGATAGAGGAACTCTATGAGGGGCTAACGATGAATGTTTAACGGTTGATGATTGATACAAAAAAGGCTCGGCAAACTGCCGAGCCTTTTTTTGTTGTTATTTCTTAATGTTTGGTTCTTCAAGACCGAAGTTCTGTTTGCGATTCTCTCGTTTGAGCCAGAGGCTGATAAGAAGTGCAGCAACGCCAAACGACGAGAAGATAATCATAGGAACGGTGTAGCCACCAGTCTTATCGAGAACATTACCAATCAAGATGGGCACAGAGAAAAGACCGATGTTCTGAATCCAGAAGATGATGCAGTATGCCGAGCCGAGCAAGCGGTTGTCGATAATCTTTGGTACGCTGGGCCACAAAGCTGCGGGTACGAGCGAGAACGATACGCCCAAAATCACAACAATCGCCAATGCCAACAATTTCGAGGGTGCTGCGGGGAGCAGGAAGGCGAACGAAAGGTGGCAAACAATCATCACGAGCGAGCCAATCATCAACATCGAGGCAGCCTTACCCTTGTTGTCGATAAATGCACCGAGGAAGGGTGTGAGCACCATAGCCAAGATGGGGAAGCAGCTGAATAACTGGGAGCCGTTCTCCACGCCGAGGGTCTTATTCAAAAAGTCGGGAGCGTAGCGCTGGAAGGGGAAGATAGCCGAGTAGTAGAGCACGCAAAGGAGCGCCACGAGCCAGAACATCTTGCTCGAAAAAATCTTGCCCAAATCCTTGAATTTGAACTCCTCCTCGCTTGCCTCTGCGGTGAGCTCGCCTGCTGCCTCCAACTGTTTGTCGAACTTCTTGTCGAGCACCACAAAGACGATGTAGAAGATAAGACCAATCAGCAAAAGTACAGTGCCGAATGCTACGGGTGCGGAAATCACAGCGCCAAATTTGTTATAGACCATAGGTGCGAGCCACATAGCAGCGAACACACCGAGGCGTGCGATACTCATCTCCAAGCCCATAGCCATAGCCATCTCTTTGCCCTTGAACCACTTAGCGATAGCCTTCGATACGGTGGTACCTGCCATCTCGCAACCGCAACCGAAAATCATAAAGCCCAAGCAGGAGAGTTTGGCAGTTGCGGGGAGGGTAGTCCACCACGAGCCGAGCCACGCCTCCAAAGCGGTACCGGTGAAGAGGTCGCTCATTGCGTAGAACTTGATGCTTGCGCCCACAACCATCAGCGATGCCGAAAGTACACCTGTGAAGCGGATACCCATTTTGTCGAGGATGATACCCGCAAAGATGAGGAAGAAGCAGAATACATTGAGGAAATACTCGCTGGCAGCGTAGGTGCCAAAGGTGCCACTTGTCCAGCCGAGCGAACTTTCAAGCTGGCTCTTCAAGGGCGAGAGCATATCCACAAACATATAGGCAAAGAACATCATCAGTGCGATGAGAATCAATGCCGACCAACGAACAATCCACGAGTCGTTGAGTTTCTTTTGAAGGTTTTGTCCCATAGTTTTTTTTGTGTTTTTTTATTGTTTGAGTTGTTTTTTCCTTATTGCCTATTTGCCTCAATTCTTTTGGTAGCGTTTGAGGATTCCGTATGCCTCTTTGATACCCAACTCGCCTGCCTTTGAGAGATCCATTGCACCCTTTTGGGTATCCTTCATTAGGAGTTGCACCAAGCCTCGGTTGAAATATGCCTCGGCAAGGTAGGGAGCGAGGGTAAGGGCTCGGGTGTAGTCGTCATACGCCTCTGGCATCCTACCCGACAGAGCGTAGAGGTTTGCCCTATTATAATATATGTATGCCACATCGGGTGCGAGCTCGGCAGCCATCGTAAGGTCGGCGATAGCTTCGTCGTAGTTATATGTGCGCTTAGTATGCGCCCTCTGGGTCATATTGTCTTCGAGCGTAATGCGCTCCGTGAATCCTACCGAGGAGATGAAATCTATCATTTCCGCCCTTGCAACAGCCCTATTGAGGTAGAGCATAGCGTTGGTTGGGTCGAGTCGCAGAGCCTCCGTGAGTATTCCTAACGAGGAGGTGTATTGCCTCATTGTGAGCTGTGATATGCCCCAGCGGAAGAGCGACTCCACACTCTCGTATGCCTTCGCCGAGAACTCTTCGTTAATCTTTGCAACCTCCTCCTCAGGGAGTTCGGTAGGCTCGTTGGAGAAGGTTATCCTCGGGTCGGAACCCACCGGGCACTCCTCCACGAGAGCGTTGTAGTAGTGGTGGGACTCGGAGCTCTCGGGTGCGCCCAATGCCCAGCGGTACATCTTACGCAGGGTTGCGCTCTCGGCACTCTCCTCCGTAAGTTTGCGCTCGGCAAGGCGGGATTCAAACGATACGAGGAGGTTGAAATGCTTGGATGTGTCGGCATAGAGGGTCAGACCTTCGGGGTCCTCTTCGAGCCTCGCCTCATACTCGGCAATCTTCCTTTCGGCAATAGCCCTATCACGCCCAGCTCCAACCTTGTCACGGAGTTTATCCTTCACGATAGCCCTTTGTAAGTAGGCATTTGCAAAGTCGGGGTAGAGCTCGATAGCCTTTGAGTAGTCGCTCAGCGCCTCCAAGTCACGATCCATCCTCATCAGCACTCCCGCACGATTGTAGTATGCTTTGACATTCTCGGGGGCGTGCTCGATAACCTTATCGTAGTTAGCCAATGCCTCGGAGTAGTTGCCTCTCTCGGAGTGTGTGATTGCGAGGTTGAAGTGTGCCCCCGTGATGTAGGGGTCGAGCTCCAAGACACGCTCATAGTCCTCAATAGCCTCCTTGTAGCGCTCCAAGTTACAATAGACAATCGCACGGTTGAAAAGGGGTTGGATGTAGGTGCTGTCGCACTTGATAGCCATATTGTACATCTCCAAAGCCTCCTCGTCCTTGCCCTCCGACATCAGGAGCATAGCCTTCTGGTTGTAGCCCTCCGTGTAGTCACGATTGGTGCGGATAGCCTTGTCGAAGCACTCGTGAGCCGATAGTGTATCTCTCAATCCGAGGTGTGCAATGCCACGATTGATGTGTGTCTGTGCATCCTTATCCGTGTGGCGAAGAACCATATCGAAGTCCACGAGCGCCTTCACCCACTGCTTATTCCTCAGGTGTGTGACTCCTCGTGAATAGTAGGAGCCCACGATGTCGGGGCGCAGATCGATTGCCGATGAGAGGTCACGCACGGCGTCCTCATAGTTGCCCAATTCGGCAGCGACAATGCCTCGGTAGTGGTAAGCCTCAGTATAAACCTCATTGATGTCCAACGCCTTAGTAAGGTCGCTCTTGGCACCCAATAGGTCGCCAAGACCCAATTTAGCATAGCCACGCAGGAAGTATGCCTCATAGGACTCCTTGTCGGAACGCAGGAGCACATTGAGTATCTCGATAGCATCCTTATAGTTATCCTCGGCAAGCATATTTCTACTTGCCCACGCAATGTAGCGTTTGTTGTACTGTGCCGAGGCATCACCAAGGCACAGTACAACAAGCATTACTATGAGGATTGCTATTCGTTTCAAGTCTGTCGTTTTTTTATTCTACTGCAAAGCAGCAATGCGCTCTTTGAGAGCAGCGATTTTAGCCTCGGCGTCACGCTGTTTGTTCTTCTCGTTCTCCACGACTGCTGCGGGGGCATTTGCCACGAAGCGCTCGTTGGAGAGTTTACCCATAACAGTGCGGAGGAAACCCTCAAAGTAGGCAAGTTCCTTCTTCATCTTCTCCAACTCCTCCTCCACATTGATATTCTCGCTCATAGGCACAAAATACTGTGTGGTCTTGACGATGAATGACGCTGCGGTGGGGTTTTTCTCGCTCACCTCGGTGATACCCGAGAGGTTTGCCATCTTCTCCACGAGGCAGTTGTATGCGGGGTGGTAGTTCTCATCTACGATAACTTCCAGAGCCACCTTCTCCTTGTTGGGGATGTTGCGCTGCGCACGGATGTTGCGAATTGAGCCCACAACCTCACGAGCCAAATCAACCTCAGCAAGCACACGCTCGTCGTAGGGTTTGTGCTCCTCGAACAAGTCGAGCATTACGCTCTCGCCCTCCTTGCGCTCGGCAATGTGCTGCCACAACTCCTCGGTAACGAATGGCATAAAGGGGTGGAGGAGTTTCAGGAGGCGCTCAAAGAACTTCTTGGTAGCCTCCACGGTTGCACCATCGGCAGGCGAGCCATAGGCAGGCTTAATCATCTCCAAATACCAACCGCTGAAATCATCCCAGAAGAGGCGGTAGAGGGTCATCATTGCATCCGAGATGCGGTATGCCTCGAAGTGCTCCTCAATCTCTTTATATGCCTTGCGGAAGAGGCTCTCAAACCACTCCACAGCCTTCTTGCAGTGCTCACTTTGGGGCAGGGTATTATCTACCTCCCAACCTGTCACGAGGCGGTAGGCGTTCCAAATCTTGTTGCAGAAGTTGCGACCCTGCTCACAGAGGCTCTCATCGAACATCAGGTCGTTACCTGCCGAGGTGCAGAGCATCAGTGCAACCCTCACGCCATCGGCACCATACTGAGCAATCAAATCCAGAGGGTCGGGTGAGTTGCCGAGCTGTTTGGACATCTTCCTGCCGAGTTTGTCACGCACGATACCAGTAAAGTACACATTCTTGAATGGATACTCGCCACGCCACTCATAGCCTGCCATAATCATCCTTGCAACCCAGAAGAAGATGATGTCGGGACCAGTCACGAGGTCATTGGTGGGGTAGTAGTATTTGATCTCCTCATTCTCGGGGTTGCGGATGCCATCAAATACACTGATGGGCCACAACCACGAACTAAACCAAGTATCCAGCACATCCTCATCCTGACGGAGGTCGGCAAGGGTGAGCAACTCATCGCCAGCCTTTGCACGAGCCAGTGCCAGAGCCTCCTCTTCGGTTTCTGCTACCACAAAGCCGCCTTTGGGAAGATACCACGCAGGAATCCTCTGACCCCACCAGAGCTGGCGAGAGATACACCAGTCCTTGATGTTCTCCATCCAGTGGCGGTAGGTGTTCTTGTACTTCTCGGGCACAAACTTGATGATATCCTCAGCCACCGCTTGGGTTGCGGGCTTTGCAAGCTCCTCCATCGAGAGGAACCACTGCATCGAGAGCTTAGGTTCGATAGCTACACCCGTACGCTCCGAGTAGCCTACATTGTTGGTGTATGGCTCGGTTTTCTCCAAAAGACCCGCAGCTTCCAAGTCGCCCTCAATAACCTTGCGGCACTCGAAGCGGTCCATACCAACATACAATCCAACCTTGTCGTTGATTGTGCCGTCTGGGTTGAAGATGTCAATGGTTTCAAGACCATATTTTTCGCCCAACATATAGTCGTTCACATCGTGTGCAGGGGTCACTTTCAGTGCGCCTGTACCGAACTCGATATCCACATATTCATCCCTGATGATGGGCACTGAACGACCTACGAGGGGTACGATAACCCTTGCATCCTCAGGAAGGTCTGCATATCGGGGGTCGTTGGGGTTGACGCATACTGCCGAGTCGCCCAAGATGGTTTCGGGGCGGGTGGTCGCAACAATCAGGGTGCGGTCGGAACCCTCCACCTTGTAGCGGAGGTAGTAGAACTTACCCTGCGACTCCTTGTAGATAACCTCCTCATCCGAGAGAGCAGTCTGTGCCGAGGGGTCCCAGTTTACCATCCTCACACCACGATAGATTTTACCCTTATTGTAGAGGTCCACGAAGACCTTGATGACGCCTGCTGTGCGGGGCTCGTCCATAGTGAAGCAGGTGCGGTCCCAGTCACACGATGCACCGAGCTTGCGGAGCTGTTGGAGGATGATACCACCGTGTTTCTCCTTCCACTCCCAAGCGTGGGCGAGGAACTCCTCACGGGTGAGCGAACTCTTTTCGATGCCCTCTGCTTTGAGCTTAGCCACCACCTTGGCTTCGGTGGCGATAGATGCGTGGTCGGTACCGGGCACCCAGCAGGTGTTCTTACCCTGCATACGAGCTCTGCGCACCAAAACATCTTGGAGCGTAGTGTTGAGCATATGACCCAAATGCAACATACCTGTTACATTTGGTGGGGGGATAACGATGGTGTAGGGTTCTCTCTCGTCGGGCTCGGAATGAAACATATTGTGCTTCATCCAGTAGTCATACCACTTAGACTCAATCTCTTGTGGTGCGTATTTGTCTGCAAGTTTCATAGTGTTATATTTTGTTTTGTTCGTTTTGCGCCAAATTTAACCTACAAATATATGTAATAAAGTTGAAAGTTGAAAGTTGAGGGTTGAAAAATGTGGACTATTCTCCCCAAAGGGGAGGGGCTCTGGTAGTTCTTGGAAATAACTTTCAATTCTCAATTCAACGGATTGTTAATAACTTTTTCCCTTTTTGGGCGTTTTGGCGTGTGAAATGTAGTATATTTGCCAAATAAATATGAATTTAGGATAAGTATCGCAACTATGAATAGGAATAAGAATAAAAGTGTAGAGTTTGAAATCGTGGCTGGCATTGGCGAGGCGACCGAGGGTATTCAGCAGGTCATACCCATTGTTGGCGACGATGACGAGCTCGGAGAGAAAGTGGCTATCCCCTCCGAGTTGCCCATCTTGTCCCTCCGTTCGTCGGTGCTCTTTCCTGGGGCTATTACCCCCATTACGGTAGGCAGGGCGAAGAGTATAAAGCTCGTGAGGGATGTTGAGCGTGAGGGCGGTGTGCTCGGCGCAGTGTTGCAGAGAGAGGCGGATGTGGAGAATCCCGCAGCGGATGATATGTATCGTGTGGGTACGGCTGCCAAGATTCTCAAAATCCTCGAAATGCCCAATGGTAACCTGACGGTTATTCTTCACGGCTTGGAGAAGATTGAGGTTGTGCAGTTCCTTCGTTCGGAGCCCTATATGAAGGCTACTGTGAATGTGTTGCAGGATGTTGCCCCCGATAGGAATAATGTTGAATTTCAGGCAATTGTTGATTCTGTGAAGGATGTGGCGTTGGATATCATCTCCATCTCTCCCGCAGTGCCCAAGGAGGCGACCTTTGCAATCAAGAATATAGATTCAAAGCGTGGCATCATCAACTTCATCTGCTCCAATATGGACTTCACGGATGCCGAGCGTCAAAGACTTCTTGAAGCTCCTGGACTCTTGGCACGCTCCCGCAAATTGCTCGAAATACTCATCAATCAGCGCCAACTCGTGGAGCTGAAAAATCAGATACAAGCAAAGGTTAAACAGGAGATAGATCAACAGCAAAAGGAGTATTTCCTCCAACAGCAGATTCGTACCCTGCAAGATGAGCTCGGACACGACGAGGTGGGCGATGCTCAGAGGTTGCGTGAGAGGGCTGCGGACAAGAATTGGAGTGATGAGGTGGCGGCAGCCTTCGAGAAGGGTGTGCAGAAGTTGGAGAGGTTGAATCCCGCAGTTGCGGAGTATTCGGTGGAGATAAACTACCTTGAAACAATGCTCGACCTGCCTTGGAACGACATTACGGAGGATAATATGGATTTGTCCTATGCTCGTGAGAAGCTCGATGAGGATCACTTCGGCTTGGAGGAGGTCAAGGAGCGAATCTTGGAGCACTTGGCTGTGATGAAACTCAAAGGCGACCTCAAATCCCCCATCCTCTGCCTCTATGGTCCTCCTGGGGTGGGTAAGACCTCGCTCGGTAAGTCCGTAGCGGCTGCGTTGGGTAGGAAGTTCGGTCGTATTTCTTTGGGTGGTCTGCACGATGAGTCGGAGATTAGGGGTCATCGTCGCACCTATATAGGCTCGATGCCTGGTCGTATCATCGATACTATCAAGCGTTGTGGCTCGTCCAACCCTGTGATTATCCTCGATGAGGTGGATAAGGTTAGCCGTTCCAATCACGGCGATCCTTCGAGCGCTCTTTTGGAGGTCTTGGACCCCGAACAGAACTCTACCTTCCACGACAACTATATTGATATTGACTACGACCTTTCAAAGGTACTCTTCATTGCTACTGCCAACAATGTGGCAAACATCTCGCAGGCACTCCGTGACCGTATGGAGATGATTAACATTGCGGGCTATGTGATGGATGAGAAACTCGAAATCGCAACTCGCCACCTTGTGGGCAAACAGCGTGAGGCTCACGGCATTGCCCCCGAGCAGATGACTATCTCGAAGGAGGTCTTGGGTGTTATCGTAGATGACTATACACGAGAGAGTGGCGTGCGCACACTCGATAAGCAGATTGCCAAGATTGCCCGCCATAGGGCAAAGCAGATTGGCTTTGGTGAGAACTACGAGGCGGAGGTGTCGGTAGAGCAGGCGAGAGAGATTCTCGGTGCTCAGAAGTTCTCACGAGAGCGCTACTCGGTAGGTGGAATGGTTGGCGTAGTTACGGGCTTGGCGTGGACGGAGGTCGGCGGCGACATCCTCTACATCGAGTCGCTCCTAACTCCCGGTAAGGGAGCCCTGAGTCTTACGGGCAATTTGGGCGATGTGATGAAGGAGTCGGCAACCATTGCTCTCGAATGGGTGAAGGCGCACCACGAGGAACTCGGTATTGATAAGGAGAAGTTTGAGAAATACGATATCAACATCCACGTGCCCGAGGGTGCGGTGCCTAAGGATGGTCCCAGTGCAGGTATTACGATGGTCACTTCGATAGCCTCGACCTACACAGCCCGCAAAGTCAAGGAACATATCGCAATGACTGGCGAGGTTACGCTCAGGGGTAGGGTATTGCCCGTGGGTGGCATTAAGGAGAAGATTTTGGCAGCTAAGCGTGCTGGTATCAAGGAGATAATCCTTTGTGAGGAGAATCGCAAGGATATCCTCGAAATCAAGCCCGACTACCTCGAAGGCGTGACTTTCCATTATGTGAAGTCGGTGGAAGAGGTGCTTGCACTTGCGTTGGTATAATGATTTATATCTCCCCAATGGGGGTAAGGACATTAGGGGCTAAGGGCTTTTGCGTCGTTTGGGCTTAGGCGGAGGTTTGAAGTCGTAGAGCAGAGTGAGGATTACACCCAAGCGTTCCTCGCCTTCCACATCCAAAATCGCATAGCCCTTTGCCCCCGGATAGGGCTCGCCACTATCGCAATGGGCAAGCAGGTCGGAGAGTTCGGGGAGGCGCTTAACATAGACTGCATTGTTGCAAACAAAGAGCAAAGGCTTTTCGTAGGCGTAGATGCAATATTCGCCAAACATCGGGCGATACCACAAGTCCATACCAGTGCCTGTCCCCTCCAAGCACTCCATAACGAACTCTATATAGTC
>JAGCJH010000032.1 GCA_017648105.1 Tidjanibacter sp.
TAGCGTGACCAAACTCGTGGCAGAAGGTACCGATGTTGGACATATCGGCACCGCTACGACCACGAAGCTCCGAGGTACAAGCATACGAAACGAGCTTCTTGCCGTCAAACGAGGGGTAGTTGTTGCCGTACTTGTCGGGGTCGATGTTGTAGCCGGGGTAAATATCCCACTGGTGGGGCCAAATTGCATCGGTAGGACCACCCTCTGCGGGGTTGTGTCCAGCGTAGCAGACGAATACGAGGTCGATTGTGCCGTCGCTGTTGTAGTCATATTTGGAGAAATCCACATCGCTATTTGCAAGCTCACACGCCTCGCAAATCTGCCAAGCGGGACGGATGTCGTCACTGCCGCCTCCATAGTAATCACGCTTATTGGCAAGAGTATAGGGACCTGCTACATCGAAGGTGGGAACGAATTGATTTGACGACGAGGCGGCGAAGTAATCCCTTGCACTACCCGTTGAGCCATTCTCATTGTAGTTGCTCTGGTTGAGCAAGTCGGAGAATTTGGCATTGGGATTTTTGAGGGTGAATTTTTCGTCGGCATATTCCACGAGGATAACCAAGAAGTTGCGTTTGCCTTTAACCTCACCACCCCAATCAGCGATGCGAAGTGCCTCTTCGTTTTTCTTTGCAGCCTTCTGGATGTTCTCTGCTGCACGCCTCATTGTTGCCTCTACCGAGTGCTCTGCACCATTGAAGTAAGGGTCAAAAGCGGTCTTGCGAATGCCGATACTCTTCTGTGCGATGCTCTTCTCCGAGGCGGAAAGGCGTGAGGTGGGGCGAATCTTTACGCCCGAGCTTTTCAGGCGTCCGTTCTCCAACACTGCAAAGCAGAAGTCGCCATCGGAGTCGGTAACTGCGGTGTAAAGTCCATCTGCCACGATATAGTTGTTGTACTCGTCGCCGAAGATCTCAAACGAAACAACCGTACCGTCGCTCTGGGTGTGGGTCATTACACCGGATTTTGCAGGAACAGCAAATGCCGATGCAAAAACAAAGGTTGTCAAGATGATAGATAGTGCTATCCTTTTCATAATTTTAGTTAAGTGAAAAATGTATCTTTTTTAGACTCGCAAGATAGGGATTTTTTTGGAAATAAAGATGGGTTATACAAATAATTTAACGCACGCAATAAATTATTGCTGTATGGGGTATCTCTTTTCGCAAAAATTTCATACCTTTGAGAATTATGTATGCACGCCCTAAGGGGTGGGGTACGGAAGGCAGAAAAAACATAGATACAAACAAACATAAACAACCTTTTACTACAAAATGAAAAGACTTATTGAGTGCGTTCCCAATTTCAGTGAGGGACGAGATTTGGAAGTTATCCGACAGATTACCGATGCAATCGAGAGCGTTGAGGGTGTCAAACTCCTCGATGTGGATCCAGGCAAAGCTACCAACCGCACAGTTGTAACCTTTGTGGGCGAGCCTGAGGCAGTTGTTGAGGCTGCCTTTCGTGGTGTGAAGAAAGCCTCGGAGGTTATTGATATGCGTCTTCACCACGGTGAGCACCCCCGTATTGGTGCTACCGATGTGTGCCCCCTCGTGCCTGTTGCTGGCGTGACCCTCGAAGAGTGTGCTGCAATGGCTCGCACGCTCGCAGAGCGCATCGCAACCGAACTCTCCGTTCCCACCTATTGCTACGAAGCGGCTGCACTTCGTCCCGAGCGTAAGAACTTGGCGGTGTGCCGTAAGGGAGAATATGAGGCTCTCTGCCAGCGCATCACCCAGCCCGAGGAGATGCCCGACTTTGGTGGTGGCGAGTGGACAGAGCAGGCTGCACGCAGTGGTGCAACTGTTGTGGGCGCTCGTGACTTCCTCATTGCAGTGAACTTCAACCTTAATACAACCTCCACCCGTCGTGCCAACGCTATTGCTTTTGATGTGAGGGAGAAGGGTCGTCCTATGAGGGAGAAACCCATCGTGGGCAAAATTGTGCGTGACGAGAACGGCAAGCCCATTATGATTCCTGGTACGCTGAAAGGTTGCAAGGCTATCGGCTGGTTTATCGAAGAGTATGGCATTGCACAGGTGTCGATGAACATTACAGACATCGCCGCCACACCTCTCCACATTGCTTTTGAGGAGGTTTGTAGGGCTGCTGCTGCTCGTGGCGTGAGGGTGACAGGTACCGAGATTGTGGGTCTTGTTCCCCGCACAGCACTCTTGGAGGCTGGTAAGCACTTCCTCCGCAAGCAGGAGCGTTCGCTCGGTATTACCGACGAGGAGATTTTGGATATTGCAGTTCGTTCGATGGGACTTTCGGAGCTCACACCCTTCAAGCCCGAGGAGAAAATTGTCGAGAGCCTCATCGAGAAAGAGAATAAGAAAAAAGGTCTTGTGGATCTTACCTGCAAAGGTTTTGCAGAGGAGACCTCCCGTGAGTCCCCAGCCCCTGGTGGTGGCTCCATATCGGCATATATGGGCGCATTGGGTGCAGCCCTCGGCACTATGGTTGCCAACCTTTCGGCTCACAAACCCGGTTGGGATGAGCAGTGGGAGTTCTTCTCGGATTGGGCTGTGAAGGGTAAGGTTGTGATGAACGAACTCTTGGCGCTCGTGGATGAGGATACCGACGCTTTCAACTGCATTATGGCAGTCTTTGGTATGCCCAAAGGCACCGATGAGGAGAAGGCTGCAAGGGCAGAGGCTATGGAGAAGGCAACCCTCTATGCAACTGAAGTGCCTCTGAAAACAATGAAGGCTTCCTACCGAGTATTTGAGGTGGCAGGCGAGATGGCAGAGAAGGGTAATCCCAACTCTGTGAGCGATGCAGGTGTGGGCGCACTGGCGGCTCGTGCGGCTGTGCAGGGCGCATTCCTCAATGTGAAAATCAATGCTGCGGGTCTGAAAGACCGTGAAAAAGCTGAGGCGCTCGTTGCAGAGGCGACCAAGATTGCTGCCGCAGCAGATGCAGAGGAGCGTCGCATCCTTGAAATCGTAAATAGCAAAATCAACTAAAACTTTTCCCCCCTTAAAAAGAACTTATGACACTCGAACAGTTTCAGGCAGATATAAGGGCAGGCATCCCCGATGTTCTCCCCGAGCCCAAACCCTACGATACGACAGTCAATCACGCCCCCAAGCGTAAGGAGATTCTCACTCGTGAGGAGAAAGTGCTCGCAATCAAAAATGCACTCCGCTACTTCCCAGAGAAGCACCACGCACTCCTCGCACCCGAGTTTGCCGAGGAGCTCGAAAAGTATGGCAGGATTTATATGTATCGACTCCGCCCCGACTATGAGATGTATGCACGCCCCATTGAGGAGTACCCCGCAAAATCTCGCAAGGCGGCGGCTATGATGCTTATGATACAGAACAACCTTGATAAGGCTGTGGCTCAGCACCCTCACGAACTTATTACCTATGGCGGTAATGGTGCGGTGTTCCAGAACTGGGCGCAGTATCGACTTGCGATGAAATATCTCTCGGAGATGACCGATGAGCAGACTCTTGTGATGTATTCAGGACACCCTATGGGCTTGTTCCCCTCGTCGGTTGATGCACCTCGTGCTGTGATTACAAACGGTATGGTTATTCCCAACTACTCTAAACCCGATGATTGGGAGCGTATGAATGCTCTGGGTGTGTCGCAGTATGGTCAGATGACCGCCGGTAGCTGGATGTATATTGGTCCTCAGGGTATCGTTCACGGTACAACCATCACTGTCCTCAATGCAGGTCGCCGTCGTATGAAAGAGGGTGCAAAGGATTTGGGCGGAATGTTGTTCGTGTCGGCAGGTCTTGGCGGTATGTCGGGCGCACAGCCCAAAGCGGGTAATATCGCAGGTGTGGTGAGCATCGTTGCGGAGATTAACCCCGCAGCCGTAGTGAAACGCTATGAGCAGGGTTGGGTGGATGAGGTCTATACCTCACTCGACGAACTTTTGGCTCGTGTGGCAGAGGCTCGTAAGAACAAGGAGGTTGTGTCGATGGCATATCAGGGCAATATCGTAGATCTCTGGGAGCGCTTGGCTGAGGAGGGCATTGATGTGGATCTCGGTAGCGACCAGACTTCGCTCCACAACCCTTGGGCAGGAGGCTACTATCCTGTGGGTTACTCCTACGAGGAGAGCCGTGTGATGATGGCAGAGGAGCCTGAGAGGTTCAAAGAGGCTGTTCAGGAGTCGCTCCGTCGCCACGCTGCGGCTGTCAATCGCCTTGCCGATAGGGGTATGTACTTCTTCGACTACGGCAATGCATTCCTCTTGGAGGCTTCCCGAGCAGGTGCAGATGTGCTTTTGCCCAATGGTAAATTCCGCTATCCCTCCTATGTTCAGGATATTATGGGTCCCCTCTTCTTCGACTATGGCTTTGGTCCCTTCCGTTGGGTCTGCACCTCGGGCAAAGAGGAGGATTTGGATAAGAGCGACGAGATAGCAGCTCGTGTATTGGAGGAGATTCGCAAGGAGGCTCCTGAGGAGATTTTGGGTCAGCTCGACGACAATATTCACTGGATTAAGGAGGCAAAGAAAAACCGCCTTGTGGTGGGCTCGTCGGCTCGTATTCTCTATGCCGACAGTGAGGGTCGCATTAAGATTGCCAGTGCCTTCAATGAGGCTATCGCTAAGGGCGAGATTTCGGCTCCCATTGTGCTCGGTCGTGACCACCACGATGTGTCGGGTACGGACTCTCCATATCGTGAAACAAGCAACATCTACGACGGCTCGGCATATACGGCAGATATGGCTGTCCATAATGTTGTGGGCGACGGCTTCCGAGGAGCCACTTGGGTGTCGCTCCACAATGGTGGTGGCGTAGGCTGGGGTGAGGTTATCAACGGTGGCTTTGGTATGGTCATCGACGGTAGCGCAGAGGCTCAGCGTCACATTGAGAATATGCTCCTATGGGATACCAACAACGGTATCGCACGCCGCAGTTGGGCTCGCAATGCGGGTGCAATGAGCGCCATCCGTAGGGAGATGGAGCGCACGCCCAACCTGAAAGTAACTATGCCTAATGTGGCAGATGATAAACTGATTGAACAATTTGTAAAATAACAAGGATAAGTATGAAACAACATATCATTTCTCGTGCCCACCTCTCGCATAAGGATGTGATTCGTGCTGTGAGGGAGAACTACACACTCGCACTCTCCGAGGAGTCGAGGGCGGCTATTGCAAAGTGCCGTGAGTATCTTGACAGGAAGGCTATTGAGAGCCCTACACCCATTTATGGTGTGACCACTGGTTTTGGCTCGCTCTGCAACATCTCTATCGAGAAAGACGAGCTCTCGGCTTTGCAGAAAAATCTGGTTATGAGCCACTCGTGTGGTACTGGCGATAGGGTGCCCACAGAGATTGTGAGAATTATGATTATGCTCAAAGTGCAGTCGCTCTCCTATGGTCACTCGGGTGTGCAGGTGGCAACCGTTGAGAGGCTCATAGATATGTTCAACAACCACTACACTCCCGTAGTCTATCAGCAGGGCTCGCTCGGTGCTTCGGGCGACTTGGCACCTCTGGCACACCTCTCGCTTCCCATTCTCGGCTTGGGCGAGGTGGAGACCAAAGAGGGTGAGATTATCACGGGCGAGGAGATGAATGCTCGTGAGGGCTGGCAACCCCTCACACTCCAATCCAAAGAGGGTTTGGCACTGCTCAATGGTACGCAGTTTATGGCATCCTATGGTGTCTGGTCACTCGATAAGGCGGAGAGGCTCTCGGCACAAGCCGACCTTGTGGCTGCTATGTCTTTGGAGGCATTCGATGGAAGGATAGACCCCTTTGCGGATAATGTTCATCAGGTGCGCCCCCATAACGGTCAGATTGTCACTGCGGCTCGTATGAGGGAACTTTTGGAGGGTAGCGAACTTATCGCCCAGCCCAAGAAACACGTGCAGGATCCCTATTCGTTCCGTTGTATCCCACAGGTGCACGGTGCATCGAAGGATGCTATCGCCTATGTGGCAAGTGTCATCGAAACCGAGATTAACTCGGCAACCGACAACCCCACAGTCTTCCCCGATGAGGATGTTGTTGTGTCGGCAGGTAACTTCCACGGTCAGCCTTTGGCACTCGTTCTGGACTACCTTGCAATCGCAATGGCAGAGCTCGGTAACATCTCCGAGCGCAGGACATATAAACTCATCTCGGCACAGAGGGGTCTGCCCAGCTTCCTTGTGGCAAAACCTGGTCTGAATAGTGGTTTTATGATTCCTCAGTACACCGCAGCGTCGATTGTGAGCCAGACAAAAGGTCTGTGTATGCCCGCATCGGTGGATTCTATTCCCTCGTCGCAGGGTCAGGAGGACCACGTGAGTATGGGCTCCAATGCGGCAACCAAGTCGGCACGAGTTGCAGATAATGTGGAGAGGGTAATTGCCATTGAACTTCTCAATGCTGCACAGGCGTTGGAGTTCCGTCGCCCCTTGCGTTCGAGTGCGATTATCGAAAAACTCTTTGCCGATTTCAGGGCTGTTGTTCCTTTTGTGGATGACGATGTGATTATGTACCCCTTGATTGCCAAATCGGTGGCATTCTTGCAGGGTTTGAAATAGGGGGCAGTGGCTATGCGACTGTTGATTAAAAATATCGGAACATTGGCGGGTATCTTGCCCGCCAATATGCTCTGTCTGAGGGGTAAGGAGATGAACTCCGCCGAGGTGCTCACAGACGCATTTCTCATTGCCGAAGATGGCGTCATTGTGCGCTATGGCAAGATGGAAGAGATGGGTGAAGTGGAGGCTGATGAGGTGATAGACGGAGAGGGTAGGGTAGTATTTCCCGCCTTCTGCGACTCCCACTCGCACATTGTCTATGCAGGCTCTCGTGAGGGCGAATTTCGTGATAAAATTGCGGGTATGACCTACGAGGAGGTTGCTGCTCGTGGTGGCGGTATTCTCAACTCGGCAGATAGGCTTGCCGAAGCGAGCGAGGAGGAACTCTATGAGGCTGCCGAGAGGCGTGCGTGGAGGATGATTCGCTCGGGTGCGGCTACTTTGGAGATTAAGAGTGGCTATGGTCTGACGATGGAAACAGAGCTCAAAATGCTCCGAGTGATTAGACGCTTGCAGGAGAACTTGCCCGCAACTATCAAGGCTACATTTCTCGGTGCTCACGCTGTTGCCCGTGACTTTAAGGGTCGCCAGGCGGAGTATGTGGAGAGTGTGTGCCGAGAGATGATTCCTGCCGTCGCCGAGCAGGGAATTGCTGAGTTTGTGGATGTCTTTTGCGATAGGGGCTTCTTTACGCCTGAGGAGACAGCGAAGATTTTGGAGTGCGGAGAGCGCTATGGTCTGCGTCCCAAGATTCACGCCAACGAACTCGCATCGAGTGGTGGCGTGCAGGTCGGCATCCAATATGGCGCTTTGTCTGTGGATCACTTGGAAGAGGCTAATGAGCAGGATGTTATGGATTTGGCAGCAAGCACCACGATTCCTACGGTGCTCCCTGGTGCATCCTTCTTCTCCAACCTTCCATTCGCACCCGCAAGGGCTATGATTGATGCGGGTTTGCCTGTGGCTATTGCCAGCGACTGTAACCCCGGCTCATCGCCCTCGGGCAATATGATGTTCCTTTGGAGTTTGGGCTGCATTAAAATGCGCCTTACGCCCGAGGAGGCTCTTTCGGCTCTCACAATCAATGGTGCCGCAGCTCTCGGTTTGAGTGCCGATAGGGGCGCAATCTCGGTGGGTCGTAGGGCAGACCTTGTGGTGTCGAAACCTGTGCCTTCGCTCGCATACTTGCCTTATAGTTTTGGCGAGGAGCTTGTTGAGAGCGTTATTATTGGCGGCAAAATAGTTTAATTGATTATGAAGAGAGTTTTGTATCTTTTGGTTACTATGCTAATGACCATTTCGTTAGGATGTAGTACGGAGTACGATGATACGGATATTAAGCAACAAATTGAGGAGCTACAAGAGAGGATTAAAGATGTCGAAACACTCCTCAATGCTTCGGCTAATAACCTTACAATAATATCTGTTAGTGAAACCGAGGAGGGCTATATTGTGAGTTTCTCGGACGGCTCCACCATCTCCGTAAATCACGGAGAGGATGGCAAAGACGGTCAGAATGGTCAAGATGGCAAGGACGGTCTGGATGGTCAAAACGGTAAGGACGGTCTGGATGGTCAAAACGGTAAGGATGGTCTGGATGGCAAAGATGGAGAAACTCTAATTGAGTCGATAAGCATAGGCGAGAGCGATGTAACCTTTATCCTTACCAGTGGAAAGACGGTAATTATCCCTTTGGAGGGGTACTACGACCAGTCGGAAGCGCCTATCAACTTCCTCGACAATACAACAAAAGTGCTCTGCGTGTTGGCGTGGGATAGCGATGGCGATCAGGAACTCTCCTACAAGGAGGCTGCCGCTGTGACCGATATTGGTGCAGTTTTCAGGGGGTCGTTGATTATGGCTTTCAGGGAGTTGCAATTCTTCACAGCCCTTACCTCAATACCACAAGATGCTTTTTATGCTTGCGAGAAATTGAGAGCAATAGCATTTCCTGAAAATCTTCAAACCATTGGTAATGAGGCGTTCCGCAACTGCAAATCATTGGTGGAGGTTGTTGTGCCTACGGGCGTGGTATCACTGGGTGAGATGTGTTTTCAGATGTGCGAGGCACTCGAAAGAGTGGTAATCCCCTCTACGGTAGAGAGAATTCCCTCCTACTGCTTCTATGGTTGTGTCAAACTCTCTGATATTGTTATTGAGGAGGGTGTGAGTGTTGTGGGTGACTACTCGTTCCAGGGGTGCAATGCGCTCAAAAATGTGGAGATACCATCCTCGGTAACAGCCATTGAGGAGTATGCCTTTTATAGATGTGGTGGCTTGGAAGGTATTGCTCTGCCAAACGGGATAACAATCATCAATAAGGGAATATTCTATAATTGTGAGAGCCTTGTGAGTGTAGTTGTTCCCTCAGGTGTTGTTGTGATAGACGACTACGCCTTCCGAAATTGTAGTTCTCTTGTTGCGGTTGAGTTTGGGGGAAAGTTGGAGAGAATAGGCAGCTACTCTTTCTATAACTGCATATCGCTGAGAGAGGTTACAATTCCTGCGAGTGTGACGACGATTGGCGGATGGACATTTGATTATTGCGAGAGCCTTGTGGCGGTAGGTTGTAACCCCATAGAGCCTCCAAAGCTTAGCTACGACGCTTTCGACCACAATGGTGCAAACCGTGTTATCCGTGTTCCATCCGAGAGTGTGGATAAATATAGGGGTGCAAGTGGATGGAGCGACTATGCGTTGAGCATTGAGTCCTTATAGATAGAATAATAAACCAAAAAACAATAATAGACTATGAATAACTTTGTATTTCAGAATACTACGAAATTGATTTTCGGTAAGGGACAGATTGCAAAACTCGCAAGCGAACTCCCAGAGGGTAAGAAAATTTTGGTCACTTTTGGTGGCGGTAGCGTGAAGGCAAATGGTGTTTATGACCAAGTGAAGGCGGCTCTCGCAGGTTTCGACCACATTGAATTTTGGGGCATTGAGCCCAACCCCAAGGTGGAAACCTTGCGTAAGGCAGTGGAGATTTGTAAGTCGGAGAGCGTGGAGTTCATCCTCGCAGTGGGTGGCGGTAGCACCCTCGATGGCTCCAAACTTATCGCTGCGGCTGCAAAGATTCAGGAGGATGCGTGGGAACTTGTGCGTAATCCCAAACTCTATGGTGGCACGCTCCCCTTTGCGAGCGTTATGACTCTGCCTGCCACTGGCTCCGAGATGAATCGTGGTGCTGTGATTTCCAACATTGCCACTGGCGAGAAGTATGCTTTCTATAATACCTACCCCGTATTCTCTATCCTTGACCCCGAGACAACCTTCTCGTTGCCCCCATTCCAGGTGGCTTGCGGTCTTGCAGACACTTTTGTGCATATTATGGAGCAGTACCTGACCGATACGGGAATCTCGCCCCTTATGGATAGGTGGGCAGAGGGTGTGCTCTCGACCGTTGTGGAGGTGGCTCCTAAGGTGCGAGAGAATCAGCACGACTACGATGCAATGGCAACCTATATGCTCTCGGCTACAATGGGTCTGAATGGCTTTGTCGCTATGGGTGTGCCTCAGGATTGGGCTACACATATGATTGGTCACGAGATTACCGCCCTTGCAGGTATCACTCACGGACAGACACTCGTTGTTGTTCTGCCCGCAGTGATGAATGTTATGAGAGCAGAGAAGGGTCGCAAGATTGCCCAGTATGGAGAGCGTGTGTGGGGTATTAAGGAGGGTACTCTCGATGAGCGCATAGATAAGACCATAGTCGCTACTGAGGAGTTCTTCCGTTCGCTCGGCTTGGCTGTGCGCCTCTCGGAGCTAAACCTCGGCGAGGAAATTGTTGAGGAGATTGTGAACCGCTTCAAGGAGCGTGGTACCCTTCTCGGCGAGAACTCCAACATCGACTATAAATTGGTCGAAGAGATTCTCCGCCAGAGGCTCTAAACTCTTAGTGGTCCCCGAGCTCCCGACAAAATACTCCCTTGTCGTGAAAATACAAAAGGCGCCTCCGCAGTGGAAGCGCCTTTTGTATTTTGGGACAAAGCCCAGAATACTTGGTCGTAATCGTGAGTTTAGGATTATTTCTTGTTGAAGAACTCCTTAACCTCCTCGGTGGGAACTACATCAGTTTTGAAGATGTATGCACCGGTTTTCTCCGATTTAACCATTTTGATGCATTTGGTAAAACCTTTGTTTGCACCCTCTTTTTTAAGTGTTGCAACTACTTTCTTTGCCATAGTTCTTTTCCTCCTTATTTAATCTCACGGTGGATAGTTACCCTCTTCAAGTAAGGATTGTATTTCTTACGCTCCATACGGTCGGGTGTGTTCTTTTTGTTTTTGGTAGTGA
>JAGCJH010000033.1 GCA_017648105.1 Tidjanibacter sp.
CTCGCCCACGAGTCTATCCTCAATGGAGCCCTCCGTGAGTCTTTGGCTCGCAATGATATCGTAGCCTGCGGTAGCTTCGTTTATACTTTTGTTCTGCTTCTCGGCACGGAAATGGTCGATGACTTGATTGTGGGCGATGCGCATCACCCACGAGAGGAACTTGCCGCTATCTTTATAGCGACCGCTGTCGATAACCTTAACTGCCTTGATGAGTGTATCTTGCAAGATATCATCAGCCAGCTCACGATCCTTGACCATCATATAGATATAGTCATAGAGTCGTGTGCGATGACGCTCAATGAGTTGGGAAATAGCCTCTTTGCCTCCTGCAAGGTAATTCGCAAGCAACTCTTGGTCGCTTGTACCCCGTAAGATGTTTATCATACTCTTTTTCAATAATTTAGTTATAAAGAGTAGATGTTTTCGATAGGCAAAAAGTGTTTAATGATACAATAATTACAAAAATGAAACTGCGTGCAAGGTAGAGCTTTTTCCCCTAATTTCCAAATCAAACACGAGTTTTTTCCGATTACTCTCCCCCTGCAACGCAGTTCAACCCTAATCGGACAAAACCTGTGCCAAATCCAACACTTTCTTTCAAGCGGCGGGGTTGTTTATTCAATATTCTCGGGGATATTGGCGATTTCGTAGAATGTGGGGGTGGGTATGCCATTGGGGAAGGTCACAATCGTAATACCCGACTCCTCCTCGCCTAAGGGGCGACCTGCGGCACTCGAAGTATAGAGTTTCATATTCCCCCACTCGGCACTCACACAGTGGTGGAGATGACCCGAGAGTATCAAATCCACGCCATACTCATTCATAAGAGCGAGGTACTTCTCTCTCATAACCTTTGGGAGATTCACGCCCGCCTCCGCCTCATCTACCGACTCCGAGAAGATGGGGTGATGGGCAACAAGAATGATTGGGAGTTGCCTCTCGGCAGCCTTCGCAAGGCTCTCACGCATCCACTCATACTCCTTAGCCTCACCCTCAGCAATGGTTTTAATTACGCAAGAGTTGTAGCCAATGGTAGTGTAGGCTGCACCCTCGTGTACGAAGCGGTCGTGACCATAGCGAGCCACAAAAGCCTCCACATCCTCGGCTGTTGCCTCGCCCACATCGTGGTTGCCAGGCACAAAGTAGAGGGGAATGTTCTCATCGAAGAGCTCACACATCTGCTTGAAGCCATCGAGCGACTCCTCGGTGCGCCACTGCACATAGTCGCCCGAGAAGACCACAAAATCGGGTTGCAGGCGATTGACCGCCGCAGCGATGCGCCCCATATTCTCACGCTCGGGCGTGAAGTCTGCCGACTCGGTGATGAAGCCGAGCTGGGGATCGGAAATCTGCACGAAAAATGGGGAGTGAGCCTCCTTTTTGTGGAGGCACGAAGCGAGAAGAATTGCAGCCAATGCCACAACCGAAAGTCTGGAAATTCTCAATTTCATATCTCAAAAAAGTTTGTTTCCACAAAGATAATAAAAAAATAACAACCTACTTTTAAGTAGAACTTATTTCCCAGCACTCAAACTCAGCAAATGAAAAACAAACACAGAGAATCGGATGAATAGTAGGCGCACAAAAAACCACCTCCGCATTTACCTTTTGTAAATTGCGGAGGTGGTTTTTTGAAGTGTAACGACCTATTAGCCGATTATATGCGTTCGTTATTTGCAGTTTTTGATGTAGGTATAGTGTGCACCATAACGCTCATACGCAGCACGCTCCAACTCCTCACGGTGGTCGGGGTGAGCGATGTTGATGATGGCTTTTGCACGCTCCTGCAACGATTTGCCATAGAGATATGCTGCACCATACTCGGTTACGAACCAGTGGATGTGGTTACGGGTGGTAACAACACCTGCACCAGGGGTAAGGATGTTGGAGATTTTGCTCACACCCTTGTTGGTAACCGAAGGCATAGCGATGATAGCCTTACCACCCTCGGAGAGCGACGAACCATAGATGAAGTCAACCTGACCACCTACGCCCGAGTAGAACTTAGTACCGAGTGAGTCGGCGCACACCTGACCAGTGAGGTCAACCTGCAATGCCGAGTTGATAGCGCAGAATTTGGGGTTCTTTGCGATGATGAAGGGGTCGTTGGTGTAGGCAACATCTTTCATCAACACACCAGGGTTGTTGTCGATGAAGTCATAAACCTCTTTCGAGCCCATAAGGAAGGTCGAAACGATTTTTCCCTTATCGGTAACTTTATTGCGACCATTCACAACGCCTTTCTCAACGAGGGGCAATACGCCATCGGCAAACATCTCGGTGTGGATACCGAGGTCTTTGTGACCACCAAGTTGCGAGAGCACAGCGTTGGGAATTGCACCGATACCCATCTGCAAGCAAGCACCATCCTCAATCAGCGCTGCACAGTGGCGACCGATAGCTGCATCAGTCTCGGTAATCTCTGCGATGTGACCCTCCATCAGAGGCTGATCGTCCTCTACGAAGTAGTCAATTTGCGAGATGTGGATGAAAGCGTCACCAAACGCACGGGGAACATACTTATTCACAACTGCCAAGACATAGTCTGCACACTCGATTGCTGCGAGAGTAGCATCCACCGAAGTACCGAGCGACACATAGCCGTGAGCATCCACAGGCGACACCTGAATCATTGCTACATTACAGGGAAGAACGCCCGAACGGTAGAGTTTCTGGGTCTCCGAGAGGAAGATTGGAATATAGTCTGCATAGCCACTCTGGGTCACTTTACGAACATTGCCACCCACGAAGAAGCTGTCAAGCTGGAATACGCCCTCAAACTTGGGATCTGCATATGGAGCAGGACCCTCGGTGTGGAGGTGGTGGATATGTACATCTTTGAGTTCGCCTGCCTCGCCACGACGGCACATAGCCTGAATAAGGCACTGAGGAGCACTTGCAACCGACGAGAGGTGAACATGGTCGCCCGACTTGATGACCTTCACAGCCTCGTCGGGAGTGGTGAATTTGATAGTGTTGTTCATATTAAGTATTTAGTTAAAGAAAAACATCTTCACATTTTCTTGTCGCAAAGGTAACTATTTTTCTTGATAAAAGATTGTCATCCGATTATAATTTATTACCTTTGTAGGTGCATAGTGCCAATTCAAGTCATTATTGCGCTTTTTTTTGAAGCAAGAAAATTCAAACTAAACCTAAATAATAACAAAACTCACAGAACAGAATTATGAATGTGAAAGAGTTGAAAGATGTTGTTATCCGTTTCTCGGGCGACTCGGGCGACGGTATGCAGCTTACGGGCACACTGTTTTCGGACACTGCTGCTCTTTTCGGCAATGGCATCTCTACATTCCCCGATTATCCCGCAGAGATTCGTGCTCCTCAGGGCACCGTTGCTGGCGTTTCGGGTTTCCAAGTTCACTTTGGTAGCAGCCGTATGCTCACCCCTGGTGACTATTGCGATGTACTGATTGCAATGAACCCCGCAGCGCTCAAAGCCAATGTCGTATGGCTCAAAAAAGACGCTACGATAATCCTCGATGGCGACACTCTCGACGAGAAGAGCATCGCAAGGGCTGGCTACAAAACTTCCAACCCCATTGAGGAACTCGGTATTCAAGACTACAACATTCTCACTCCCGACATCACTTCGATGACCAAAGAGGCGTTGAAGGATTCGGGATTGGACAATAAGGCAATCGTGAAGTGCAAAAATATGTTTGCACTCGGCATCTGCCTCTACCTCTATGACAAACCCCTCGACCACGCCATCAGCTACATCCGTGGCAAGTTCGGCAAGAAGAACCCTGCCGTTGCGGAGGCTAATGTGAAGGTGCTCAATGCCGGTTACAACTATGGCGCAAACACCCACTCGTTCGCCAACACCTACACCGTACAGCCCGCCAAATTGGAGAAGGGTAAGTACCGTAGCATCAATGGTAATGTGGCTACCGCTTGGGGCTTTATGGCAGCGAGCGAGAAGAGTGGTCGTCCCCTCTTCTGTGGCTCCTACCCCATCACTCCCGCAACAGTGATTCTCGAAGAGCTCGCAAAGCACAAAGAGTTGGGCGTGAAGACCGTACAGGCGGAAGATGAGATTGCAGGTATCTGCACCTCGATTGGTGCTGCCTTC
>JAGCJH010000034.1 GCA_017648105.1 Tidjanibacter sp.
AGGAACGACGCTTCTCGAAATTCTCACCCTCGCTACCCTCACGACGGGAGGAGGTGTAGATTGCATTGCTGTTGCTCCTAACTGTTCTTGTTCGTTTGTCTTTTGTGAAGGCTTTGTAGCCCTCGTTGCTCATCTCAGAGTGTGCCCTCACGGGTGAATCTGTCTTTGTCATTTTCGTCGTATGTATAAGTATGTTAAAATTGTGCCACAAAAGTATGTTATTTTTTTGATTTCTACTCATTTTGAGTGGCAATTATTCAACCTTTTTCTGCCACTCGGAGCACACTACACCAATTTTTGTGCCCATAGGCTCTTTTTTGTGTCGATGATGAATAAAAAGGTTGGGGTTTTTGGGGCGAAATGAGTATCTTTGTGATAGATAACCACAAACGCTAATCTTCTATGAAACGAACACTCTCTTTGGCTCTATGCCTGTTTGCCTCGGCGACTCTGTTGTTGGGCGGCAACATTAAACCCGTGACGGGTACATTCATCAATCTTGCCTATCAGGATGTGCGCAATAAATACACCAACCCCGAGGGTGTGGATATGACCTCTGCTGAATTGTGGAGCGAGAAGATTGCCGAGATGGGGGCAATGGGTATGGAGTACCTCATCTTTATGGCGGTGGCAAATGAGGGGCGTGCCTACTATCCTTCGCAGTTGATGCCCCACCACTATCCCGCAGGTGTGAAAAGCCCCGTAGAGGCGATTTTGGATGCCGCATCTGAGTGTGGAATGAAGGTCTTTATGAGCACTGGTTGGGCGGAAAATCAGGATGACAATCTGCGTATTCCTCGCATCAAACAACGCCAGATGGATATGATGTCAGAACTTGCCACACTTTTTGGCAACCACGAGGCTTTCTATGGGTGGTATTTGCCTGTGGAGGATTGTCTGGGACCTGTCTTGACCGACTATGCCGTAGAGGCGGTAAATGCCCTCACCGAGCGAGCTCGTGAGCTTACGCCCCACGCAAAGATACTCATCTCGCCCTATGGTATCTTCAACTCCAACTTCTCTCATCCTGACTATGCCCGACAGATTGGGCGCCTCAAAGTGGATATCATCGCCTATCAGGACGAAGTGGGGTGTGTGAGGGAGCGCTTCCCTCTGCCACGCCTTAGAGAGAACTGGAAACGACTTGCGGAGATACACGCCAACCTACCCATTGAGATGTGGGCAAACTGCGAGAATTTCACTTGGGAGCGTGGCACCAACGATCGCACCTCAGCACTTATCCCTGCTGCCCCCGAGAGGTTTGTGGCGCAGTTGGAGGCAGCAAGCAAGGCGGGCGTGGAGAGGATTGTGTCGTTTATGATGTGCGGAATTTTTGAGATGGATAACTCCCGCTATCCACTCGGTCAGCCCGACCTTTCTGTTAGGGCGGCAAAGGAGTATATGGCGTGGAGGCAGCAGGGGTGTACCCCTCTTAGGGTTGCCCCCGAGGAGGGCGTGAGGGTTGCCTCCTGTACCGAGTCGAGATTGGTGGATGGTGTGATAGCAGAGGAGGATATGGCACACAAGGGTTGGGTTGTTTTGCCCGAGGGCGAAAGCGAACTCTCGCTTGTGCTCGACGAGGCGCACGAGAGTGTAGATGTGCGCTTGGGTCTGCTCAACTATGCCCCAAAGGGTATTGCTCTGCCCGAGAAAGTTGCACTCTACGGCTCGGAGGATGGCGAGAATTTCACGCTCTTGGCGGAGGTGGCGCCCGAGGCTTGGAGCAACAACCGCCACGACGCTTGGATTAAGGAGGTTACCTTGAAAGGCTCCCAACAAGGACTCCGCCTCCTAAAAATAAAAATCACCTCCCCGACCGAATGTTACGCTGACGAGGTGGTTGTAATCAGTAAGTAATACAAGAAGAGCAGACCTTCGAAGGTCTGCTCTTCTTTTTTAGTATCTAACTCGTTGAGGATTAGAACTTACCTACATTGTAGTAGATGTCCTTACCCTCGGGGGTGTACATTGCGTTGAGGCGCTCTGCGAAGTGCTCCTCTACCTTGCCACGAACAACCTTCATAGTCGAGTTGATGAGGTGGTTCTGCTCGGTGAAGGGCTCGTCGAGAAGTGCAAAGGTTGCGGGCAACCAACGCTCGGGGAACTGACCCTCGAACTTGCCGCCTTTCTTGTACTCATTGAGGTCTGCCTGTACCAACTCAATAATCTTGCGCTGACCCTCCTCGCTATCAATCGAGAGTTTGTAGGGTGCAAGAGCAGCCTTCATAGCCTCTTTGTTGGGCGAGATAAGAAGGGTAGTGTATGGGTCCTGATTGTTGTGGAGAATTGCGTGGTCGATGAACTTCGAGCTCGAAACATAAGCCTCCTCGATACCCTCGGGGCAATATTTCTCGCCATCGGCGGCAATCAAAAGGCTCTTGAAACGACCATACACATAGAGGAGGTCGCCCTTGATGGCACCCATATCGCCAGTGTAGAGCCAGCCATCTTTCACGGTGTCGGCAGTAGCGCTTGCGTTCTTCCAGTAGCCCATCATCACATTCTCGCCCTTGCAGACCATCTCGCCTTTCTCGCCCTCGGGGAGCTCGTTGCCATCGGGATCTACAATCTTCATCTCGAAGGGTTTAACCATAACGCCACTCGAACCGAACTGATACCTTGCGGGACCGTTGGACGAAATCACGGGGGTAGCCTCGCTCAAACCGTAGCCCTGGAACATAGGCATACCAACTGCCATAAAGAATACCTGCAAATCTTTGTCCAAGAGTGCGCCACCGCCCACGAAGAATTTGAGCTCGCCACCGAAGCTCTCACGAACTTTCGAGAATACGAGTTTGTCAAAGAACCATACGAGGGGTTTGCGGAGGGCACGAAGACCTTTACCACGCTCTTTGTCGCTCTCGCCATTGTAGGCAATAGCGTTCTTCAAGCCCCAGTTGTAGAGGGTCTCAACGAATTTACCTTTTGCCTTGATACCATTTTCGATATTCTTCTTGAAGTTCTTAGCAAGAGTAGGCACAGAGAGGATGATGTGGGGTTTGACCTCCTTGATATTCAAAGGAATATTCTTCAAGGTCTCCATACCTGTGCGACCATTCTGTACGGTAGCAACCTGAGCACCACAGTGCATAAAGATATAGAAACCTACAACGTGTGCAAAGCAGTGGTCGAGGGGAAGGATGATGAGAGTTCTCCAATCCTCGGTGATATTCATCAGAGTGAGTGACTGCTCCACATTTGCGGTGTAGTTGCGGTGCGAGAGGCAAACACCTTTGGGGTCTGCGGTGGTACCGCTGGTGTAGGTAATGGTTGCGAGGTCGTCGTTCTGGATAGATTGACCAATTTTGAGGAAGTTCTCCCTGTCCTCAGCAAGAAGCTCACGACCAAGTTCCCTAACATCGTCAATAAGAATCTCTTTCTCCTGCAACTCATCTACTTTGTCGAGGATGATAACCTTCTCCACCAAAGGAAGCTCAGCGATGATGCGGCGGATTTTGGGGAGCTGGGTTTTCGACACAACGATCCATTTGGTGTCGGAGTGTTTCAGACGGAAAGTGAGGTCGTTGCTCTCTTCGAGTTTAATCGACAGGGGCACATTAGCTGCGCCTGCATAGAACATAGCGAGCTCCGACATAATCCACATATTCCTACCCTCTGAGAGAAGCGCCATATTGTCCTTGGGAGCAACTCCCAATTTGACAAAGCCTGCACCCATCTCATACACGATGTCACGAGTTTGTGCATAAGTAGTATCGGTCCAATTTTTGCCGACTTTCTCTTTCAGAAAGATGTTGTTGGGAAACTTCGCAACAGAGCCTTCAAAAAGGTCTACCAATGTTTTCTTCATAGTAAGTCTGTTTTTTGTTTTTGGGTTATTGTTTTTGTTAAGTCCTATATTCCTATTTAATAATAAGTTCATCGAGAGCCACTTTGGGGACAAAGTGGGTGCCCTCCTCATTGCGCCAGTAGTTTTTGTTATCGCTCTCGTGAATTTCCACAAGCTCAATCTTCTCATTGGGCTTGCCGATAGCAACAATCAAGAGGGGCTCATAGGGGAGTGAGAGTGACTCTTTGACCTTCTCTTTGTCGAACGCACCGATGCATATGCCACCCAAACCAATCTCCACAGCTTGCAAAAGCATACTCTGTGCCGAGATTCCGAGGTCTATATATACATAGTGGTCTGGGGTGGGGGTCTGCGAGCAGATGACAACGAAGGCACGAGGCTCCTGACCATCAAAGGGAAGCTTCATATCCCTCAGCGCACCTCCCAAGCGGATGAAGGGGGTGACTTTCTCTGCCTCCTCGTGTGTCACGGGGCGGAAGCGGAGGAGTTGTGAGTTGCGTGCCGAGGGGATTTTGGTATTGACCGAGATGATACGACGGAGTTGGTCGGGGCGCACGACATAGTTGTTGTCGTAGCCACGATAACTGCGATTTTTCATAAGGAGTCTATCGAGCGAGGCGCCTGCTTTTGTGGTTTTACCACCCGCATTTTTGCCTGCATTGTAGTCCTCCATCTTCTTTTCGAGGTAGTTGTCTGCCATATACCAAGCGTAAAACACACAAATGTAAGTATTTTTTCTTCAACTACCAAGATTTTGTAGGGTCTATTTTTACGATGCCCAAATAAAAAGAAAGAGCTACCCAATATCGGGTAGCTCCACAGATGTGCTTAAAAGATGTTCTATTTGTAATCAAATGCAATGTTCTCAGTGAGAGAAGTATTGCTGATTGCGTTGGTTACATAGTAGCCACTGCTACTATCGGCGGTTGCAAATAAAATAATACGGCAATTTTCCTTTACCCAATGTTTCTTGTGATTCATCTTCTCATTGGTTTTGGATGCCTCATCCGCATCTTCCTTGATGTTCATCACAAATACATAGTCCACCTTGTCGCCTGCGTTCATATAGCCGAGCGAGTGACCAGTGTAGGAATTTGCGGGGTTGCTATCGGCAATGCGGAGAACTGCCTCGTGGTAGTTCAGGTCGTTTGCCTCCATACCCTCGGGGTAGGGTGCGGTCAGTGCGCTGGTTTGGGGCGAATATACATCATCCTCCACAAGCCAAGCACCGAGGCGGTAGTTGCCATTCTCGCTTGCCTTCAAGGTTGCCCTTATAACGATAGTCGAGCCTTCGCCGCTGATGCTTGCCGAAAGACCTGCCTTTGCACCCTCTGCAACGGACTGCTCAACATAGTTTGTGAGGTTGCGCCTATTGTACTCCCATTTACCCACATTACTAGTGCGGAACTTCATATCGCCAATGATTACGGGATAGTTGCTTACGCCAAAGCGCTCATCGATATCCTGACAGTCAAGGGGCGAGAGGTCTGCCGAGTCGTTGTAGGTGTGGATACCTACATTCACAAACTTATCAGCCACCGTTGCGTCGTTCTTCATATCGTGGAGTGCCGCCGAGATGAAGGGGCAGTACTGGCAACCAGCACCTGTAAACTGAGTGAAGAAGGTGCGCTTTGTGAAGGTGAGATTTTCGGGCTGGGGATCCTCAATACGCTTGGGAATAGCAAAATCTACGGCTGTGAGCACAAGGGGCTTCTTGTAGGTATTGGAAGTCTTGTAGTAGATGTAGATTTTGTGCTCGCCAATCGAGGGCGCAATGAACTTGGGAAGGGTTACGGTCTCGCCATTGAGCTCAACCTCCATACCGGCGAGTTCAACCTCCTCGTGTGTGGCGTAATCCAAGATTGCGAGGTCGTCATCGGGATAGGTAATAAGGTTACCCCTATAATAAATCTCAAAGTACACATCATCCACATCCTTCTGGAAGATGGTCGCATTGACATTCACTGAGAGGTTTTTGGCAGCAATTGTAAAGAGCTCGCTCTCGTAGGTCTTATCCTCGAAGGAGTATTTGAAGAGGAACTGAAAGTCGCCCTCCTCCTCGGTTGTAAATGCAAAACCATTCAGAGAGAGAGCTTTACCCTCGCCATCATAGACTTCAACGCCCTCGGTTACGACTTCGCCATCGAAAGTTGCCGTAAAGACTGCTGCATCCACTCCATTGGGGATGATAACCTGCTTCGAGACGATTACTTTGAAGGAGTGCTCCTTCTCAGTGGGGGTGTTGCTGGGAGTGGGGTTGCAAGCCACTGCTCCGAGTATCGCCAAAGCGGTCACAAAGAATTTCAAAATTTTCATATTTACTTCTTATCGGTTAATTTTTGTTTTACTCACTTTTTTCTCCGTCATTAGAACGAGGTGCTCAACAGGAGGTTGAAGCCAGTGTAGGCGGGGGTGTAGCGACAAACGCCACCCGAGCATACCATACCTGCACGGTTGCGACCATAGGAGAGCTGTGCCCTTGTGTTGCCGATGGTGTAACTTGCACCTATACTATAATAGTGCAACTTTTCGAGGTTGCGGTTGTGGTCGGTCTCGACTCTTTGGAGGTTGTACATATCGCTCACGAAGATGCTCAGTGCGGGAGCCATATTGTACTCCACAAGTGCTGCTGCCCAGTCGCCCTCGTAGTCGTTGGAGTAGAGATACTGCAACTCTGCACGCAGGGAGTTACGACGGTCGATTTTGTGTGTCAGGTCGGCAACGAAGATGTGTGAGGTGAAGATGATGTCCCTCACACCCTTTTCGGGGTTGCGCTTCTGCATCGAGTAGAGGAATGTTGCCTTCCAATCTTTGTTCCACTGACGCTCGATGTCGAAGTTTACATCGAGCCACGAGAGATTTTGTGTCTCGGTGTTCTGCGCAACGGAGGCGTTCAGGTGGAAGCGCCAGAAATTCCTGCGGTCTTTCTTGTGACGGATGGAGTAGTAGAGGTCGGTCTGCGCTGCGAGTTCGTGGTGAGTATTGACCTGATGAGGCTCGAGGTTTGCGAGCATATAGGTATGCTGACGAGTGAGCGCAGGGATGTAGTTGAGCGTGTTGCCCATAGCATCCACTTTCGAGGTGCCAAAATCGTTCACAATGGGCAGGTCGTAGAGTGTCAAACGAGTGCCGAAGTTGTTGAGGAGTCGCACCTGTGTCATCATATTGAACTTACCTTTCGAGTATGCCACCTCACCGAGCAATGCGGAGCCGGTGGAAGCGGTCGAAACATTGTCACTGATATCCATTGTCTTACCCACATACTCTGCCTTCACGCTGAGGCTGTTCCAGTTCAGCGAGCCACGAGCCGAGTAGAGGTGTGTCATTGGGGAGTAAAGACCGAGCTCTTCAAAGATGTTGAAACCACCCCAAAGTTCGCTACCCTCCTTTGTAAGACTCTCATAGCGCACGACATAGCTACCTTCGAGCAGGAGTGAAATCTCCTGCATATCGAGCACAGTGCTGAGGTTGCTACTCAGATCCACACCGCCCAGGAGTGAGCCGGCGTGTGTGAGTACAGCCAAACGAGGACGACCCGCAAAAGCCTTCATCGAGAGCCACTCGGTGGGCTGTGCTGTAAGGCGCACACCCTGTGTGGCATTGTTCATACCGAGCTGCCTATCCTCGAAACTGCGATAGACCAGACCGCTACCAAACTGCTCAAAGAAGTCACCAGCGGTTGCATCCCAACCATTCCCACGATAGTTCACAAAAATCTGTGTGAGTGCGAAGGTATAGTCCGAGCCACCTGCGTTGCGCACATCGTCGTAGCCGACAAGTGCGGGTAGATAGCCATCGCCCTGCAAACCTGCGCTCCACCTACCGTTATAGTAGGCGAGTTTGAGGTAGTCGTTGGAGCCGAAGGGTATGCTCCTATCGCCAAGTGCCTTGTCGTTGAGGTAGTAGATGGAATTGGACTCCAAGCTACCTGTCAGCGTACCACCTGCCAAGGGGAGCTGTGCGCCTGCGGAGGCGACACAACCGAGCATCAGCAGTGAAAAAATCAGTCGCTTCATCGTTTGCTTTCTCTCTTGTTTTTGTATTTAGGTATAGTTCCAAAAGGGGGCATACGGCAATGAGCCACCCCCGAAAAAGCGAGATTCAGAAACCCCTGCGGTTTGAGGGGTTTCTGAATTGCTATCTCGCTGGGCTATTGACTACTGCGCACGGCGAACATTGTGCCAGGGCAGTGCGGGATTCTCTGCGTTGTCTTTGCGAATCTGCTCAACGCTCAAAACGGGGATGGGTTTGATGTTTTTGAGCGAAGTGCGACTGCGGAGTTTTGAAGCACCAGTGGTCTTGATGTTCCTCTCGATCTTGGTGTGGTTGCTCATCGCCTTCTTAGCCACTGCGGCAGCCTCGGGCTCAACCTCAGGAGTGCTGGTGTTGCGAGTGAGGACGATAGACGAGCAGATTTCCAGAGGATCAAACTGACCGTTGCCATAGTTGATACACGAAGTGGGGTAGAGGGGGAACGATACGAGCTCACCAGTGGTAGAGTCGGTGTAGGAGTAGATGAGAGGATTGATGGTAATGGTGTTGCCATCCTCAGAAACCTCCACGGGGAAGTGACCATTTTTGTAGCCACCCTCCGAATCGCCGAAGTAACCAGCCACAATGATAGTCGAAGGATCGTAGTTCTCGGGATCGAAGTAAACACCCATAAGGTGGCTCTCGTAGATGTAGTAATTATCGTGGAACCAGCTCGACATAGGATCGAAGTAAGCAACATTGAAGGGAACGGTTACATTGCCCTCAGCGTCGATTTCGAGATACCACTTAGGACCGAAGT
The DNA here is from genome assembly GCA_017648105.1 of Tidjanibacter sp. Taxonomy (GTDB): domain Bacteria; phylum Bacteroidota; class Bacteroidia; order Bacteroidales; family Rikenellaceae; genus Tidjanibacter. The sequence continues at coordinate 8,601 of JAGCJH010000034.1, forward strand.
CTTTAACCATCGAAGAGCTTGTTGCACCATTGTAGGTGGTCGAGTAGAAGAGCTCAAATGCGGAACTGTACTGGAAGTAGGGCACAGTCTCTGCCTCGAAGTTAAAGCCATTCATAAGGATGCGGTTGAAAGTCCTATTCTTGGTGTTCTGTTTGTCGGCAGCAGCCTTGAACTCCTCATAGTAACCATCCACAACGGTTGCATCGTGACCATACTGAGCGTAGATGTCATAAACCTCCTGCGAGAGGGTCTCGGGATACTCAATGTCGCCAGCGACAACCTCACACGAACGGTCAACAACAACAAGCTCAAAGGTCTCCTCGCCAGTCTCCTCGTCGATGTGACTTACACTTGTGAGGACTTTTGCGGTAGCGGTCCACGAACCTTTGAGGCTCTCGAAGTACTCGTGCTCAACACGCTCGGGAGCGTCGAGGTCTTTTGCGAAGGTGGAAACGAGCGACGAAATAGTCTTGCTACCCTCGTCGTTGATACCCATAACAACGCAAGCGAGTTCCTCGTTGGGTGCTGCGGGGATTTCGAGGTCGAAACCTGCATTGGAGTTAATCAAACCAAGAACGCTGGTCAGGTGGTATTCTTTGTATTTGCTGTTTGTATTGAGAATATCTGCGAGCGACATACCTGCCATTGCGAACTCTTCGGGGGTGCTCACAGCATATACTGCATCAATAAGGTCTTTGGTAGTACACTTGATGTTGAAGACAACTTTATCGGTAGTTGCCAACTCCTCCTTAGGAGTGATGATAATCTCAGGTGCGGGTTTGGTGGGGTGGGGGAGTTGGAACTCCAACGAGGTGAAACTCTGTTTGTGACCATCGAACTCGCCTTTTGCGTTGTAGCCACCCAAGCCTACTGCAAATACACGGTAGTTGTAGCCACGGCGGAGCTCTTGGAACCACTCGCTGAGTGCCATCTGAATGGTACCACCGAGGTCGTTACCATTTGTGTCTTGCCAAGGATTGAACGAGATGTTGGAAGTAACGAACATACCAAGGTAGCAAGTGGTGTACCACTGCATAAGGTTGGTGTCGATATTGCCATCGTGTGTATTGAAGTAGTTGATGAGGGTCTGGTAGGCATCCTCTTCGAGAATACAGAGTGCTACCCTCTCAACCTCGGGGTTGGTAACCTCAAATGTGAAGATACCGTCACGGGGCGAAGTCTCAACGCTAACTTTGACACTCTCGGGATCCAATACCTCGGGGAGTTTGGTGGTGATAATCTCTTTGTGGAAGAAGCCAGTCCAGTATTTGCTCTCATCGAGAACCTCCCATTTGTCGCTACGGCGAACATAGTCACTCCTAAACATAGCCGACGAATAGAGGGGGATGTAGTAACCCAAGTCCTGCTCAGGGGTACCATAGGACCAACCCAATACAGCCTCAATGTCGCCCCACTCGTACTCACCGAACATTACAACGGTGGGCTGACCAGGTGCAATAGGACCATAGTAGTCTGCCTCGATGTAGTTGCCGTGTTCGTCATAAACGGCAGCAAACTCGTTTGTGAAGTGGTAGGTTGTACTCTCCTGAGTGCGGTTGTGATACCATTTGTCGTTCATAACAAGGCTCGATGCGCAGTTGTCGCCACCTTTTGCGTCGTTATAAAGACCGCCGAAATAGTTGTTGTTCCAAGTTACGATGTCAGTAATAGCCCACCTGATAACGTGGTTGTTTGCCTTCACCTCGGGATCAACCTTCAAGTCAACTTTGAAGTTGTCGTAGTCGATGTCGTAGATGCGAATCTGCTCGGTAAAATCAACGGTGTTGATGCCAGTAACGGTTACAACACTATCGAAGAACTCATCGCGACCTGCAATCTCGCCAGCAAGATAGACAACATACTGGCTGTTGGGCGAGAGTTTTGAAAGTTCCAATGTGTTTGCACCAGCAACTACCTGCATAACGGTACCAGTTGCGAAGATGGTGGGAATCTTGGGAGCTTTTTCAAGCTCACCAGCCTTCTTCACGAGGTATGCAACACGAGAGATGTTGTCGGTAGTAATCTCCACCGAAGCAGTGGTAGCTTTGATGCTCTCGGGCAAAACCCTTGCGCTAAGCACGGGGTCACGCATTTCGGTAGTGAAATCGAGCGATTTGACTTGGCTCCAAACGCTGGTCGAAGAGATACGAGAAGCGAATTGCACTGTGTAGTCAGTGTCGGGAGTCAGACCTGTGAGGGTGAGTTGGGTTGCGCCCTCTTTTTCGAGCACTACAAGGTTGTTCATTGCAAAGATCTCCTCGGCAGTGTATTCGCCTTTGGTCTCGGTGGGCTCAACAACATAGCCAAGAACTTTCACAACCTCGCCTTCGAGCGAAACGGTTGCTGTGGTCTTGTCTGTGCCGACAAGTCTCACTTCTAATTTGGCATCTGCGAATGGATCTTTGGTAACATCCTCCTGTGGGTCGGGATTACACGAGGAGCAAATTACCGCTGCGAAAGAAGCAACAAGTGCTGCGATGCGGAAAAATTTTTTCATAATGTTTTGGTAAATAAATAGTTAGTATGTAAGTTTTCTTTTGCGGTTCTGTTTTTGTCCATTTTGCCACACAAGCATACGCAATGCGTGCGCATAAATCGGGGGCAATATACAAATAATTTTTCACATTCTCCCCATCTCTTGCCACAAATTACACCCCGTAGGAAACTTTTTCTCGCGTGCGCATTATTTCTTGTATCTTTCTTTGGAAAAGAGCAAATTTTGTCTATTTTTGTGACGATAATGGGGAAAGTGTGGCAATATCACACCCTGCCCCCGCCGGTAATGAAACAATAAACTAATTTAATAACTGCTTTTTTTAAGAACAAACTATGAAAAAGATTCTCTTTGCAGCTTTTGCGCTGCTCATCTCGTCGGTTGCTATGGCACAGATTCCTTCCGTGAAAGTGGAGGATGGTAAAGGTAAAGTAATCAACACCGCAGAGCTCGTCGATGGCGAGACTCCTATGATTATCTCATTCTGGGCTGTGACTTGCAAACCCTGCATCCGAGAGTTGGACGCTATCAACGACCTCTATCCCGATTGGATTGAGGAGGCAAACTTCCGTGTTGTTGCAGTCTCCACCGACGACGCTCGTTTTACCGCACAGGCTCGCTCGCTCGCAGAGGGTCACGGTTGGAGCGATTACACTCTCGTATATGACAAAAATGGCGACTTCAAGAGGGCTATGAATGTGCAGTTCACCCCTCAGGTTTATGTGGTTGATAAGAACGGCAAAATCGTCTATTCCCACACCGGTTACACACCCGGTGGTGAGTATGAACTCTTCGAGATTATCAAGTCGCTCCAATAGTCCTTTGAGGATGTGTAAAACCATTGAAAATCAAAACACTACCAACTTACTTAGCAAATGAGAAAAGTTCTACTTTCGCTCCTTATTGCCTCTTCGGTAGCGACCTCTTTGGTGGCGCAGAATGACACTAAGGGATATGTCGTTGGCTCCTTTGAAAGTAACTCGATTGTCTATGTGGATGATGAGGTTACGCAGGCACAAAAACCCGAGGGTAACTTCGGTACGAACAACTACCTGAAAGCCGATTACTACCTCGGTAATTTCTCGGCAGGTCTGCAACTGGAAGCCTATCAGCCTGCCCTTATAGGCTACCCCGCAAACCTCGAAGGCGCTCGCCTAACGAACTACTATATGCAATGGAGTGATGGCGATTTTGATGTTACAGCAGGTACCTTCTACGACCAGTTTGGTAGCGGTATCCTCTTCCGTACATACGAGGATCGCACACTCGGTGTGAACTCGGCACTGATGGGCGCTCGTGTGGCATACCAATACAAAAACATCGCACGCATCAAGGCTCTCTGGGGCGCACCTCGCCTCGGTATGGAGCCTGCAAAAAACACACAAGTGAGAGGTGTGGATGCATCGTTGTCGCTCTCCAACCTCTTGAATATGACCGATATGACTCTTGCGCTCGAAGGCTCGCTTCTCAACCGCTTTGAGCGTGTTGGAGCAACCGCCTTGGAGTCGGGTGCGAAGCCTTCGACAATGGGCTATTCGGCAAGGCTCAACTTTGAGAAGAGTGGCTTTGGCGCAAAGGCTGAGTGGGTCGATGGTGGCGAGAAGATGTACAACAACCCCAACCCAATTCCTGGTGTGACAGGCAATGACTACCTCATCAAAAACTCCAACGCACAGCTCTTGGAGTTGTCGTATAGTGGTGGTGGTCTGGGTGTTAGCCTTTCGGCTCGTAGATTGGAGTGGATGGAGTCGAAAATCTCCAATAGCTCCTATGAAACCAACAATGCGTTGAACTATCTGCCCGCACTTTGTGCGCAGTATTCCTATGCAATCACAAACCTCAATCCCTACATTGTTCAGCCTGGTACTACCTCGGGTCACATCAATAGTGGCGAGATTGGTGGTCAGCTTGATGTGTACTACAACTTCAAGCGTGGTACGGCGCTCGGTGGTAAGCGTGGTATGAAGGTCAATCTGAACTTCTCGACCTATTACACCCTCAAAGAGGAGGGCTCGTTTGTTCCCAAGACGCTCTTGTGGCGCAATGTGAATGTGGGCGTAGAGAAGCAGGTGAGCCGTAAGTTCAAGATGCAGTTGCTCTACTCGATGCAGGAGTATAACCACTCGCACGGCGTAGGTAAGGGTACTTGGCTCTCCAATATTGTTGTTGCAGACCTCTTGTATAAATATACCCCCACCTTCTCGACCCGTATGGAGTTGGCATACCTGACAACTTTCGAGGATAAGAAGGACTGGATGTCGGCACTCTTGGAGGTGAATTTTGCGCCCTCGTGGAGCCTTTTCGTGAGCGATATGTTCAATCACGGTATGACAAAGGTGCATTACTACAACGCAGGTTTCAGCTACACGGAGGGTCGCACAAGGGTGGCGCTTAGCTATGGTCGCAACCGTCAGGGTATGGTATGCTCGGGTGGTGTGTGCCGCTTGATGCCAGCCTACACTGGTGGTAACCTCACAATCTCCACCTCGTTCTAAGGAAATTACCTATTATATATAAAGGGGAACTCAAAGAGTATGAAATTCCAACATTTTCTGATGGTGTCGCTTGCCTCTCTTTCTCTTGTAGCTTGTGAAGGTGGTGTGGGCGAAGGTGGTGAAGATACCACCGATGTTAGCTATACAATCTCTGTTGATAAGAAGGTCGTGGAGGCGAATGGCGAGGACTATGCAACCTTCACCGTTACGGACAATACGGGTAAGGATGTGACTGCCGACGAGGATATTCTCGGCGACATCTACTTCGTGAATGTTGCCAATGGGAGCCGCCTGCCTCGTGAGACTCGCACCTTTACTTCGATTCGTAATGGCGAATATACCTTCTACGCATCCGTAAAGGGTGTTAGGAGTGATAACACTGTGACTATCAAGGTGCAGAATCGCAATGAGTATGAGAAATATCTCCACAAGATGTGTCTTGTTCAGCTCACGGGTACTTGGTGCTCCAACTGTCCCTCGATGACCGCAGCGCTGAGGACTCTCAAAGAGGGCGAGTATGGCGAGAATGTTATCCTGCTTGCCAGCCACCTGAGCGATAAGTTCAAATACACTATGGAGGCTTCGGGAAAGGATTTGGCTTCGCAGATCTTCCTGAATTTCGGTTTCAGCACTGGCTCTGTGCCCAATGTGGTCTATGATATGGCATTCGTCAAGAGCGATCGTGCGCAGTATGCAATCACTTCCACCCTCTTGGAACTTATGATTAAGAGCCCCGCAACTTGTGGCGTGAAGATAGCCTCGACCAGCATTGATGGCAATGGTAATGTGACTATTGAAGCTGCTGTGAAGGCGGATAGGAATGCAAACTACGACCTCGCTTGGGCTGTTTTGGCAGACAATCAGTATGATTCGTCGGGCTATGAGGATGTCTATAATGAGGTTATCGTTGCTGCTTCGGACAACTTCATCAAGATGAGTAGTGGTAAAGTGGCGCTCACCAAAGATCAAGAGATTACCAAGACCTTCACTACCAAAGTGACCGACTATGCGGCTAAGGATTTGAAGGTTGTTGTATTTGTCCATAGCGACGCAAGCGGTATGAGACTCATTGACAACGCCAATGAGTGTAAGTTGGGCGAGAGTGCCGATTACCTCTACAACGAATAACCTAAACTTCGATAAACCTAAATGAATATTATGAAGAAATTTTGGAGCCTTTTTGCTACCGTTCTGATGGTTGCTTGCTCTGTGGCGCTCACTTCGTGCCACGGTCAGAGCGATGAGGACGAAGAGGTGGTGCCCGAGGGTGTGCTAAGGCTCTTTGCCGATAAGACTACCATCACTGCCAATGGCGAGGATCTTGTGACTTTCAGGGTGATGCTTGGCAGTCAGGATGTTAGTGACCAGAGGACTATGCAGCTTACTCGCAACGGAAAGTTGGGTAACTATGGCGTCAATACCTTCTCGACAACCATTGCGGGCGAGTATGAGTTCTACGCAGAGTATTACTACGACGGCACACGCTACTATTCGGACAACCGTGTGACTATCACTGCGCTCCCCACATCGAGCGATGGCGAGGAGAAGGGCTATGTTCATCAGATTCTCGGCTTCCAGTTTACATCCATTGGCTGTACGGCGTGTCCATTCCTTGCCTCCACACTCAAACAGGTGCAGGCGGAGTACCCCAATAGGCTCAATGTTGTATCGTTCCATCAGGATTTCAATTATCCAGATGAGATGACCCACCCAATGACTGAGTTCTACTACAATCAGATTCGTAGGACTGGCGTTTCGGGTCTGCCCCAGTTTAATGCAAACCTCATTATCGATAAGGACTATATCACCGTATCGGCGAAGGACCAGGTGGTGGAGATTTTGGATAGGGTGGAGGAAAACTACCCCGCATCGTGTGGCGTGTCTATCGAGTCGGAGTGGGATGCCGCAAGCCGTGAGGTTACCGTGAGGAGTAAGATTACTTCCAATACCCCCAGTAAATACCGCTACCAGATTTTCCTTGTGGAGGATAACTTTGTGAGCTACCAGTATGGCGTGGAAGGTACAGAGGCTGCCAACTATAAGCATAACAATGTTGTGAGGGTTGTTTCGACCAACGATAGTTGCTATGGTGCTCACTTCAATGAGGGTATGAATATGCAGGTTGGCGTGGAGGCTGTGGCTACCAATACGCTCGAAATCCCCAGAGGCTACAATGTTGATAATATGCGCATTGTGGTTGCAGCTTTCTCGTCGTTTGACGGTGGCGGTAGCTTTGTTGTCAATAATAGCGCACAGTGCCCCGTTGGTGGTAGTGTGGATTATATTGTAAAATAGAGAGATGAAGATGAAAAAGTTTGGAAAGATATTGCTCCTCGTGGCTGCGATTGTAGGCTTTGCCTCGTGTCACGGTCAGGAGGATGATGGCGTGCAGTTGCAACTTGTCCCCTCGAAACGCACAATGACTGCCGATGGCGTGGATGTGGTGACTTTCGAGGTGCTTTATGGTGCAAATGTGGTTACTACCGAGGCGCTGATTGAACTTGTAAGCCCCGCAGAGCAGATTTGGGGTGGTAGGGGGGTAAGCACCTTTACAACCACCGAGAGTGGCTCTTACATCTTCAAGGCTACCTACCTCGACTTGGTGTCGGAGGAGGTTGAGATTACCGCTGCGCCTTATGTGTCGAACTTCCTCTCTCGCTTCGATAGGCACATCTGTGTTATGGACTTTACGGGTGCTTGGTGCTCCTTCTGCCCCGATGGATATAGGACACTGATGGGTGTTATCAACAACCCCTATGCAGGTTTTAAGGATATTGTGACCGTTCTGGCGCTCCACGATGATACTGGTGGTAAAGACCCTATGGCTCTGGGAGTTACCAATGCTATTCACGCTGCTTTTGGCTTGGGCTCATACCCAGCATTTCTGACCGACCTGAGGAGTGGAGGTCTTCTTACCGAGGGTTTGGAGAAGATTCGTGAGAGCTTCTATGAGTCGCTCGATGAGTATCCTGCACAATGTGATGTGAAGATTGTAAGTAGCGTGGAGGGTGACATCGCGACTGTGGAGGTTACTCTCTTTGCGGAGCTTGCGGGCGACTATCGTGTGAGCGTATGGCTTGTGGAGAATGGTGTTGTTGGTCCTCAGAATGATGGCGCTTCGGTTTATGATTCGTGGAATCACGAACATGTTGCTCGTGCGCTGCTTAGCGACAATTGGAGGGGCGATGCCTTGGGTACTCTGGCGAAGGAGCAGGAGCAAACCAAAAACTACACCTATACGCTTGGTGTTAACTGGAAAGTGGCAGATATGAGTGTTGTGGCATTGGCGATTACCCCCGACGGGTATGTGAACAATGTTGCCGAGTGCGCTTTGGGCGAGAGTGTGGATTATAAGTACATCGCAGAATAGAAGAAATAAACCAAAAACAAACTAATAAATAGACTATGAAAAAATTACTTAAAGTTTTTTGTGCAGTGGCAATGGGTGCATTGGCGCTGTATTCGTGTGATGATCCAATTGGAGGCGAGGGTCCAGATGAGCCCAATACCCCCGGTGGTAATGAGATTGTTATTGCCGAGGGTCCCGAGGCGATTATGCGTCCCGACCTGATTACTGCTGTGAACTATGTGCCCGATAAGGTTGAGGCAGGCGAAGAGGGCGTGAGCGTCTATGTTACCGGCAAGGCGACAAATAACTTCAAATTCCTTGTTCGCCCCGGTGCGATGGTTCAGTCCTACCGCTTGGATGTATATCCACTCTGCCGTCTTTACAACTCTCTCTATGAGACCGCAAAGAATCAGCGTTTGGAGTTCCCCTTGTCGCAGAAGACCGTTGAGACCTTGATTCGTGGTTTTATTTTCGATGCTTCGGGTGCAGGTGCTTATACCTTCTCGACCAATAATATGGAGGACTTTTTGAGCCACGAGTTCGACTGGATGAATACTCCCTATGCACAGGCTAAGGTTGTGCCCAACTGCGAGTATGTTGTTGCAGTTGTTGGTTGCTTCGACACTGAGGGTGCAGAGCAGGGCGATCTGACTTTGTGCTATATCCGCACTCCCTATGAGGAACTTGTTGGTAATCCCGAGGTTAAAATCGAGGTTAATGCTGGCTATACCCAAGGTTATCTTCGATATAGCCCCGCAAATGCAGATACTAAATTCTACTACCAGTGGTGCTCGGATGAGAATGATTTGCAGCCCTATATCGACGCCTATGGCGACAAACTCTACATCGACTTTATGCGTAATGCAATCTACGATCCTACCATTGCAGATGCGCCAGAGGTGGATGAAAATGGAATGTATAACCACCTGCATACCATTAAATTTGGTCAGACTGCCGACCCCAATCACACCTTTATGGCTACTGCTGTGGGTCTGGATATGAACTATACCCCTTCGCCCGAGTTCCAGAGCCTGCTTTTCCACCCTGCCGAGCGTCCCGCAGATGCAGAGCCTGCCGATGTTGAGATTACTGTTGATGAGTCCAAGGTTGCTGCGAGCCTCTTCTGGGTTGATTGCTATATGCCCGCCGGTTGCGGTAATGCCTATATGAGTCTTATTGAGGCTGAGGATGCTGCTGAGATTATGCAGTACAATGAGGAGCAGATGAAAGCATACGCAATGGAGATTTACGCTCTGACCGCAGGTAACTGCTGGGGCTTTACCAACTGGAACTATGTAAAGGGTGGCTCGTATCGTGCTAAGGAGGTTTTGACCATTGGCAAGCCAGATACCGAGTACTACATTGCCTACACTGGTATGAACCAGTATATGGAACTCTCGCCCGTGAAGTTCGTTGGTCCCTTCCGCACCAAACCTCTTGGTACTACCACTCCCGAGCAGAGTGAGGAGGATGCGGTATTGACCTTGTCTCCCGAGGATGTCAATAAACTTGTCCTCGACTTCACCTATTCGTTTGAGAAGACTGCTGCAATCCACTTCCAGTATATCTACGGCTTTGGCGACAAGGTTGTTATGGATGATGGTAGCGTTAAATGGGTTGCTTATGGTCAGGATGGTGAGATAGTCTTTGAGTATCCCACCGAGCAGTCGCCTCGTGAGGAGTTGCTGGACCACATCTACTTTGATCCCTACGCAAACCGTTGGAGCACTGAGCCAAGTGGTCATATGGCTTGGACAGATGTACTCCAACCCGAGTCGAGGTTTGGTATCGCTTATGTTGCTGAGGACTGGAATGGTGTCTTTGGCGAGGTTAAGTTTGCATACGCCGAGACTGGCAAGTTGGAGGGTGGCAATAACCCCGAGGTTGAGATTACTGGTAGGTTTGATGCAGAGGGCAATCCATATTTCCACATTGAGCAGGTGAAAGATTGCTGGGCAACCTACTATATGTCGGACAACTCAGAAAACCCCACCTTGAAACTCTCCAAACTTGGCAATAGGAACCACTTCCGCAACGAAGCTGCTGTTTTGGAGGCTTGGTATAACTACTGCTTGGAGTATAGCCTTGGCACCTCTTATGCAAACCCTGTGGATATTGACATTCGCTCCGACTTTGAGGTTGTACTCTGTATTCCTCTGGGTGGTAGCCCCGACAATGCCATTTTGGGCGAGATGGAGTATCTCATCTATAAATACGAGCAGAACGAGGAGAGTGGCGAGTATGAGCACAAGTGGTATAAGCTCGACCACTGGTACCCCAATTCGGTTGCACCTTTGATGTCGGCAGGCTACCAGGAACCTTTGAGCCTTAGGAAGATTAAACCCGAGGCACGCCCCGAGGTTGGCGATGTTCGCCCCGTAGGCAAATCGACCATCATCGAGCTCGACTACGATAAGTTCTCGGCTCACCCCAAGGCAACAGGTAGGTAGTCCCCACCTTGTATAGACCCCAAAATCCCTCCTTCGCCCGAAGGGGGGATTTTTTGTTTTTCTTTATACGATAATTTTCCGATGGTTCAAATTTCTGAAAAGTCAATGTTTTGTGTGCGTATGCTGTGTGACCGATGAGAAAAAATGCGGATTTTTTGATAAAAAAGATATGAAAATTTGCACATTAAATTACTTAATGTTATATTTGTGTTAAGTTTTGTGCCCACAAATTCACTTGCTTCCTCTTTGGGAGGGCGGATTTGAGGGGAAAACTGTGTAAAAAAGACTAAAATTCACCTATTTTATTAACTTAACTTTATTTCATTATGAAAAGATTTTTCCGTAATCTGAAAACCCTCGCTATGTGTGCGTTGGTTGGAGTTGCGACTCTTGCAGTTTCCTGCTCGGAAGCTTATGACGACACTCTGATTAAACAGGATATCGAGGATTTGAAAAATCGCGTTGAGGCGTTGGAGATTAAACTTACCAACGATGTTAACGCATTGAAGGCTCTTATCGAGGCTGAGGTAGCAGACTTGGAGGAGGCTGTTGCTGCTGTGGAAGCTAAGATTGCTATCTTGGACTACACCGCAAACGCAGATGGTTCCTACACTTTGACTACCAAAGACGGTGAGAACATCACTATCTATCCTCAGTTCACTGAGAATAACGACAACCTTTTGACCGTTATGACCGACGGTCGTGGTGACTACTACTGGGCACAGATCGTGAATGGTGTTCCCGTAGCTCTCACCGACAAGAATGGTAACAAATACTATGTACACAACGCAACCCAGCTTCCCGAGGGTTTGGTTCCCACTCAGGTACGCCAGGATGCAGATGGTGCAAACGAGGTATCGTTTGACGGTGGTCTGACTTGGCACAAACTTGGTGGCGGTGGCGACCTTGGCTTGTTCCAGAGCGTAACTATTTCGGAGGATGGCAAATCGCTTACTTTCGTTCTCAACGGTGGTCAGTCGTTCACTACTACTCTTCCCGAGGAGTTCAGCTTCGCAATCGAGGGTAACAAAGTATTCTTCACTTCGGCTCAGAAGAAGACCATTGCTGTGAAGACTACTGGTATCAAAGATCTCGCAGTTGCAGGTATTCCCGCAGGTTGGAAAGTAGAGATCGAGGGTGGTGTGAAACTCAATGTTACTGCTCCTTCGGTAGAGAATGTTGCTGCTGGTGTTGCTGCTGAGGCAGGTGTTGTATATGTTTTGGCTATTAGCAACGAGGGTAAAGCTGTTCTTGGCAAACTCGCTGTATCGGCTGGCAAAGGCTACACTCTCTCGGTTAAGATGGCAAATGCTCCCGTTCTTGATGAGTGGGGCGAGCCCGAGTACGATGAGGACTATAATCCTCTCTACGCAGAGCAGTTGTCGTTGGTTGTTACCAATGAGCAGGCTATCGAGTTCGAGTCCTATGGTTCGAAATACTTGGTTTACAATCCTCTTATCTACGGTGTAACTCCTAAGGCTGAGTTCTCGATTGAGGCACTCAAAAATGGTGGTCTTCTCTCGATGTATGGTGGTAGTTATGAGTACTACTATGGTTACGACGACCTCTATTCTAACCAGATTGCTGAGTGGACTATGGGTCCTCAGGGCGAGGGTTGGTACAAATTCGACTACGATACCTATGAGTACACTTGGTTTGATGTAACCACTATTACTGCAAAAGATAGCGCAGTTGCAATGTCGGCATTCGGTGAGATTACTCCTGGTGTTGAGTATGTACTCTGGGCAGCTCCTTGGAAAGAGGGTGCAAGCTATATGGATCCCGCTACTATCTTCTTCGATGAGCTCGTATATGACACCTATGTACAGCGTATTGTTGAGGTTAAACAGGTAGATGCTACTACCAGCGACATTCAGATTGATGTTACCGTTGCAGGTTACGATGGTTACTTGGTACTCGGTGGTAGCGCTGTAAATATGGCTAACGAGTACAACGGTTGGACTAATACTTTCGACTATTGGAAGATGGGTTACACTGAGTTCGGTGTTGAGAAAACTGAGCCTACCTTCTCTGGTTCGTTCTTCGATTTCATTATGAACCCCGATGACTATGAGCACGAGAGTGGTATCCCCGGTACTGAGTATATGCTCTGCATCCTTCCTTTGGAGGCTGGTAAAGTTCCCGCTGACTACACCTACGCAGATGTTCAGGTCTTTACTTTCAAGACTGAGAACTTGCAGGGTGGCGGTGCTTCGACTCCTACCATTTCGCTCAACTATGTAACCTTCTCGGATGTTAATATGACCATTAGCGCTCCCGCAGAAGAGACCGCAATGATTTACTACAACTACTACCGTGCAGCTGCTTGGAAAGATGAAATGGCAGAGTGGAGCAGCGATAAATGGGTATCGGCATTGCTCACCGGTGGTACTATGTCGGCAGAGGCTGAGTTTGTCTATAATTACAATGGTGCAAAAGAGAACGAGACTCTCCACTTTGTAGCATTCGCTGTTGACAAACAGGGTAAATATGGCGATATCACTATCGAGGCGTTCACCACTAAGCAGTACACTGGTCCTTCGAGCGACTTCGTTGTAAGCATTGGTACTATCACTTCCTATATGAATAACATCATTGTTCCCGTTTCGGTAACTGGTGGCGAGGTAATGTACTACAAGTATATCGCAGCTGTTCCTGGTACCTACTGGACCAATACTTTGGGTGGCACCGTAGAGTCCATCACTCAGAAGATGGCTATCGGTGGTTACGGTACTACCGTTTATCCCAACCAGCTCGTTGATGGTTGCATCGTTATCGAGGACAAAGACTACAAAGATTGGAATATCGCTGTTGTAGCATTTGATGCAGAGATGAATGTATCGGCAGCTGCTACTGTTGAGCCTTACACTCACTACTACGAGTGGGAGCCTGAGATGCTTCTCATCGGCGATGAGGGTTACGAGACTGGCGAGCCTACCATCACTCTCACTATGGTTGATAGCTACGAGAGCACCGAGAATCCTGCTTGGAGTTCCTACACTGTTAATCTGACTCTTGAATTCGCTCCTGAGACCAAGAATGCTTGGGCAATGGTTAGCGATCCCGAGTATGAGGATACCTACAACACTCCTCTCTCGTTCCTTAACTATATGGTAAACGATCAGGCTTCTGACTTCGGTTTGGAGTATATGTGGTGGGGTTACTCGTGGAAGTTCGAGGGTACTGAGACTGGCTTGTTGATCGACGATATGTCAATCTTCAACCACAAGTACATCTACTACACTTGGACTACCGAGGGCGCAAACGGTGAGGTTTACCGTGAGTGCAAGAAGTTCAATGTTCGTGAGGCACTCGGTCTTGAAATGCTTCCCGAAGAGGAAGAGTAATCTTCTTGGTTGAATAACTAACTGTGAAGGCTCGCAATTTGCGAGCCTTCACTTTTTTTACCCTCTTCCCAAATTTCCCTCCCCTAAGTTAGTGGAGGGTGCCCGTCAGGGCGGGAGAGGTTTGTTTTTTCTCGATTTCCCTCCCCTAAGTTAGGGGAGGGTGCCCGCAGGGCGGGAGAGGTCTGTAAATAGTCGGTTATCCCTCAACAAAAAAGCACCCAAATTTTGGGTGCTTTTCCTATTCCTACTGCAAATCAACTACCTCAACTTGGCATCTGCCAGAGCGATTGCCACTGCCGACTCAACAACCACCGCCGCACGCAGGGCTATGCACACATCGTGGCGACCGCCTATCGTGAGCATACACATCTCGCCTGTGGCTGTATTGAGCGTCTGCTGGGGGCGTGCGATGCTCGATGTGGGTTTCACTGCAACCCTCAGGATGAGAGGATTACCATTGGATATTCCGCCATTGATACCACCTGAACCATTGGTCGCTGTTGTGCCATCCAGCGCCACAATTGCGTCGTTGTGCTCCGAGCCACGCATCGATGCCGACCCGAAGCCGTCGCCAAACTCCACACCACGCACCGCAGGAATGGAGAACAGCAGGTGGGAAATGGTCGATTCGAGAGAGTCGAAGAAGGGCTCACCAAAGCCCGCAGGTATGCCCTCGGCGTGGCACTCAACAATGCCACCCACCGAGTCGCCCTCGCTCTCGACACGCTCCAAGAGTGTCTGCCACTTCGCCCTATCCCTTTCGCCACCAATCTCGCACACCTCGGCACTGACCTTCACGCCTTCGCCCAAACTCTTCTTTGCCACGGTGCCCGCAGCGACGAGTGCCACGGTGAGCCTACCCGAGAAGTGACCGCCACCTCGTGGGTCGTTCCAACCGCCAAACTTCACGCTCGCAGTCCAGTCGGCGTGGCTTGGGCGAGGTGTATCCCTCAGTGCCTCATAATCCTCTGAGTGGGTATCCTCATTGCGGAAGAGAATGGCAATGGGGGCGCCCGTCGTGTGACCACGATAGGTGCCCGAGAGAAGCTCCGGAATGTCCGACTCCCTGCGAGAGGTTGTGCCCACAGCACCCGACCTACGGCGGGACA
Organism: Tidjanibacter sp.; assembly: GCA_017648105.1. Taxonomy (GTDB): domain Bacteria; phylum Bacteroidota; class Bacteroidia; order Bacteroidales; family Rikenellaceae; genus Tidjanibacter. The sequence continues at coordinate 23,845 of JAGCJH010000034.1, forward strand.
GGTCTGCCTCGAAGTCGCTCTCCGAAAGAGCAATGCCCGCAGGTACGCCATCAATCACTACGCCTACCGCCTTGCCGTGCGACTCGCCAAAGAGCGAAATCCTGAAATTGTGTCCAAAAGTGTTCATAGGGTCTATATCTTATGTTTATCGTTTCAAGTTGTCGAAAAATGTGGGGTAGCTCTTCGCCACGCACGATATATCATCCACCTGCACGCCACCCTCCACAAAAAGTCCGCAGATGGCAAGCGACATAGCCATTCGGTGGTCGTTGTGGGTGCGCACAGGGGCGCTATGGAGCCTTGTAGAACCTTCAACCGTGAGCCAGTCGCCCTCAATCGCAACCTTTGCTCCCATAGACACAAGCGCTTCCACGAGTGCCTCGCAGCGGTCGCTCTCCTTGTCCGCAAGCCTGCCAAGCCCCCCAATCTGCGACCTGCCCTCGGCAAAGAGTGCCACGACAGCCAGTGTGGGGATAAGGTCGGGAGCGTCGGTCGCATCTGCCGAGAAACCTCGCAGGGGGGGCGAGGGGAGAAATTCCACGCTCTCCTCGGTGGTTGCAATCCGTGCCCCAGCCGAGCGCAAAATGGAGAGTATCTGTTCGTCTGCCTGTGTGGTAGAGGTTGCAATGTGGAGCGTGTAGCGCTCACGAGGGCGTGCGCCACTCTGCCCAATGGCATAAGCTGCCGCCCAGTAGCCCGCACCCGACCAGTCGCCCGTGAGCGATAGTGCTGAGTGGGGAGTGTAGCCCTCCGAATGTATGGTTATGGTCTGAATATCAGCCTCTTCCTCAATCTTTACCTTCGCACCAAACTGCCTCATCATCCTTGCCGACAGTTCAGTGTAGGGGCGGCTCACAGCACCTCGCACCCTCAGTTGATAGTTGCCACCCATCGCACCGAGGGCTATCATCCAGCCCGAAATGGTCTGCGACGAGCGACTGCCATCGAGTTCCAAAGTCGCCCGTGGGGGTGTTGCCCTGCCCACCGTGATGGGTAGTCTTCCGCCTTCTGATTTGTGGGAAGTGCCACTTGTCGTGAGTGCTTCGAGGTCCCCCTGCATCGTGCGCCCGAGGAGCGTGCCAGAGCCCTCAATGGTTACCTCACCCTCGCCCAAGAGTGCCACGAGGGGGAGCGTCAGCCTCGTAAGGAGTGCCGATTCGCCCACCGAGAGCGTTGTGGGGTGGGAGAGTGCTTGTCGAACACCTTGTGTGCCTACGCCCTTAATTGTTAGTGTGTTATCTATCCTCGTAACCTCTGCGCCCAAGCTCTGAGAAAGCCTCACTGCCGCCTCGCTATCGTTGCAAGGGGTGTAGGAGGTGAGCACGGTTTGTCCCTCTGCGAGTGTCGCAAGGAGTATTGCCCTTTGCGCCTCGCTCTTGGATGATGGGGGGGTGATATGCTCCGCAAGTTCGCCACCACTGAGTTCGTATGGGCACGCAAACGACCTCTCAAACCAATCTCGGGTAGGTTGTCCGAGAGCTGTTGTCATCTCCGCAGAGGGGGCAATATAGGTGTATGGTGCGCCCAGTAGGAGCGACAAACGGCGTGTGAAGCGCCCACGCTCGCCCATCGCAAAGGCAATTATACGCCCACGCTCAAAGTGCTCATAGAGCGCAAGGGGGGCGAGTGCCTCGGCTGTTGTGTGTGCTGTTGTGATGATTTTTGCAATATCCGCACCCCTCTCAAATGCCTCATTGGCGGAGCACAGAAGCTCCTCTGAGGTGGGTGTCGTGTCGTAGTGGTTGGAGATGATGACCCTCACACCCTGCGACTTTGCCTTTTGAATAAGTCTGCCGAGCACCTCTTGGGGCAGGTCGCCAGAGATGTCTATGCCCCACGCTCCCGCCTCAATCGCACGGCTATAAATTGCCTCGCATTCCATCCCTGAGTGGCAGGTTACAAGCGCCCTTTCGGCACTCCCAACCATCCCACCAACCTCTTCGGGATATGCCCCCATAAGGTCGCAACGCAACTCCACAAAGGGCTCACTCTTAATAAGTTGCCCTCTCTTTTGTGCGTTGCTCTCGGATATGCAAAGGCAGTAGTTCATCGTTGCTCGTTAGTGCATTATTTTGTTCTGTCGCTCGATGCTTTCGAGGTGGATGGCATCGAGAATTTTACGAGTACATTCGTTGCTAATGCCGAGTCTTTCGGCACGCTGCGAAACCCTCTCCACGACCTCATCCCAGCGACCCGATTGGAGAATTGTAAGGTTGTTTTGGCGTTTGAGTTTGCCAATCTCCTCTGCCACCTCCATACGGTGGGCAATGAGGGCGAAAATCTCCTCGTCAAGGCGGTCAATGGTGCCACGCAAGCGTTCCAACTCCCCCTTACACTCTGCCGAATCGGTCGCAACACTGCGCCAGATGATGCGCTCCAAGAGTGCACCGAGTTCCTCTGGGGTAATCTGCTGTTGGGGGTCGCTGAGCGCCTCATCGGGGTGGGTGTGGCACTCAATCATCAAGCCCGAGTAGTCCAAATCTGCCGCCTGCTGTGCCACCTCCAAGAGTCCTGTGCGGTTGCCACAGATGTGTGAAGGATCGCAAATCATCGGCAGTTCCGCCATACGCCTTTTGGCTTCGAGCGCCACCTGCCAGAGGGGAATGTTGCGCATACCGCCCACCGAGCCAAAGCCTGCAAAGCCTCTGTGTATCAGACCAATATTCTCCACGCCACACCTCCTTAGTCGCTCGACAGCGCCCTGCCATAGGTCTATATCGGCACTCGTGGGATTTTTCACCAAGACGGGTATGCAGCTACCTCTCAGTGCTTCGGCAATCTCCTGTACACTGAATGGGTTGGAGGTTGTGCGTGCGCCAATCCATAGCACATCCACACCTGCCTCAATGGCTTTG
>JAGCJH010000035.1 GCA_017648105.1 Tidjanibacter sp.
AATAGAACAACAAACAAAACGATTATATGGAGAAGAAGGATTATAACCCCTCGGATGTGGGGTGTAGCAATGGTAACTATTTCGGTATGCCCTTCACTACGGAGGAGTCGAGATTGGTTTTGGTGTCGGTGCCCTGGGGTGTTACGGCATCCTACGGCGGTGGTCAGAACTTCGCACCCGACGCTATTATTGGCGCTTCGGTGCAACTCGACTTCTACGACCCCGTGAGTCCCGATGAGTGGAAGAAGGGCATTGCGACCGCCCCCGTTGACTACTCCATTCAGGATATGGACTCGCTATTGAGGGGTGATGCCAAGAAGGTCATCAAGTTTTTGGAGGAGGGCGGCACCATCTTCGAGTCGTCGATGATTTCCACCCGTAGGGCGAGGGTCAATTCGGGCTCGGCGGAGATGAACTGCAAGGTCTATGAGCAGACCTCTTCGTGGCTTATGCAGGGCAAGTTGGTAGGTCTTGTGGGTGGCGACCATAGCACACCTCTGGGCTTCATCAAGGCTCTTGCTGAGAGGCACGAGGAGTTTGGTATTCTCCACATTGATGCCCACGCCGATTTGAGAGAGGCATACGAGGGTTTCAAATACTCGCACGCCTCTATTATGTATAATGTATTGCAGGATGTTGCGGAGGTCAAGAAGCTCGTGCAGGTGGGCATCCGTGACTATTGCGATGATGAGGTCGCTCTGGCAAAGGCTTCGGAGGGCAGGGTTGTGCAGTTCGACGACTACCTGATGAGTGCCGAGAGGTTTGAGGGTACAACTTGGGCGGAGCAGTGCAAAAGGATTGTTGAGCACCTACCCGAGAAGGTCTATGTGAGCTTCGACATTGATGGTTTGGCAGCGGAGTTATGCCCCGGAACAGGTACTCCTGTGGCAGGAGGTCTGTCGTTCCATCAGGCTGTCTATCTGCTCGACTCGGTCGTAAGGAGTGGCAGGCGCATCATCGGTTTCGATCTCGTGGAAGTAGCACCTCGAGAGGAGGGCGACGAGTGGGATGCCAATGTTGGAGCAAGAATGTTGTATAAATTGTGTGGTTTGATACTAAAATCCAATTAAATAAGTTATATTTGCAGGATTTTACGACAAAGCTAACAGCTGGACGATATTTACAAACACAAATAAACAAAAACACAAAACAAAGATTATGAAAAAACTTTTTACCCTTGCAGCTGCTGCATTGGCAGTTGTTGCGATGACCTCCTGCGGAGGCTCGCGCGCAATGAAAAGCGAGATTGACACTCTCTCGTATGCACTCGGTACCGACTTCGGCGCTTCGCTCTTGAACCTCGTAAACTCGCTCGAAGAGGAGATGAATATGGATCTCTTCTACGCTGGTGTTGAGGACGCACTCAAAGAGGATGTTGCTATCGAGAAACAGGAGGCTTACGCATTCCTTCGCAACTATATGAACATCGTGAACCCCCAGAAGGCTCTCGCAAACTCCAACGCATACCTCGAAGAGATTGCTAAAAAGGAGGGTGTGAAGAAGACCGAGAGTGGTCTTTTGTATGAGATCATCAACGAGGGTAATATGGAGAAGAAGGCAACCCTCGACACCGACAAGGTAAGGGTTATGTATGAGGGTAAGACTCGCAAAGGCATCATTTTCGACTCGTCGTATGAGCGTGGCGACACCGCACAGTTCGCACTCAACCAGGTTATCAAAGGCTGGACCGAGGGTATGAAACTCGTAGGTGAGGGCGGTGAGATCAAACTCTGGATCCCCTCCAACCTCGCATACGGCGCTCGTGGTACTCGTGATGGTAAGATTGGTCCCAACTGCGCTATCACTTTCACTGTTGAGCTCGTAGAGGTAATCCCCACCGAGGCAAAATAATCGGTCACTACCCGATGTAACAAAAACCGCCCACCTTTTTTGGTGGGCGTTTTTTTTGTTTTCCCCATTGAGGAAAGAGTGGTGAGTAATTAAGACGGTTAATGAAAAACCCCCGAGAGAACTGCGAGTGCAGTTTTCTCGGGGGTTTTGACTATTCTGCCCAAGTGCTACATACGCTCGGGAACTTCGATGCCCATCAGTGCCATACCCCTGCCGATAATCTCTGCAACGGTTGCACTGAGTGCCACACGGAAAGCCCTCACATCCTCCCTCTCCTCACGGAGAATCGAGTGGTCGTGGTAGTAGCTATTGTACATCTTAGCCAAATCGTAAACATAGGCACCTATCACGCTGGGCGAGTAGGTAGCACCTGCCTGCAATACGGTCTGGGGGAAGTCTGCCAAATATTTCACAATCTCCACCTCCTCGGGGATGAGCGAGAGAGCCTCCGCAACTTTGCCCTCAACGCCTGCCTCGGCTGCCTTACGCAACACGGAGCGAATACGAGCATAGGTATACTGGATGAAGGGACCTGTGTTGCCGTTGAAGTCGATACTCTCTCGGGGATTGAAGAGCATAGTCTTCTTGGGATCGACTTTCAGGATGAAGTATTTGAGCGCACCAAGACCCACGATGTGTGCAATAGCGTCCTGCTCCTCAGGAGACATACCATCGAGCTTGCCGAGCTCCTCGGACATCTCACGAGCAGTCTGCACCATATCATCAATCAAATCATCGGCATCCACAACAGTACCCTCCCTCGATTTCATCTTACCCTCGGGGAGTTCCACCATACCATAGGAGAGGTGGAAGATATTGTCGCTCCACTCATAGCCCATCTTCTTCAAGACGAGTTTCAAGACTTGGAAGTGGTAGTTCTGCTCATTACCCACAACATAGATGATACCATCGAGATTCTCATCCCTCTGGCGGGAGAGCGCAGTGCCGAGGTCTTGGGTCATATAGACACTTGTACCATCGCCACGAAGGAGGAGTTTTTCATCCAGACCGTCGGCAGTCAAGTCAATCCATACCGAGCCATCCTCACGACGGTAGAACACACCCTTCTCCAAACCATCGGACACGATATCCTTACCCAAGAGGTAGGTCTGCGACTCATAGTAAACCTTGTCGAACGATACGCCCATAGCTTTATAGGTTGCGTCGAAGCCCTCATATACCCAGCCGTTCATCTTCTCCCAAAGAGCATAGACCTCGGGGTCGTGAGCCTCCCACTTTTGGAGCATTGTGCGAGCCTCCTTCATAATTGGGGCCTCCTTCTTAGCCTGCTCCTCATCCATACCACCCTCCACGAGAGCCTTAACCTCCGCTTTGTAGTGTTTGTCGAACTCGACATAATATTTACCCACCAAGTGGTCGCCCTTCATACCACTCGATGCGGGAGTCTCGCCCTCGCCATAGCGGAGCCAAGCGAGCATACTCTTGCAGATGTGGATACCACGATCATTCACGAGGTTTGCCTTGATAACATTGTAGCCACACGCCGAGAGAATCTGAGCCACCGAGTAGCCCAAGAGGTTGTTGCGGATGTGACCGAGGTGGAGAGGTTTATTGGTGTTGGGCGACGAATACTCCACCATCACGCTCTTACCGTTGCTGGGTGCAAAACCATAATCTTTCTCGGAGGCAATCTTCTGGAACTCCTCACGCCAAAAGTCAGCTTTGAGAGCGATGTTCAAAAAGCCCTTAATGGTGTTGGTGCTCTCCACAATGGGGCACTCAGCCACGAGCGCCTCGCCAATCTCCGCAGCGGTTGCATCGGGCGATTTACGGCTGCGTTTGAGCAAGGGGAATACAACAAGCGTATAGTCGCCTGTAAACTCCTTACGGGTCTTTTGAAGTTGGAGCGAGAGTCCGTCAAGAGGACCATAGAGCCTCTCAACGGTTGCCGTTACGGCAGCAAGAAGTGTCTGTTCGATAGTCATTGTATTATCTAATTTTTGTCATTTGCATTGTTTAGAGCGCAAATATAACTATTTTTGGGGCAAAATTAGCAAACAAATGAAGATTGGCAGTATAGATTTTGGCGAAAAGCCACTTTTTTTGGCACCAATGGAGGATGTAACCGACCCTTCATTCCGTCAGTTATGCAAAGAGTTCGGTGCTGATATGGTCACTACCGAGTTCGTCTCCTCGGACGGATTGTTTCACGGAGCCGAAAAAACATTCCGAAAACTCAATGTCTCCGACAGCGAACGACCCGTAGCAATACAAATCTACGGACACCTCATCGAACCTATGGTCGAGGCAGCAAAACTTGCCGAGAGGGCAAAACCCGATGTAATTGATATCAACTTCGGATGCCCTATGAAGAAGATTGCAGGCAGAGGCGCAGGTAGCGGTATGATGAAGGATGTGCCACTGATGGTGGAGATGACACGCCAGATTGTCAATGCCGTGTCACTCCCCGTGACCGTCAAGACAAGGCTCGGATGGGACGATGAGAACAAAAACATCGAGGAGATTGCCGAGCGTCTGCAAGATGTCGGCATCCAAGCCCTCACCATTCACGGTCGCACTCGCTCGCAAATGTATCGTGGCGAGGCGGATTGGACTCTTATTGGCAAGGTCAAAAACAACCCCCGCATCCACATTCCTATTATTGGTAATGGCGATGTGACCACCGCTGAGCGTGCAGCCGAGTGCTTCGACCGCTATGGCGTCGATGCTGTGATGATTGGTCGTGCAACCTATGGTCGCCCCTGGATTTTCCGTGAGTGCAAGCACTTCATCGCCACAGGCGAAAAGCTACCCCAGCCCTCCGTGCCCGAGCGTGTGGAGATTGCCAAGCACCACCTCGACCTCTCGCTTGCAGCCAAAGGCGATTTTGTGGGTATCATCGAGATGCGTCGCCACTTCTCCAACTACTTCAAGGGATTGCCCGACTTCAAGCAGACAAGGATGAAACTCGTAACGAGCTACGACCCCGAGGAGATTCGCTCCCTGCTGGACTACACTGCCGAGCGTTGGCACGACTACGACTTCTCCGAAGTCATCCCCGCCCCACTCTCGCACGATATTTAATTTTTAGGCAGTAGGTATCGCACAAAAAAAAGAAGAACGAATATGAAAGGCTTAATTACAATAGGTATGTTGGTGCTGTCGAATGTCTTTATGACCTTCGCTTGGTATGGCAACCTCAAACTCCGAGATATGAATGGTGGCAAAGACCCCTTCCCCTTGATTATTATCATCCTGCTGAGCTGGGGCGTGGCACTGTTTGAATACTGTCTAACGATTCCCGCCAACCGTATAGGCTTCGTAGGTAGCGGCGGACCATTCTCGCTCTTTCAGTTGAAAATCATTCAGGAGTGCATCTCACTCGTGGTCTTTACCGTTCTTGCGCTCACACTCTTCAAAACCGAGACTTTCCGCTGGAACTACCTCATATCATTCGCATTGATTCTCCTTGCGGTCTATTTCGCATTCAAAAAATAACAAAAAGGCTCTCTGATTTGAGAGCCTTTTTTTATGCAACCATAGCAGACACCTGCAAAGGGCGTTTACTATTTATTGAGTTTCTTGCGGACAGCAGCCAACATATCAACCACCATCTTCTCCAAATCCCAATCAGGACTCCAACCCCACTCCTCACGAGCGCAGGTGTCGTCGAGTTTATTGGGCCAGCTGCGAGAAATCTCCTCCTTCACGGGATCTACATCGTAGTCCATAGTGAACTCGGGGATGTGTTTGCGAATCTCGGTAGCAAGAATCTCGGGGGTAAAACTCATAGATGCGATATTGAACGAGTTGCGATGGCGCAACTTGGAGGGGTCTGCCTCCATAAGATCCACGATAGATTTGAGCGCATCGGGCATATACATCATATCCATATAGACATCTGCGGGCACGGGGCAGGTGTAGTGACCTGTCTTCACAGCCTCATAGAAAATCTCCACTGCATAGTCAGTAGTACCGCCACCTGGCATTGTCACATTGGAGATGATACCTGGGAAGCGCACGCTACGGGTATCCACACCAAAGCGGGTATTATAGTAGTTGGAGAGGAGCTCGCCAGTAACCTTGCAGACACCATAGATAGTATTGGGCTGCATCGACACATCCTGAGGGGTGTTGTCCCTCTCGAAGTCGCCACCAAACGCACCAATGGAGCTGGGGGTAAAGAGCGCACAACCATACTCACGAGCAATTTCGAGCAAGTTCATCAGCGCACCCATATTGATATTCCACGCACCCTGAGGGTTCTTCTCGCCCGTAGCGGAGAGCACGGCTACGAGGTTGAAGATGGTGTCGATGTTGTAACTGCGCACGAGTGCTGCGTATGCCTCCCTATCGAGAATATTGAGAATCTCAAAGGGACCGTCGTACGCCAAGTGGGGGCACTCACGAAGGTCTGCTGCAACAACATTTTCGGGACCGTAGATTTTGCGGAGGTAGCCCGTAAGTTCCGAGCCAATCTGACCACCCGCACCAGCGATAAGAATCCTTTTCATCTTTCTAAGTTATGTTTTTTTTGATAGGTTAGTCCTTTTTAGCGGCGTTTTTATACTTCTCAATCATCGCCTCCATATCCTTCATCTCACGGATAAGTTTGAGGGGAATGGTCACAAAATAGCCACCCACAACCAACAAAAAGAGCACCGAGAGCCAAGCGAACTTATTGAGTGGCAACATAGTAACCACCAAAACAAAAACCACTACGCCAAAGAGCACGGCGAGCAGCGTCACAATCTTACGGAGCGATTTGTAATCGTACATACGGTTCTATCCAAATTGATACCCCCAAAAGTACAAAAAAATTTGAGAATTGACGAAAAAACCAAAATTTTTCATCTAAAATACTCTTGTATTTGTGAGAATTTGGAATTGATGCCTTTTCAGTATTTTCATTTTACCAGAAAACACAACAACTCTTGATTGAGTATGCAAATTGTATTGTGAGCTATGATTTTGAATAATTTTTAGGGGCTTTAAGGACATTAAGGGCGTTAAGGGCTCTAATAATCAGTTTGTCGGCTGACGACTCTTACAGCAGGTGGGCAATCTCCTCTTGATACTTGCGGGAGATGGGGACTGCATCGTAACTCTCCTCTTTCAGAACGGCAACAACCACGCCCGAAGGCTCCTTGCGGATGAGTTTGATGTGGTCGGGGTTGATGAAGTAGGAGCGATGACAACGCACCAAACCGTGACGCAGGAGTTGCTCTTCGAGCGCACGCATAGAGGAGCGCAGGACAAACTTTTTGGTCTTGGCGTGATCTATGTAGTGAATTTGCACATAGTTCTCCTCGGACTTGATGAACACAACCGCCTCGGAGGCAATCACAAAGCGCAATTTCTTATACTCATCATAGAACTTAATGAGCGATGCAGGATCGCCTCCCTCCGCATCCTTTGTACGCTCGGCATAGAGTGCAAAACCCAGATAGAGAAGTGCATAGGGAAACACGCACACTCCCAAGAGCCTACCCCACACAGCACCCACAACATCGAAAAACCCACTCTCGCCACCGAGCATCAAGGTCACATACAGCGACACAAAAAGCGCAGATACAACCACCTCACAAACGCACCACACGGTATAGAAAAAACCATTAGGACTCAACTTATTGCGTAGCAAAAAGAGCAAAAGTCGCATAAGAGCCACCGAGCCGAGTAGAATGCACAAGAGAATCGTAATATTGAAACTCCACGACGCACTCGCCATCTCCAAAAGGCTCAGAATGCCAAAGGGTTTATAGAGCACCACAAAGACAAAAGCGAAGAGTGGCACTACGAGCGAGTGAGCAATCGCACTGCGCCCTCCAAAGAGTATTTTTCTGCTGTTTTCCATCCGTTCAAACTTCACTTTATTTGTTGGGACAAAGATATGAATTTTTTGTCAATAATCCCTAAAATCGCATTTTTATCCCTAAATACCATATTTTCACAACAAAACACTCATCCCCATAACATAAATTCTACAGGGATAAAGTTCGGCTCTATTTTTGCGCCACTAATGGATGAACAATAAACAGAAAAAAAAGAGAAATACACCAAATGGAAAAAGCAAAAATAGTAGCCCTCGGCGACTCCATCACAAAGGGTGTCATACTGGGCGAAGACAACAACTACTTCATCTCGGATGGCAGTTTTGTGGAACTTATAAGGCGTGAGATGGGCTGCAAAATCGAGAACTACGGACGCTTTGGTTGCACCATTAACTATGGGCATCAGCTCCTCGACCGCCACGCAGAAGAGATCGCCAAGGCGGAATATACCGTCATCGAATATGGAGGCAACGACTGCGACTTCTACTGGAAGCGCATAGCCCTCAACCCCTCGGGCGACCACCACCCCAAGACCACACTCAACGACTTCCGCACATCACTCGTGCGCCTCATTGAGCGTGTGCGGGTGCTCGGCTCAAAACCCCTCATCCTCTCCCTACCCCCTATCATCTCGGACTCCTATTTCGACTTTTTCAGCCGTGGGATGACAAGCGAACAGAGGGCGAGCATCCTCAGTTGGATGGGTGGCGAGGTGGAGGCTATCGCCCGCTGGCACGAGAGTTACAATAAGGTGCTCTTTGAGGTTGCCGAGCAGACCGCCACCCCCATTATCGACATCACACGCCCCTTCACGACCTGCACGGAGGGCTGGCGCTCACTCATCTGCCCTGACGGCATCCACCCCAACTCGGCAGGGCATCGCCTCATCGCAAACTCCATCCTCTCGGCTGTTGGTTAGCGTGCCGAATTCATCAAACACACCTTCTTTTGGAGCGCAGAAGGCGTGTTTGACTATTTGATTTTCAACAATATACCCCAAAAATTAGAACCCAAACCACCTTTCCACAAATCTCGATTGCACCCGACGCACAAACTTTTTTCCGAAAAAAAATGCAGAAAAAAGTTGCACAATTCAAAAATGTGTCGTACTTTTGCCACGCTTTTCGGAAGTAAATGCTGTTTTAGCTCAGTGGTAGAGCACTTCCTTGGTAAGGAAGAGGTCCCGAGTTCAATCCTCGGAAACAGCTCAAAATTAGGAAGAGATTTTTCTCTTCCTTTTTTGTTTTGTAAAACTCTATAAATCATTGATTTAAGTACATATAACACATCTTTATATATGTACCCTATTGCCTAATTAGAGTAAATCACATTTCCATTTTTGAATTAAATTTTCTACCTTTACGAAAGTAAAATAGAGTAAAAATAGAGTAA
>JAGCJH010000036.1 GCA_017648105.1 Tidjanibacter sp.
CGAATATCCATATCGTTCTTAACCTTCACTTGGCAACCGAGGCGCCAGTGCTCTTTCTGCTGTTTGCGGGTGAAGAAACCTACCTCAGTGGGGAGAATCTCGCCACCGCCGTCCAACACCTGAACTTTACACATACCGCAACTGCCCTGACCACCACAAGCCGAAGGAAGGAAGATTTTTTCCTGTGCGAGTGTGTTGAGAAGCGAGTTGCCGCTTGCAACTTTGAGGCTCTTCTGCCCCTCGTTGATATTGATCGTAACCTCACCCGAAGATGTGAGTTTTGCCTTTGCCACGAGCAACAAAGCTACCAGCAGGAGCAAAGCCACGAGGAAGACTACGACTGCAACTATAATAACTGTTGTATTCATCTCTCTTACTGTTTGCTAATAAATTCTACATCTGGAAACCCGAGAAGATCATAAATGCCATACCCAGCAAACCGGTAATGATGAATGCCAAGCCAGGACCACGAAGACCTTTGGGAACATTGGAGTATGCAAGCCTCTCACGGATAGCAGCCATCACGAGGATAGCAATCCACCAGCCAAAGCCCGAACCAAAGCCGAATACTGCTGCTTCACCGGCGGTCGCAAATGCTCTCTGCTGCATAAACAGAGCGCCACCCATAATTGCACAGTTAACAGCGATAAGGGGCAAGAAGATACCGAGCTGGTTGTAGAGCGAGGGCGAGAATTTCTCTATGACCATCTCCAACAACTGAACGAATGCTGCAATCACAGCAATGAAGAGAATAAAACTCAGGAAGCTCAAATCGACCTCTGCCAACGAGGGAGAGATCCACGAAAGAGCACCTGCTTTGAGAATGTAATTTTCGAGCAAATAGTTCAGAGGCACAGTCACGAGCATTACGAAAGTAACTGCCAAACCCAAACCATTTGCAGTCTTCACGCTCTTAGAAACGGCAATGTAGGAACACATACCGAAGAAGAACGAGAACACCATATTGTCAATAAAGACAGACTGAATAAATAGTTTCAAAAGTTCCATATACTATGCTCCTCCTATTATTTTTCCTGTAAATCTTTGTTTGCGGTGCGGTGTACCCAGATGATGATACCTACGATAATAAGTGCCGCAGGAGGGAACAACATCAAACCGTTGTTTACATAGCCAGCCTCATAAAGACACTCGGGCACTACCTGGTAGCCAAACAAGGTACCATTGCCGAAGAGCTCCCTAACGAAGCCGATGATTACGAGAACTGCACCATAGCCCAAGCCGTTGCCGATACCGTCAAGGAGCGAAGGTAGGGGTTTGTTGGAGAGTGCAAAAGCCTCTACACGACCCATAATGATACAGTTGGTAATAATCAGACCTACATATACGGAGAGCTGTTTGCTCACATCGTACACGAAAGCTTTGAGGACATCATTTACGATAGTTACGAGCGCAGCGATAACCACCAACTGAACGATGATACGGATACGATCGGGAATACCATTTCGCAAGAGCGAAAGTACAAGGTTCGAGAAAGCACACACAGCGACAACGGAAAGACCCATTACCAATGCGGGTTTAAGCTGGGTAGTAACTGCAAGTGCAGAGCAGATACCCAGAATCTGAACCAGAACGGGGTTGTTTTTTGCCAACGGATTGGTCAGCGATTGAAAAGTTTTGTTTTTCATAGCCTTACTCTGCATTTTCGGTTTCTACTAAATAGAATGGCACAGCAGTACGACTCATAATGAATGCGTCGTAGCAGCTAAGACAGTCTTTAATCATATTCTCCAAACCCTCGGAGGTTTTGGTACCACCAGTCACAGCATCCACCGAGTGAACATCGCCCTCGGGTGCGCCACCCTTAACAATCTCGATACCCACGAACTTACCATCCTCATAGATGGTCTTGCCGGGGAACTGAGCCTGATATTTGGGAGTTGCAATCTCTGCACCAAGACCAGGGGTCTCGCCTGCGTGGTCGAAGATTACACCTTTAATAGTATTAAGGTCGCTCTCCAAAGCCACATAGCCCCAGATGTCGTTCCAAAGACCTTTACCAATTACAGGGAATACAAACTCGCCAGTAGCCTTGTTCTCAAAAACGGGGTACTCGCCTGCTGCATAGCTTGCTGCAAGAGCAAAGAGTTTGTCGAGAGGGGTGTTCTCGGTGTTGATAACCTCACCCTCCTTATTTACAACATATGCCTCGATAACGCTATCATAGCTACCTTTCTCCAATCCGAGCGATGCTACAATAGCATCTTTCTTCTCGTTGAGCACATTAGCATTCTGCCTCTCTTTGAGCGAGAGCGAGGTGAACGCCAGCAAGATGGCTACGATAATAACCATTACCGACGAGTAGAATACGATGTAGGCGTTGCTATTTTTGCCGCCCAAGAATTTTTTATCACTCATAATTCTATTCCTCCATCTTTTTATGCGTTAATACTCTTTTTAGCCCTGCGGTTGCGACGGCTTACATTTGCCTGAACGACATAGTGATCAACAACAGGCGCAAGTGCGTTCATAAAGACGATAGCGAGCATCATACCCTCGGGGTAACCAGTGTTGAATACACGCACCAAAACTGCGAGCACACCAATCATAAAGCCAACGATAAGCTTACCACAGTTGGTCTGTGCCGAAGTAACGGGGTCGGTAGCCATAAACACTGCACCGAAAGCAAAGCCACCAAGCAACAAGTGCTGCCAAGCGGGAAGTGTCATATAGAGCTCCGTTGCGGTCTGGGGCTCAGCGGGAGCGATGAGGTTGAAGATACCACCCATCACAAGACCACCCACAAATACGCTAACCATAGTCCTCCAACTTGCTACGCCAGTGAAGAGCAAAAGTGCGCCACCAAGCAAGATGCACAAGGTCGAGGTCTCGCCCACTGAACCGGGAATGGTACCGATGAATGCGTCGAGCATCGACACGCTGGTAGTACCAGTGTTTGCCAACTCGCCAAGAGCAGTTGCACCAGTGCGTGCGTCGCTAAACCATACAGCCTCACCCGAGATGCTCGAAGTGTAGGAGAAGAAGATGAACAGACGAGCAATGAGTGCGGGGTTAAAGATATTCATACCAGTACCGCCGAAGATCTCCTTACCGATGATTACTGCAAAAGCAGTAGCCAAAGCAGTCATCCACAGAGGGGTACCGATAGGAATAATCAGAGGAATCAGCATACCCGATACGAAGAAGCCCTCATTGACCTCCTCTTTGCGAATCTGTGCAAATGCACACTCAATCGAAAGACCAACAACATAGGTCACGATAATCGAAGGAAGCAACTGCCAGAAACCATACCAGAAGTTCTGCCAAATGTTGAAGTCAGCACCATCAATCCTCTGGAAACCAATATTCCACATACCGAACAAAATTGTAGGTATGAGAGCGATGATCACCATAAACATAGTGCGTTTCATATCGTTACAGTCACGAACGTGAGCACCTTTCTTGGTCACGTCGGTAGGCACATAGAAGAAGGTCTCCATTGCCTCATAGAACGAGTGCAACCACGAGAGTTTACCGCCCTCCGAGAAGGTGGGAGCAAACTTTTCGAGCAATCGTTTGGGAAGGGGTTTATTGTAATTCTGTTTCATACTCTTACATCTCCTTAATCATAAGGTTAATACCATCACGAACGAGTGCCTGCAACTCCTGCTTCGAGGGGTCAACAAACTCGCAAAGTGCAACATCCTCCTCTACGATCTCATAGATACCAAGGTTTTCCATCTTCTCAATATCGCCAGCCATAATAGCCTTGAAGAGATACATAGGATAGATATCCATAGGCAAGTATTTCTCATAGAGACCTGTTACTACGCATGGGCGCACACCACCATTCAGAACAGTACGGAGGTCATATGTCTTCTTAGGCCTAAGCCACGAGAAGTAGGTGCGAGATACGGAAAGTTTGTGGAAGCGGGGCGCCAACCAGCCAATGAGCTCCAATTCGCCACCCTCGGGAATAACAGTTACCTGCGAGGAGTAGATGCCCACATAGTCGTTTGCCGTAGCTTTCACACCCGAAAGCACATTACCCTCAATCAGACGGAAGGTCGAGCCGCCACCCTGAGGTTTGATGCGTGCGGGCATAAGCACATCGCAGAGCGACGAGCCCACAAGGCACCTTACATACTGAGGGTGAGCAACCTGCGAGCCGGTAACTGCGTAGGTCTTAACCATATTAACTTTACCCTCAGTAAAGAGGCGACCGATGATTGCTACATTCTGGATGCCAACAGTCCAAACCTTCTCGCCCTTATTTACGGGGTCGATGTGGTGAATCTGTACGCCCACATTACCTGCGGGGTGAGCACCAGCAAAGTAGTGTTTCTCAACGCCTTCAATAGCCTCCAAAATGCTCTTCTCGCCAGCTTTGAGCGAAAGATGAACATTGGAGCAGAGTTTCTTCAAAGCCTCGAAGCCTGCCTGAACTGCCTGCAAATCATCTTTGAGGGCGATGTTCATATCAGGTGCAAGAGGTGCGGTATCAAAGCCCGACACGAAGATAGCCTTGGGGGTGTCTTTCGAATCGGCAATGATGCCATAGGGGCGCTGGATGATGGTTGCCCACAGACCGCTTTCGAGCAGTGTAGCGACAACCTCCTCACGAGTTGCCTCCGCAAGATTGGTTTTGAAGGGTTTGTAGTTTTGTTGAGCATCGGCTGCAACCTCAATGGCGAGAAGTTTGCGCTTCGCACCACGACGAACTGCCGAAACGGTACCGCTGACGGGGGAAGTGAACATCACTTCGGGGTGTGCTTTGTCATAGAACAGAGCGTCACCTGCCAACACCTTATCGCCCTCGGTCACCAACAGTTTGGGTACAACACCCTCGAATGTAAGGGGAGAAATAGCGTAGCGCTCACCAATGGGGAGTTCAATTACGCTCTTTTCAGCCTCACCTACGAGTTTGATGTCAAGCCCTTTTTTGAGTTTAATGACTTTCGACATATCTGTTAAGATAGGTAAATAAGTGAATAAATTATTGGTTTGTTGTTTGAAATATCGTTCAGTTTCGGTTTTTTCTCTTAAAATGCGCACAAATATAACCCTTATTTTTATAAATAGGTAATCATCGTGTTATAATTTTCACACATTTTTTTCACAAACTTTATTTTGTATCTTTGTGGTCGGTATGGCTGAATTTATCGACATACATACCCACTCGATGGAGGAAGGTGGCAAAAGGATAGTAAATCGCAGACTCGGAGTTGAGCCTGCGGTGGGTGGCATTTGTGTGCAATCTGTCGGCATTCACCCCTGGGACGCAGAGGCGCTCTACCCCACTCTATCGGAGTTGCTTTCGCAGTTGGAAATTATTGATTGCGTGGCTATTGGAGAGGTTGGGTTGGATAAATACTGTAAGGTGGATTTTGGGCGCCAAATGGAGCTTTTTGAAGCACAATTACACATTGCCGAAAGACGGAAATTACCAGTTGTCATACACTGCGTAAAGGCACAACAAGAGGTTGTGAAAATGCTATCGGCACACGCTCTTTCGGATGTGATTTTTCACGGCTTTATTGGCTCTGTGGAGCAGATGAAGGAGATTGTGGAGCGTGGGTGGTTTGTGTCGTTCGGTTTTGGGGCTTTGCGCTCGCCAAAGACCATAGAAGCCTTGCGCACCATACCTCTCGAAAACCTGTTTTTGGAAAGTGATACTGACGAGCGCCCAATTGAGGCGATATATGAAGCTGCGGCTCAAATCAAGAACATTGAATTAGAGCTACTTAAAAGTGAAATAGAGAATAATTACAATAAGATATTCAGATGAGTTGGAAAGAACGCACACGCTTACTTTTGGGCGAGGAAAAGTTGGGGATGATTGAAAAGGCACACATCTTGGTTGTGGGTCTTGGTGGTGTTGGTGCATACGCCGCTGAGATGCTTGTGAGGGCTGGTGTGGGCGAAATGACTATTGCCGATGCCGACACGGTTGGTGAGAGTAATATCAATCGTCAGCTCATTGCTTTACATTCAACCATCGGTAGAAATAAAACCGAGATACTTGCTGAAAGACTGAGAGATATCAATCCAGATGTGGTGCTCCATATTCACACCGAATACATCCGTGACGAGAAGACTTACGAGCTTCTCGACGAGGCGAAATATGACTATGTAGTGGACTGCATCGACACCCTTTCGCCCAAGGTAAATCTCATTGCAGGAGCGCTCGAAAGAGGTATTCCTCTGGTGAGTTCGATGGGTGCAGGTGCTAAGACCGACCCCACGAAAATAGAGGTAAAAGATATTGGCAAGAGTCACCACTGTCCTCTGGCGCATATGTTGCGAAAGAGGTTGCACAAGTTGGGTATCCGAAGCGGTTTTTGGGCAGTTTTTTCACCTGAGCCAGTGCGTGAGGGCTCGATGATTATTGCTGAGGAGACCAACAAGAAGTCCAATGTGGGCTCTATCTCCTACATCCCCGCAGCGTTTGGTTGCACCTGTGCAAGTGTGGTGGTGCGTGACCTGCTTGGCGAACTTGAAGCATAACCTAAATAACTGATACTATGAAAATTGTATTTCTCGATGAATATACTCTCGGTGGCGCAGATTTGAGTGCCATTCGCTCGCTGGGCGATTATGCGGGCTACATAAAAACCTCTCCCGAGGAGGTTGTAGAGAGGGCGAAAGATGCCGAGGTTGTAATTGTTAATAAGGTCGTGATTGGCGAGCGTGAGATGAACGCCCTGCCCAATCTGCGTCTTATCTGCGTGGCGGCTACGGGAGTCAATAATATAGATTTAGTTGCAGCAAAGGAGCACGGAATTTTGGTGCGCAATGCTGTTGGCTACTCCACACACACTGTTGCGGAGGCTACTCTTGGTAGTGTTCTGACGCTCCTCAGGCAGACAAACTACTATGACCGCTATGTCAAGAGTGGTGAGTATAGTACCTCGGGAGAATGGGTCAATTTCGACCGCCCCACACACCGACTTTGGGGTAAGAATTGGGGTATTGTAGGTATGGGCAATATCGGTCGTGAGGTCGCACGCCTTGCCTCGGCATTTGGCTGTGAGGTTGCCTACTACTCCACCTCGGGTGCGGAGCGCAAAGAGGAGTATGAGAGGATGGATTTGGACTCTCTTTTGGCGTGGGCGGATGTCCTCTCGGTGCATTGTCCGCTGAATGATAATACCAAAGGACTTATTGATACAGAGAAGATTGCGAAGATGAAACCTTCGGCAGTTGTTGTAAATGTTGCTCGTGGCGGCATTGTTGTGGAGGAGGCGGTTGCCGAGGCTCTCAACGAGGGCAGATTGGCGGGTGCATCCTTTGATGTCTATCCCTCGGAGCCTATGCCGAGCACCTCTCCCCTGCTCCACACCAAAGACCCCGATAAACTCCTCCTCTCGCCCCACAATGCGTGGTCGGCAGTCGAGTCCATAGAGAACCTTGTGGAGTGCATCGCCAATAATATAAAGGTGTATATCGAAAATAAGTAACGAGAAAGTGTTCAGTTTGCCCAAAGTTTTCGTATATTTGCAAAACACAATCAAGACATAACAAATGAACGAAAGTTCTACATAAGGGTACGCCAATACCCCTCCCGAAAATCGGGGGGGGTATTTTATTGATTATCAAATAGTTACAGGCTTTAATAAATAAACTGCTATGAAAAAACTTCTACTAATTTTTGCTACGGCTCTAACTTTGGTGTTTTTTGGCTGTACAGATAAGGGCGGTGATGATGTTATTGAGGGTGCTTTATACTCTATCAATGGCTCAATCCAAAAAGGACCTTTTGTGCAGGGTTCCAACATCACGATTCAACCACTAAACACTAATCTAAAACCCATCGGTAAGATGTATACCACGCAGACTATTAACGATGCGGGTATGTTTGAACTCGACGGGATAAACTACAAGTATGTCGAGATTATTGCTACGGGTTATTATTTCGACGAAGTGGAAGGCGAAATTTCGGCAGGCCCCCTCACACTTCGCTCTATTGCCAACCTCGAAGAGGGTGTGCAGACCAATGTAAATTTGCTTACAACGCTTACCTATAACCGCATCAAAAACCTTGTGACTAATGAGGGCAAAGAGATTGCGGAGGCGCAAAAGCAAGCAGAGAAAGAACTCTATACGGCTTTGGGTATCCCCGAAAATTCGCATCCCGATGTTAGTTGTGGCTCTATGAATATCGCCAATAATGGCGAGGGTGATGGCTTGCTGTTAGCTATTTCGGTTGTGTTGCAAAGGAATCGTAGCGTCGGTGCCTTGTCGGAGTTGATTGCCAAGATGGGTTCCGATTTTGCCGATGATGGTCTGTTAGACGTTAGCACAATGAGCAAACTGACAATATCGGCTTATGCAGATGACCTGATGGAGCAGGTTTCCAACAATCTCCTCAATCGTTATAACGATTTGGGTATTGAAGGTGTTGTTCCTCCATTTGCAGGGTATATAAAATTTTTCCAAGATTTTGACGGTGATGGAATAATCGACCCCTTGCCACATGCTGTTTTGGAGTTTGATGATATGCGGGTGGATGCTGCGGCTACTGCGTTCAACCTTCCTTTCTTGTATGTTGATATGGAGGCTTGCGAAATATCCATTAATACTCCCGAGGCTAAGGAGTGGGTAACACTTACTATTGATGGCGACCAATGTCTTGTTTCTGTGAAGGCAAACACCACTGTGTCGGAACGTTGTTGTGAGATAATCATCAAGGAGCGAGAGGGTGACCGATTGTTAACATTCACTATCATCCAAGAACCTTCTTATAAAATAGAGTACACCTACAATCCCACCACTTCCACAGGTGAGTTATGGGTCGACTGCGGCAGCAACCTTACACACTCAACATACAGCAATGGTGAGGGTGCATTATTCTATGATAGCCCCATTTATTACATTGGTAGTGTAGTTGGAGATATTACCACTATTAGTCTACCTTCTACGGTTGTACAGATTGAGAACGGTGCTTTTTCCAACTGCCCCAACCTTGTGGAATTCAGAGGTCCTCTTGCCTCCGAAGATGGTATGCTACTTATCTCAAATAGTGTGATTTTGGCAGTTATTGCAAGCGTGACCGAGTGTACCATTCCCGACAGCGTTACTTCGATTGGAGCAGGTGCATTCTCTAATTGTACCTTGCTGACAAGCATCACCCTTCCCGATAGCGTTACTTCGATTGGAGATGAGGCATTCTCGGGTTGCACCAATCTTACCAATGTTACCTTTGAGCAGACTGCTCCTCCCGTGTTGGGCAACGACGTATTTAACGGTGTGGAGAATCTTGTTATTAATATCCCCGAGGAGGCTATTATGGCCTACCTCTGCTGCAATTGGCCCGAAGAGTACAAACAAAAGATTGTGCAGCTTCAAAACTTATCACCCGACGATATTGCCCCCGAACATATGATAACCTACACCACATCGGATGGTCTAAAACTGGAAAAGTTCCCAAATAAATCCGATGTCGTTATCCACTCTTATAATGATGGCATAGGTCTAATCGTATATTCTTCACCCGTTACTGAAATTGGAGAACGTGCATTCGAGAATTGCTCCTCGCTGACAAGCATCACCATTCCCGACAGCGTCACCACAATTGGAGAAAGTGTATTCGGTAGTTGTTGGTCGCTGACAAGCATCACCATTCCCGACAGCGTCACTTCGATTGGAAATTATGCATTCGGTGATTGCTACTTGCTGAGAAGCATCACCATTCCCGCCAGCGTCACTTCGATTGGACGGGGAGCATTCAGTGGTTGCAGCTCGCTGAGAAGCATCACTATTCCCGCCAGCGTCACTTCGATTGGACGGGAAGCATTCCATGGTTGCTCCTCGCTGACAAGCATCACTATTCCTGCCAGCGTCACTTCGATTGGACGGGAAGCATTCTGTAAATGCACCTCGCTGACAAGCGTGTATTGCAAACCTACAACTCCACCAAGTGGAGGAAATGATATGTTCAAGGATAACGCCGTTGGCCGCAAGATTTATGTCCCAACCGAGAGCATGAATTCCTACAAGGCTGCCGCAGGTTGGAGCGACTATGCCAGCGCTATCGTGGGCTACAATTATTAAAGGCCTTAATGACCTTAATGTCTTATAGGGCTTTATAAGGCATAGATTAGGCGAGCCGAAATCATCGGCTCGCCTAATTTTTGTGCGTATTCGTAATTATTAGTAAAAACGATAGTCGGTGGGGTTGCGGAAACCACGAAGGAGTTCTTCGGCGGTCATTCGTTTTTTGCCCGAGAGTTGGAGCTCTTTCACTTCGATTAGACCATTTGCACAGACTACACGGATGTATTTCTTACCGTCGGAGAGGATTGTGCCAACCTCCGCTGTGGTTGTTTGTGCCACAAATTCCGCATCGAAAATCTTTGCCGACAAGTTCTCCGATAGGTTTGCCCAAGCCGCAGGGTATGGCGACAAACCTCGCACGAGGTTGATAATCTCCTCGCCCGAGAGTGAGAAATCGATATGGCAGTCCTCCTTGAAGATTTTAGGTGCGGGTTTCAGTTCGCCGTCGTACATATCCGCCTGTTCGATGGGTGTGATGTTGCCCGAGGCAATCTTTTCGACCGTTTCGAGCACCAAACCCACGCCCACATTCATCAGCTTATCGTGCAGAGTGCCAACATTATCCGAGGGCTCAATATCAACCTTCTCTTGACCCAACACTGCGCCCTCATCAATCTGCGGATTGAGGAGGAAAGTAGTCACACCCGTAACCTTCTCGCCATTCATAATAGCCCTATTGATAGGCGCCGCACCACGATATTGAGGCAGGAGCGAAGCGTGGAGATTGAAAGTGCCGTATTTGGGTGCTGCCCAGATAATTTCGGGCAACATCCTAAATGCTATGACGATACCCAAATCAGCATCCAATGACTTAAATGCGCTTACAAACTCCTCGTCACGCAGTTTGACAGGCTGCAAGATAGGCAATCCTTGCTCCACAGCGTACTTCTTAACAGCGCTCTCATTGACCTTCAATCCCCTACCCGATGGTTTGTCGGGGGTGGTCACAACTGCAACAACATTATAGCCGCCCTCCACGAGCGCTCGCAGTGGTGCCACCGCAAAGTCGGGGGTACCCATATAGACAATTCGCAACTCTTTGGCACTTCTATTCATTATTTTTTCGCTTGTTTTGAAGGAATGAGCTCCTGAATTTTACTCTTGATTTTATTGTACTGGATGACATACCAATCCACATTAAAGAGGTTGGAGTCGTTGGTCGCTATGCGGGTCAGGTAGAGCGCAATAGGCAGTAGTATCATTGCCGAAAACCACATACCAAACGCAGCATTCCAAGTCCCCTCCTTTGCCATCTTCTCGCCTGCAATGCTGATGACATAGTAAATCACAAAGAAGATAACCGACACCACCACGGGCATTGCCAAGCCACCCTTGCGGATGATGGCACCGAGTGGCGCACCAATCAAAAAGAAGATAATAACCGAGATTGGTAGTGATACCTTTCTATGCCACTCCACCTGCGAGCGATAGAGCTTATTAAGAGCGTCTTTTGCCGAACTCTCGTTGTGATTGAGCGTCGTACGGGACATTCGGGCACTGCTCTTTGCCTTATTGATAACCTCTGCCCTGCGCTCAATAGTCATCGTGTCGAGCGCCCTGACGAGATCGGCTTGCTGCTTGTAGGAGTAGTCCATCACGACCGTGTCGAAGAGTCCCAGCGCCGACTGGTCTTTCTCCATCAGATACCTCTTCAAGAGAGGCTCATACGAACGAGCCGAGCTACGGTCTGCCTCTATACGCAAGGAGTCGATATCCACCTGTAACTCTGTGACATTCTTGGTCTGGTGGTTGTTAAATAGGTTCATATCCGTACGGGAGAAGTCAAAACCCTCGATGGCAAGTGCGCCATTCTGCACCACAAATTTCTGGTGGCGTATGGCATTTTCCGAACTCCACTTATAACTCCTTGTCGTTTCGTAAGTCTCGCCATTATAGAGCTTTACCATCAGGAATTTCTTATCTTCCGACATATAGATATAGCCTGAGTCTGCCACAGTTGTGGTCATATTGCCATTGCGTTCCCTCGTGTCGTAGATAAGCACATCCGTCAAGAGTTGGGTCTTGGGGTCTTGGTGCCCAACACGGATGTTCATATCGTCGATACCATTGAAGAAGATGCCGTCTTTGAACTCCATATTCTCCTTTTGCTGGCGGATATCGTAGATGATAGCCATCATCTTCTTATTGGAGTATGGCACTAAGTTATTAACCACAAAGAAACTGCCCACGGCCACAAATAATACCACAACCATCAGGGGCAAAAGGATGCGAGGAAGCGACATACCTGCCGATTTCATCGCCAAAAGTTCGTTGTGCTCACCGAGGTTGCCCATTGTCATAATACCCGCAAAGAGAGTAGCCAGAGGAATACCGAGGGGCATCATATTGGCAGTTGCATAGAAGAGAAGTTCTATAATAATGCCGAAACTCAGACCCTTACCCACGAGCTCGTCGATGTACCTCCACACGAAGTTCATCATCAGAATAAACATCACGATGAAGAACGAGAGGATCATTGGACCCAAGAAGGATTTGAGGGTAAATTTGTGTATGGTTTTCATCTTCTTTTTCTTTCTTCTTAACTTCTCGCCTGCGCTTTACGCCTACGAATCCACAAAGTTAGCAGTTTTACAATAAAAAGCGCTATGGCAAGCAAAATTATTGTCGTAGCGCCCACTGGAAAATCCATTTTCCACGCCACATAGATACCGCAAAGGTTGCCAATGACGGCAAAAAGGGAGGAAAGAGTTGCTATTCTCACATAGGATTTCGTGAAACAACCTGCAATTACGGGTGGAATTGTCAGTAACGAAATGAGCAAAACAATACCTACTATCCTAATCGACAACACAATAGCAACGGATGTCAAAACGGTCATTACGGTCAAAATCAAATCCGCCTTTACACCCTGACTACGAGCGTAATCTCGGTCAAATGCGGAATAGATTATGGGGCGAGAAAAGAGCGCCATAATCAAAAGCAATACTCCAACAAGAACAGCCAAAGCAATTATGTTTGAACTACTTACCGTCAGAATATCGCCAAATAGAAAACTCATAAGATTGGGGGCATATCCAGGCGTTGCGAAGATGAAGAGCAGACCTATTGCCATTCCCACGCTCCACACAATGCCGATTGCTGAATCCTCCTTGATGCGTCCCTTTGCGCCCGCCCACTCAATACCGAGTGCCGAGAGAATTGCGAAAATCATTGCACCTCCAATGGGATTGAATCCAAAGTGGTAGGCAATACCGATGCCACCAAAAGAGGCGTGAGTGATACCTCCTGAGAGGAAAACCATACGACGGGATACGACATAGGTGCCCACTATTCCGCAAGCAATACCCGAAAGAATTGCCGCCAAGAGTGCCTCACGCAGGAAAGAGTATGTTGCAATTGCCGATAAGAAATCCATTGGTCCTACCCATTTTTTAATAAAAGCGTGCAAAGTTACTCAAAAGTCGCAAAAAAATTCATACTTTCGCACCAAAATAGACACCATAAAGAGGAAAAATGAAGGTTTGTTTCTATACACTCGGTTGCAAACTCAACTTTTCGGAGTCCTCTACCCTCGCTCGTGAGTTCGTGCAGAACGGACACACCCGCACAGAGGACTTCAAAGAAGCAGATGTTTGCATCATCAACAGTTGTTCCGTAACGGAGCACGCCGACAAGAAATGTCGCAACATCGTGCGCCGTATCCATAAACTCAACCCAGAGGCAATTATTGCCGTAACGGGTTGCTACGCACAGCTTAAACCCTACGAAATCGCAGCTATTGAGGGCGTCGATATTGTGCTCTCCAATAACGACAAAGCTGATGTCTATCAGAAAGTTATGGTGCTCGGCAAAAAGGGCTCTCGTCAGGAGGTTACGAGCTGTTCGACCGAGGAACTCACTCGCTTTTTTGCTGCCTTTTCATCGGGCGACCGCACCCGTGCATTCTTGAAAGTGCAGGACGGATGTGACTATTGTTGTAGCTATTGCACCATTCACAATGCTCGTGGAGCGAGTCGCAATATGCCCATTGCCGACCTCGTGCGTGAAGCGGAGATGATTGCCGCCGAGGGACACAAAGAAATTGTCATTACGGGTGTCAATACTGGCGATTTCGGGCGCACTACGGGCGAGAGTTTTGCAGATCTTCTAAGAGCATTGGATGGCGTGGAGGGTATTGAACGCTACCGCATTTCATCCATCGAGCCCAATCTTCTTACGGATGAAATTATAGAGATTTGCGCCTCCTCAAAGAAGTTCCAGCCACACTTTCACATACCCATCCAAAGTGGCTGTGACAGAGTCCTTAGGGATATGCGTAGGCGATATAATACGGCAATGTTTGAGGCTCGAATTGAGGCAGTACGAAAGGCTATGCCTGATGCCTTCATCGGCATTGATGTGATTGTTGGTTTTCCTGGCGAGACCGATGATGAGTTTCAGCAGACCTACGACTTCTTGGAGCGCCTTACTCCCGCTTTTCTCCACATCTTCCCCTTCTCGACTCGTGCCAACACCCCCGCAGCCGCAATGAAGAATAAGGTGCAAGATTCGGTCAAGACCGAGCGTGCTGCACGCCTTGAAGCCCTTTGCGAGAAGCTACATAGGCAGTTCTATGAACGATATGTAGGTAGCGAAGCAGATGTTCTGTGGGAGAGTTCGCAAAAAGGAGGTAAGATGTTTGGCTTCACGGAGAACTACATCAAGGTCAAAATGCCATACGATGCAAAGAAAATCAACCTTACAGAGCGAGTAAAACTCGTCGGTGTGGATGATATGTGCGAAATGGTGGGCGAAAATAAGTAAATTAGTAGTATATTTGCTGAAATTTATCCGCAATAAGAAAGATGAAAACCATTAGGAGAAAGATATTGATTGGTTTTTTGGCGCTCTCGGTGGTGCTGTTCTGCGCTGTAATCATCAATGTTTTCGAGATTACACGCCTGCAAAAGAGCACTGAGGAGGTAATTGCCGAGGGAGCCGAAACGACTGAGTATGCGACCCGTATGCTCAACGCCTTGCAGAAACAAAATCGTGCAGTGTTGAATATGCTGATTCTTGGCGAGTCGGCATCCTCGGCTGAGTATTACGAGGGCGTATATGAACTCAATGCTGTAATTTTGGAGGCGATGGAAAGCAAGCCAATTTCTTCGCTGACAGCTATTAACGACGCCAATACCAACTATCACGACATCGTAGAGCTCCATTCGCTCAATAGTAGTAACGACGATAAAGCGTGGTTTACGGAGTCCTATGTAGAGGCATACTACTCGCTCGATAGGGCAATCAAGAGTTATATGACCTCGCCTAAAAGTTCCGTGGCAGTGCGTATGACGAAGCTCGAAAATAGCATCTATAAAACTATGACCCCAAGCATTTTGACGCTTCTTGTGGCAGTGTTGATTTTGATGCTTTTCTACTTCTTTATCGACATCTACTACACCAAGCCAGTGAGCCGCATTTCTCGCTCGCTGGATAATTATTTGAAAGCAAAAGTGCCCTATCAAGTGAAGTTGGAGGAGAAGAGCGAGCTCTCGTCGCTCAATGACAACATTATTGAGATTATCGGTCACATCAAAAAACAGCAGTAGGAAGATATGCGTTTGCAGGTGGTTTTCAGATATATAGGTATGGTGCTGCTCTTTGAGTCGGCATTTATGCTCTTGTCGGCGATTATCTCCTATGCGAATGGCATTGATGGAGGTTTTACTCCCCTACTCCTTTCGTTCCTTATTACTGCCCTGCTCGGTAGTTTTCCATTGATTTTTGTAGATAAGAATAGCCGACTGAACTCCAAGGAGAGCTATGCTATCGTGATTGGTGCGTGGCTTACTTCGTGCGTGGTAGGCACATTTCCCTACCTGCTCTGGGGTGGTGAGTTTTCCATTGTAAATGCTTGGTTTGAAAGCGTTTCTGGCTTTACTGCCACTGGTGCCTCAATCCTCAATGACATCGAGGCTCTACCCAAAGGACTGCTCTTTTGGCGCTCCATCTCCCAGTGGATTGGTGGTGTGGGCATTGTGCTGTTTGCCCTCGTGATTATGCCTATGATGGGCAGGAGTCGAATGACGGTTTCCAACCTCGAAATCTCCTCAATGGCTCGTGACAACTACCGCTATACATCCTCGACAATCATTAAAATCTTAATGGGTGTCTATATCGGTATGACAGTGGCAAATATCGTAGCACTCCGCATTGCGGGTATGGGATGGTTTGATGCTGTCAATCACGGCATTACCACCTCGGCTACGGGCGGTTTTAGCACCAAGAACACAAGCATTGGTTACTTTGACAATGCGTGGATTGAGGGCATTACAATCTTCTTTATGTTCCTCAGCAGTATCCACCTTGGCATTACATACGCAACGATTGCAGGTCATCGCAACAATATTTTCCGCAACGAGAGTTGCCGTTTCTACATCTTTGGCACGCTCATTTTCTGTATTATATTGAGTCTAAATCTTTGGGGTAGTGACATTTACAACTCCTTTGGAGAGTCACTACGACACGGATTTTTTCAAGGAGTGTCGATTGTAACCAGTACAGGATTTGCTACGGCAGACACCAATCTTTGGACTCCCCTCTGCGTTTGCATCCTCATCTATCTTTCGGTGCAGGGCGGTATGGCGGGCTCTACGGCTGGTGGTCTGAAAAGTGACCGTGTGCTGATGGCTACGAAGGTCTTGAAGGCGCAAATCAAACAGCAGCAGCACCCTGGCGCAATCATTAGGATTAAGAACAATGGCGTAGTGCAGGATGCGAGCGTTGTAAACTTTGCAATCATCTACATTGTTATTTATGTGGTATTTATCCTTGCCGGTACGCTCATCAATACCGCTTGTGGATTGGATACCGTGACGAGCTTTACTGCTTCCGTGTCATCGATGGGTAATATTGGTCCCGGTTTTGGTGAGGTCGGCTCGCTCAATAACTTCTCATCGATGCCTATCGTTGTGAAGCTCGTTAGCACCTTGCAGATGTTGTTGGGTCGTCTGGAAATTTTCGGTTTGTTACACTTCTTTACGATGAAATGGTGGGTCTAAAAAGATATACTACTCTCCTGATTTTGATACTCTTGGCGCTCACGACTATGTCGCAAGCGACCCTCGGTGGTTTTGCCGAGCGCCAGTTAAAACAACTTACAATGCGTGGCGAAACTATCAGCGCCAACTTGGAGGTTGCAAAGTGTGCCTATGAGGAGGCGCCTTGCGACTCGCTCTCGCAACTTATCCACTCGCTCGAAAAGCAGTCGGTGGCAATCCAAAATGCTATTTTGCGCTTGCAGACTCAAATTGCAGAGGCAAATGCCGAGCCCGAAATGCCCGTCGCTCCTGCCGAAGAGATTGTGGAAGCTGCACCCCAAGAGGTTGTTGCAGAGCCAGTCCAAGAGTACAAGCAGGAGGTTGTAGAGAAGGCTGTTGAAAAAGTTATTATAGAGCCTACCATTGAGGAGCCCACTTCCGAACAGAAAGAGGAAGAAGTTATTGAAACAAAACCACTTATTAGCGATAACTTAAAGTCATTGTTTAGTGGCTCACAACGCCGTTATGCACTCACCGAGAAGGAAATCGACACACTTATCAACGAGTATGCAGATGTTTATGAACAGATTTTAGAGAGCATTGTGGACTACGAAAAGGCTACGAATTTGCAGAAACTCAATGGTCACTATGCCGACTACCTCGCAGGAGTGGAGCGTGCGAGTAAGATAGCCAATCTAATTGCAGACCGTAGCGACCTGCTCTTTACGAGTAAAACCAATGCCTACCTCTCTTTTGCCGATTCACTCGGAATGGATAGCCTGAGGACAAAATATACCTTGCTTTCCGAGCAGACCGAGGCGACAATGACCGCCAAATTTGCTAATAAGTGTAGTGACCTCGATCTTGCGATGTATCCACATCGTTTGCGCACAACATTACTCTTAGAGGCGGATATTGCAAGGCAAATAGCACCCGAGAGTGCTGATTCTCTGACACAAAGAGCAGAGAATTTCGATACTACCTACACAATTTTCAGCCCCATCTCCACACCTAAACGCTCTAATGCAAAATTTACGGCTGTGAGTATCAAGAAGAATGCAAAAGCGAAGGCTGTATCATCTCTCCCCGTACTGAAAATTCCCTCCGAGGGCGAACTCTACTCCATTACTGTGGGTAACTACGCGAGTCTGCCACCCTCCACAAGCGTATTTCGTGGCGCCTCACCCCTCTATCGTGAGCGTCGAGAGGATGGGCGTACATATATTTATATTGGACTCTACCCCACCGCCCAGAGCGCACAAGATGACATTGCATTGCTGCGTAAGACTGGTTTCAAACAACCTACGCTCGTAATGTGGCGTGACGGCATTCGCAGGGATGACTTCGTGGACAAAAACTCCACAACCACAAAGACCACAAAGAAGCCCACAATGTACCGAATTGAAATTTCCGGCGCAGAGGGTATGCTCCCCGCAGAGGCTGTTGCTATTATCAGGGAGAAGGCTCCCCGCAAGGAACTATCCAAATACACCAACCCTTCGGGTGCTGTGGTCTATACGCTCGGCATCTTCACCTCCGAGAATGAGGCAAAAACCCTCGCCTCGGCAATCAAACGAGCAGCCCCCACACTTACTACAACTCTTACGCAAATAGGCAAGAAATAACTCTCTGCTATGCAGACAAACAAAAAGCGCAACGCCACAGAAGGCATTGCGCTTTTTGTTTCATCAAATTCCCTATTGATTAGAAATTGATTGCAAAAGTCATTCCAGAGGCAACATTAACATTGCCATTATACTGAAATGAATTGAGAGAAGGATAAACATCAAACGAAATATCTGAGCGACGAGATACTCTAAGATCATTTTCGTACATATTTTTAACTTTCGCCACACGCACTGCATCGACAATAGACCAAATATTAAAGCACACTTTGACAAGACTTAGCAAATAATAATTATCCATATCGCCATTTGTTGCAGATGCATTAGCCCACATACCTATGCCAACATTTAATGCGACATGCCCCAAACCGTGCCAAACCTCTCCGCAACATATTTGACCAAGACCAGGAATGACAAATGACCCTATGCCCGACCAAGTTGGACTATAACGAGTAAAACCTCGAGAATCATAATCACGATAATCGTAGATGTTTTTGAGGTCTTTATATTTCATACCATACTCAATTTGGCTTGCACCGCCATAGTTTACTTGTGCATTTGCGATCACACCCACAAACAATGCAATCGCCAAAAGAAAAAGCTTCTTCATAATAATAAATGTTTTTAGTTTAAGTGTATAAAATTGTAAGGATATTTCATCAAACCATTACGCACAAAAAAAGAGCGTGGCACTTTCGTGTACATTGCTCTTACGAGGTGTTTGGCGATACCTTGACTTGCAATATAACGACAAAAGCCCACGCCCCTGAGGCGTGAGCATTCTACCATTATCATTCCAAGTCTTTACTTTTAGTCGCCAAACTTTCGTAAGAGGAATAATCCTGCTAAAACGCTTTTTAAATATGTCTAAAATGTGCGTAATTCTCTATGCTATTCTATCATAGGCAATTTTCCGTCTTAATATACATTTCAAAAATAACACAATTTATTGTATTCTACAACACCGACTCGGTGGCTTCGAGCAGACCCTCATACATTGTGGGGTGTGCGTGAACGATGGAAGCGATTTGGCGGGCAGTAATGCCGAGTTGTTTCGCAAGCGTAGGCTCGCCGAGCATCTCCGTAACGCTACCGCCAATAATGTGAGCACCAAGCAGTTTCTCGGTTTTAGCATCAAAGATGAGCTTCACAAGACCATCCCTATCGCCTGCGGCAGTAGCCTTACCCGAAGCCATAAATTGGTATTTGCCAACCTTAATCTCATAACCCTGCTCCACAGCCTGCTTTTCGGTCAGACCTACCATCGCAACCTCGGGCGAGGTATAGACGCACGAGGGAATGGTGGTGTAGTCGATAGCGTGGGGAGCCTCTCCACAGATAGCCTCCACGCAAACAGTAGCCTCTGCGGAGGCAGTATGTGCGAGTGCGGGTGTTGCAATGATGTCGCCAATGGCATAGATACCCTCCACCGAGGTGCGGTACATATCATCCACCACAACTTTATCACGCTCTACCTTCACGCCCAGTTCCTCCAATCCGAGTCCCTCAATATTGGACTTCACGCCCACAGCCGAGAGAACAACATCTGCACGGAGAGTTTCTGTGCCTTTCTTACCTTCAATATCTACCTCGCAGCCATCCTCGCCTACCCTCACCGCCTTCACAGCGGTGCCAGTCAGCACAGTGGCTTTCATCTTACGGAACGAGCGTTCGAGCGTACGGCTAATCTCCTCATCGGCAAGTGGCAACATCTGGGGCAAGTATTCCACAACGGTAACTTTGACACCCAAAGCTGCATATACCCACGCAAATTCACAGCCGATAGCTCCCGAGCCCACGATAATCATACTCTCGGGCAACTCCGAGAGGGTCAAAGCCTCACGAGAGGATAGTATTCTCTTGCCATCAACAGGCATAATGGGTATCTCTCGGGGGCGTGAGCCAGTTGCAAGGATGATGTGGTCTGCCTCGACACTTTGGGTTGTACCCTCTGCACCTGTGACCTCCACAATGCCTTTTGCCACAACCTTACCATTGCCGACAAGTACATCCACTCCCGCTTTCTTAAAGAGGAATGCTACGCCTTTATTCATCTGATCGGCAACGCCACGACTGCGTGCCACAATCTTGTCGAGCGAGGGCTTCACGGTACCCTCAAAGTCGATACCATAAGCCTCAGCAGACTCGAAGTAGTGATACACTTGTGCGCTTTTGAGCATAGCTTTGGTGGGAATACAGCCCCAGTTAAGGCACACTCCGCCCAACTCTGCACGCTCCACAACAGCGACCCTCAAGCCCCTCTTTACGGCTTTCAGTGCGGCAACGTGTCCACCAGGACCGCTACCAATAACTACAATGTCGTATTTCATATATTCGGTTTAGTGTTTTAGGTACTGCTCTATACTATTCAACCTCCTTCAAGATTGGGTTATCTTCGGCAATCGCACGGAGGAATTTCTCGCCATAACCAGGCTGGCTGGGGAAAGCGGGCTGCGAAGGATGGTGACCATTAGTAAGGAATTTGCCACTTTCATCCTGTTTCTTGATGTTGCCATCGATATATTTAACCATCAGGTAATCATCGAGGTTGCTCCACTTCTCCCAGAGTGTTTGTGCAGTCGCTACGGAGTATTTGGTGACTGCCGACTTCATCTTCTTCTCCGATTTCAGAGCCGAGAATTCAATATCTTTCTCTGCCACCTCTGCGAGTTTGGAATTCTCCCACTCATCAATCACATTGCGCACCTCGCCACCGATGTAGTCATAACGCAGGTAAGCAAACTGTGCGATGCGGTTTGTAACCCAGAACATAGCCTTGTCCGAGTAGGTCAAGATGTCGGCAGTCTTCTCCGAAAGGCACTCAGGCACCTCGGTAGAGCCACAATAGATGGGCGTAAGTGGCGATGTTGCAGCATCATCGGTGCCAAACCAGATAATACCACCTACGGGGTCGGGGAGCTGAGGACGAGCCTGAGCCACAAACCAGAAGCCAGTCTGCTGAGTGGCAATTGCACGCTCATTTACATACCTCTCGCCATCAATGCTGAAACCCATAGGACGCCAGCGATAGGGCAATTTGCTACCACCCGCACCGATGTCGGTGGTCATATCCATCTTGGTACCCTCGTAGTGATCACGCATCATATCGAAGACATCTTTGGGCGAAAGTTTCCTATTGGGCTTAACCCAGAGAGGCATACGATTTGCGGGGTTGTGCCCGAGCGCATAATCCTCATAAGCCTCCATACCATCGGCAAATCGACGGAAGAAGCTCCACACCCTTGCCTCACAACCACGCATAGCGCTGAAATCCAGAGGTGCATAAGTATCGCTGAAACTAAACTCCTCATCCGAGCCGTTGTAGAAACCCATTTGGCGAGCAAATGTAATCACATCTTCTGCATAGAGGCAGTTCTCGGGGTCATTCTTGGGGAAAGTGGTGATGCGTGCGTGGTTGGCGTGTGCCGAAATGTAACCATCGGGAATGCGGCGTGCTACCCACACGATGCCTTTACCGTGTGTGCCTTTACCAATAAGTTCCATAATCCACACCTCCTCTTTGTCAGCAATCGTAAAACTCTCGCCACTGGATGCGTAGCCGTAAGTGTTCGCCAAGTTTACAATGCAGTCGATAGCCTCTCGTGCGGTCTTTGCCCTCTGCAAAGTGATGTAGATGAGCGAGCCATAATCAATGCCACCCTCGGGATTTTCCAACTCCGAGCGACCACCATAGGTCGTTTCGCCAATGATAAGCTGGTGCTCATTCATATTACCGATTGTGGAATAGGTCTGAGCCACCTGTGCAATCTCGCCCAAATAGCGACTTGTATCCCACTCATAGACTTTGAGCATCGCTCCATCTTTCCATTTCGCTGCGGGCGAGTGATAGAGTGCGCCGTAGAGTTGATGGGAGTCGGCAGCGTATGAAACCATATTGGAACCATCGGTCGAAGCACCTCGTGTTACAATAAGATTTGTGCAAGCCAGAGCACTACCCCAAGCAAGCATCAAGGTAAATGCGGTTAGTAAAAGTCGTTTGTTCATATTATTTCGGATTAAAAGTTACTCTAACGAACAAATATAGAAAATAATCTCTAAATTTGCCAAACAAACCACACGCAAAATGTCAGTAAAAGCACAAATAACCGAACTACTTGCAACTCTCCCACAAGGAGTAACGCTCGTTGCCGTGTCGAAATTCCACCCTGTGGAGGCTCTCCGTGAGGCATACGACGCAGGGCAACGCATCTTTGGCGAAAGTCGTCCACAAGAGCTCGTGGCAAAAGTGGCGCAACTACCCGCAGATATCGAGTGGCATATGATTGGGCATCTGCAAACCAATAAGGTTAAGATGATTGCTCCCTTTGTGAGCCTCATACACTCGGTGGATAGCGAAAGACTTGTGGCGGAGATTGATCGCCAAGCCGCTAAGCACGAACGGGTTATTGATGTGCTTTTTGAGGTGCATCTTGCAGAAGATGAGAGCAAAAGTGGTTGGAATAAAGAAGAACTCTTGACATTCATCTCCTCAGGAGCGCTTGAAAACTACCCCAATGTACGAGTAAGAGGCTTGATGACTATCGGCACGCTTACGGATGACATTGAACTAAACAAAGCGGAATTCCGCACCCTTCGTGCCCTTTTTGAGAATCTGCGTGAAGGCTTCGGCGAAGCGTTCGACACTGTTTCGATGGGTATGACTTCGGACTATTGGGAGGCAATAGAATGTGGCAGTACAATGGTGCGCATAGGCTCTAAGATTTTTGGCGAAAGGGATTACTCCAAATAGAATACGAAAAAGGCGGAAGTCATCTTCCGCCTCTTTTTTTGCCACTATTTTACCCTCAGTCGCTGACCTATACGAATTGGGGTACTACTGCTGATACCATTGAGTTTGCATATTGCGCCAACTGTCGTGCCGTACTTCGCAGCAATTTTATAGAGATTGTCACCACTCTTAACCTTGTAGTAAATCGCATCATTCACGGTGGGCTTAGGCTTCGCAGCTGCCTTTTCCAGATTATTCACAATCTCCTCCGAGGTCAGCGGATTGCCATTCTTATCCACAAACATCTCTCCCAAGTCGCCATCCTCCTCTTCGAGAGCCTCCGTGAGTTTCGACGACACATTGAAATAACCTCTTTCGAGTACGAAATTTTGCCATTTTAGGTCACCAGTGGAGAAATCAATAATCCTCTCGGGGTCGAATGTAAGGTCGGCATAGCGCACCTCGTAGTGAAGGTGGGCACCACGACTACGCCCCGTATTGCCACCATAGCCAATCACTTGACCGGCAACAACATAATCATCGACCTCCACATTGAGTTTGCAGAGATGACCATAGTATGTTTCGAGTCCATTAGGGTGGCGCAGGATAACCAAATAGCCATATCCGCCCGAATTGTACTTCGCATAGCGAACCTTACCCTCGAAAGTTGCATAGATTGGCTCACCTGTGGGCAGGCTGATGTCGATACCCTTGTGCATACCACTACCACGGGGACCATAGCGTGAGGATATGCGACCGAGCACGGGGGCGTGGTAGTCATCGAGCGACTCCACAAGTTTAACCTCCATACTCTCGGGCACATCGCTAATCTTCACATCCCGATAGGCAAAAACGCCATTCGTGGTCCAATGGTCGAGGTAAACATCCTGAGAAGCAAGCGTTTCGTAATCGGGAATCCAGTAGCGCCAAGTGTTATTAGTGTAGATGATGATTTTCGCTTTGGGGTTGTGGGAGTCGATTGTATCAATAGCTCTTTCGGGCAGATCTTCGAGGTTGTATTTGCGCTGTGACACAGCTGGCGATGCCGACAGCAACGCCACAATAGAGAGCACAACAAATACAACACAACGCCTACCCATACCCCACAACTCTTTCTCTCCTACTCCTCGTTTTGAATCATCTCGGCAGCCTCGCACAGTTGTGCATAGAAATCCTCGCCGAAGCATCTTGTAAGTGGCTCTTCAAGCGCACGATAGACCTTCACGCCATTGCGTTTGCCACACGCAAAAGCACAACGGCAGATATCCCAACGATGGAGATTGAGTCCATAGAAGCCGTGTGAGAATTTCTTAACACGGATGGGATAGAGGTGACACGAAATTGGTTTCTTGAAGGTTGTTTTGCCGTCACGATAGGCTTTTTCGATGGCGCAGAGCGTAATTCCATTTTCCACAATCGAATAGGCACACTCAGCATCGTTCACAAGAGGTGTGCAGTAGTCGCCATCGCTATCCACATACATAAAACCCTCTCGCTCAATCACTGCAATACCCTCGGGAGTCATATAGGGTTTGTAGTTCTCCCACTCTTCCTCCAAGATATCGACTTCCTCGATTTCGAGAGGTGCGCCAGCGTTGCCATCCACACAGCATTCGCCCTTGCACTCATCGAGTGGGCAACAGAACTCCTCGGTGAGAATCTCGGTGGAGATTATTTTGTCGTCTATTTCGATCATTGATTGCATAGTGCGTCTTCAATTACAAGTGTGAGAACTTCGGTCATAGTCATTCCTGCGGCACGAATCTGCTTGGGCACAATGCTGCCTGCACTCATACCAGGGATGGTGTTAATCTCAATCATATAAGGGTCGCCCTCGGCAGTCACGATAAAATCCACCCTTGCAAGACCTTTGCAACGGCACGCCTTGTAGGCTGCGAGGGTCATCTCGTGGAGCCTATCGGCAATCTCGGGGGTAATATCCGCAGGGGTAATTTCATCGCTCATCCCCGCAGTATATTTCGCCTCGTAGTCGAAAAATTCGTTCTTAGCGACAATCTCCGTAATGGGAAAAAGATACTCTTTGTCTGCGGTCACAAGTACGCCGCACGCCATTTCACGACCAACTATGCACTCCTCAATAAGCACCTCTGGGCTCTCATCGAAAGCCTTGAAGATAGCCTCCGGCAACTCCTCTGCACTCTTGACCTTAGTCACGCCACAGCTACTGCCACTCGCATTGGGTTTCACAAAGAGAGGCAAGCCAAGCTCAGCAACGATTGCGTCGGGAGCAATCCAATCTTCCTCACGGAGCAACATACCTTTGGCAAGTTTTACCCCTGTATCTGCCACAGCCCTCTTAGTCGTAACCTTATCAAAAGTGATGACCGACGAGGTCATATCGCACGAGGAGAATGGCACGCCCATCATTTCAAGATAGCCCTGCAAGTGACCATCCTCACCAGGAGTACCGTGAATCATAATATAGGCATAGTCAAAGACAATCTTCTCGCCCTCCACAGTAAGCGAAAAGTCGTTCAAATCCATATAATACTCGCTCTCGCCATTACGGTAGATAAACTTGCGACCACACAAGTCCACGAGCCATACATTATATCTCTCTTTGTCGAAAGCCTCCGCAACCTGTGCGGCACTTTGAAGTGCAATCTCCCTTTCGGAGGAGTTGCCCCCTGCAAGCAAAACTATATTTCTTTTTGTCATTGTTTATCTTCTCTCTAAGGGTTGTAGTAATCTTTGTGGCGGAATGCGAGAATTTCCTCAATCATATCGAGCCACTGCTCCGCCTCGCAGTTGCCAGCATCCATTCGCAGAACGGCTCCAAAGTGATTCTTAGCTGCGCCAAAATCACTCTTTGCATACGCCTCTTTACCGAGTGCAAGTTCCTGCTCAATAGTGTTTTCCATATATAATCTTTTTGTTTTGATATACTCCATAACCTTCTGGGGCACAAGGCTCTCCCACTCTCCCCCATCGGCAATTCGCCTGCGTACCTCGGTGGAAGAAATGGTCATCATTGGCGCTCCTTCAAGCATCCTAAAAGGCTCCTCAAAATCATCGTTTTCGCCCCGTGGATAGATAAAAATTCTATTCTCTGCCACAAGTCTTTCGCCCTCTCTCCAAGTGGCAATCGTTGCTGCCACATCGCCACCACCAAGAATTGCAAACTCCCTTTCGGGATAGAGCTTTTTCAGATGGTCGATGGTGTTGATTGTGTAGGATGGGCGTGGGAGCGAAAACTCCACATCGCACACCTCCACACCTTCTATACCTTCCACAGCCCTACGAGCCATCTCCAAGCGCTCCTCTTCGGGGGCAAGTTCGGAGGTTGATTTGTGGGGATTATGAGGCGATACAACAAGCCACACCTCCTCGGCAAACCCCTTCTGTACAGCATATTGAGCCACAGCCAAGTGTCCCAAATGCAATGGATTGAACGAGCCGAAATAGAGTGCGGTAAGAGCCATTTCGTACGGATTATTTATTGATAAAATCGGTCACCGCTTTGCACACTTGCTCAACAGCCACTTCGAGTCTATCATTCACAATCGTTAGGTCGAATTGCTCTGCATAACCGAGCTCCTCATTCGCCTTACCAAGTCGCTGTTCGATCTTTTCGGGCGAGTCAGTAGCACGACCTTCGAGCCTACGGCGCAACTCCTCAATCGAGGGGGGCATAACAAAGATGGAGAGAGCCTGCTCGCCAAAGATATTTTTGAGCCTCACGCCACCCTTTACATCCACATCAAAGAGAATGGTATTACCCTTGCTCCAAATGCGCTCCAACTCGCTACGCAGCGTACCATATTTAGTGCCCGCATAGACCTCTTCCCACTCCACGAATGCATCTTCGGCAATTTTCTGATCGAACTCTTCGCCCGAGAGGAAATAGTAATCTTTGCCGTGCTGCTCAACGCCACGAGGAGCGCGTGAGGTTGCCGAAACAGAGAATTCCAAACCCTCTACCAACTGCATCAACTTACGCACAATGGTGGTTTTTCCTGAGCCCGAGGGGGCAGAAAAAATTATAAGTTTTCCCATTTATAATATATTGAGTACCTGTTCTTTAATCTTTTCAAGTTCATCCTTCATTTTAACTACCAAAATCTGGATGTCAGAGTCATTTGCCTTCGAGCCCATAGTGTTGATTTCTCGTCCCATCTCTTGTGCCACAAAGCCAAGCTTACGACCCACATTTTCTTCGCCCGCTGCCACCTCACGGAAGTAGTCGCAGTGCTTGTCGAGCCTTACTTTCTCCTCTGTAATATCGAGTTTTTCAAGATAGAAAATCATCTCTTGTTCGAGGCGGTTGGCATCGTAATTAACAGCGAGCTGCGAGAGTTGATCGAGGATGCGCTGGCGGATAACACCAGTACGACGCTCCTCAAATGGGATAACGCTCTGCTTATAACTCTGAATTAAATCCACCCTATGAAGCAGGTCTGCAATCAGCACTCCACCCTCCTGAATACGGAACTGGTCGTGAGCTGCGAGTGCCTCATCGACGGCTTTAAGAAGCGCTGCGCTCTCCTCCTCGCTCACAGCATCTGCCTCACTCGAAACGACATCGGGCATACGCATAACCGACGACAGAATTGCCGCATTCACATCACCACTAAGGCTCATACCATTGCTCTCCATCAAGCCCTGCAACTCTTTGGCATAGAAACCAAAAAGCTCAGCATTGACACTCGTAGCAGTAGCCTTTGCGGAGGTGTTCTCCACCGTGATAAACATATCAACCTTACCACGCTGCAACACCTTTGCGGCACGGTTGCGAATTTCATACTCGAATTGACGATAGCGTGCAGGCAGTTTGACCGAAAGATCCAACTGTTTGCCATTGAGCGAGCGTGTCTCAACTGTAATTTTACGCTCCGAAGTAGCGATTTCGGACTTACCGAAACCTGTCATTGATTTTATCATCTCCTTCTTTGGGTTTGAATCAAAGGGCAAAGATAGGTTATTTTTTCTTACATTGGGGCAAAAATAAAGAGAGTTTCTATTGTTTAACATTAAAATAAGGTGTATATTTGCGGATGTAATACACAAGCGACGGACTTTTTTGAATTACACACAATACTAACTTTTTAACCTATTCTAATCAAATGGTAAAACACAATTTCAACGCAGGACCTTCGATCTTGCCCGATGTAGTGATTAAGAAAGCAGCTGAGGCTGTTTTGGATTTCAATGGTAGCGGTTTGTCGATTCTCTCGATTTCGCACCGTACCAAAGACTTCGATGCAGTGATGGATGAGGCTAAGGCTCTCTTCCGTGAGCTCTTGGAGATCCCCGACAACTACCAGATCTTCTTTGTTGGTGGTGGCGCAAGCACTCAGTTCTTCCAGATTCCTTACAACTTCCTCGGCACCAAAGCTGCTTATGTAAATACTGGCGTTTGGACCAAGAAAGCTATCAAAGAGGCTAAACTCTTCGGCGAGGTAGAGGTTATTGCAAGTGGCGAGGAGAGCAACTTCTCGGCTATTCCCAAGGGCTATACCATTCCTACCGACTGTGACTACCTCTACACCTGTATGAACAACACCATCTACGGTACAGAGAACCACATCGACATCGACTCCCCCATTCCTCACATCTGCGATATGAGCTCGGACATTTTGAGCCACCCCGTTGATGTGTCGAAGTATGCAATTATCTATGGTGGTGCGCAGAAGAACTTGGCTCCTGCTGGTGTAACCTTCGTTATCATCCGTGACGATATGATGGAGAAAGTTGTTCGCAATGTGCCCAGTATGGTACACCCCAAAACTCACGTTGATAACAACTCGATGTATAATACTCCTCCCGTATTCCCCATCTATGTACTTCTCGAAACATTGCGTTGGATGAAGAGCATTGGCGGTATGAAGGAGATGTATCGCATCAACTGCGAGAAGGCAGAGCTTCTCTACAATGAGATTGACCGCAATAAACTCTTCAAAGGTACCGCTGCTAAGGAGGATCGTTCGAGGATGAACATCTGCTTCGTAATGGAGCCCGAGTATGAGGAGCTGGCTGGTGAGTTTATGGAGTTTGCAAAGGCTCGTGGTATGGTTGGTATCAAGGGTCACCGCCTCGTTGGTGGTTTCCGTGCCAGCTGCTACAATGCACTTCCTATTGAGAGCGTCAAAGCCCTCGTAGAGTGTATGCAGGAGTTTGAGAAACTTCACATTAAATAATCAGACAATTTTATTACCTAAATAGTAAAAGTCCACAGTATGCCTACCATTGTGCCATATACCTATGAGCATAAAAGAGAGCGAGCTGTGGACTTTTATGGCTTAATAGAACCTATGAAAATTTTAGTTGCAACCGAAAAACCCTTTGCAAAAGCAGCTGTAGAGGCTATTGCTAATGTGGTTAAAGAGGCAGGGATGGAACTTGCCCTGCTTGAAAAATACACCGAGAAGGCTCAGCTCTTGGAGGCTGTCAAAGATGCCGATGCTCTCATCGTGCGTAGCGACAAAGTGACCGCCGAGGTTATGGAGGCTGCTCCTCAGCTCAAAATTGTTGTTCGTGCAGGTGCTGGCTACGACAATGTGGACTGCGCAGCTGCTACCGAGCGTGGCATTGTTGTAATGAACACTCCTGGTCAGAACGCAAATGCTGTTGCAGAGTTGGCTCTCGGTATGATGATTTATATGTCCCGCAACACCTTCAAACCCGGTACTGGTAAGGAGATTAGCGGCAAGAAGCTCGGTATTCACGGCTATGGCAACATCGGTCAGATTGTTGGTCGCTATGGCAAAGCCCTCGGTATGGAGGTCTATGCCCTTTCGCCCTCGATTACCGATATGAGCATCTTTGAGAATAATGGCGTAACCCGTGTAGAGACCGCAGAGGAGCTCTATGCAAAATGCGACTATATCTCGCTCCACATCCCCGCAACTCCCAAATACCTTAAATCGGTAGATCGTCACCTCTTGGAGAGTATGCCCAAGGGCGCTATCTTGGTGAATACTGCACGCAAAGAGGTTATCAATGAGGAGGATTTGATGGCTGTTCTTGGCGAGCGTGAGGATTTGAAGTATGCAAGCGACATCGCAGCTGCTTGCCAGGCAGAACTTGTAGAGAAATATGGCAACAGGGTATTTGCAACTCCCAAGAAACAGGGCGCAGAGACCGCTGAGGCTAACTACAACGCTGCAAAAGCTGCTGCAATGCAGATTGTAGATTTCTTTGTGAACGACAATCGCAAATTCCAAGTAAACAAATAATCCCCCACGATTATGGTAAAGATTAAAGCATTTTGCGGTGTACGCCCACCACAAGAATTGGCAAGTGAGGTAGCATCCCGCCCCTACGATGTTCTCAACTCGATTGAAGCAAAGGCTGAGGCTGGCGAGAAAAGCCTTTTGCACATCATCAAACCCGAGATTGACTTCGACCCCATTATCGACGAGCACGACGAGGCTGTCTATGAGAAGGCCGTGAGCAACTACAAGACTTGGAAAGAGAAAGGCTGGCTTCTCAAAGAGGAGAAGGAGTGCTACTACATCTATGCACAGACTATGAATGGCAAACGCCAGTATGGTCTTGTTGCTTGCTGCCACTTTGAGGACTATCTTGAAGGTCGCATCAAAAAGCACGAGCTTACCCGAGCAGATAAGGAGGAGGATAGGATGAAACACGTTAGGGCACAAAGCGCTAACTTGGAGCCAGTATTCTTCGCCTACCCCGAAAGGGAGGATATGAACTCTATCGTCAATCGCATTATTGCCGAGGCTCCCAAGTATGACTTTGTGAGCGAGGATGGCGTGGGTCACACTCTGTGGCTTGTGGATGGCGATGAGGATATCAAGAACATCACTGCAATCTTCGAGCAG
Organism: Tidjanibacter sp.; assembly: GCA_017648105.1. Lineage (GTDB taxonomy): Bacteria > Bacteroidota > Bacteroidia > Bacteroidales > Rikenellaceae > Tidjanibacter. Next base: position 31,154 of record JAGCJH010000036.1, read on the forward strand.
ATCCCCGCACTCTATGTTGCCGATGGTCACCACCGTACAGCAGCTGCTGCAAGGGTTGGCGAGGAGCGTATGAAGGCAAATCCTAACCACACTGGCGAGGAGGAGTATTGCTACTTCTTGGCTGTTATCTTCCCCGACGCACAGCTCAACATCATCGACTACAATCGTGTTGTGAAAGATCTCAATGGTCTTACTAAGGAGGAGTTCTTGGCTGAGGTTGAGAAAGACTTTGTGGTTGAGAGGGTTGGCGCAGAGATTTACAAGCCCAACGCTCTCCACAACTTCGGTCTTTATTTGGAAGGCGAGTGGTACTCAATGACTGCCAAAGAGGGTACCTACGACGACAACGACCCCATCGGCGTTCTTGATGTAACCGTTCTTTCCAACCTCGTATTGGATAAAGTTCTCGGCATCAAAGACCTCCGCAGGGACAAACGAATCGACTTCGTAGGCGGTATTCGTGGTCTTGGAGAGTTGCAGAAGAGAGTTGATAGTGGCGAGATGAAGGTTGCCTTTGCACTCTACCCCGTTTCAATGCAACAGCTCATCGACATCGCAGATAGCGGCAACATTATGCCTCCCAAAACTACTTGGTTTGAGCCTAAGTTGCGCAGCGGTGTTGTGATTCACGAGTTTTAGAGAGAATACTTATATTTAATAATAACTAACTACTAAACAGTATGGCAAAAATTAAGGGAACTATCGTTGTGGATACCGAGCGCTGCAAAGGCTGCGAGGTGTGTGTTGCCTCTTGCCCCTGTGATGTTTTGGCACTCTCGCCAAATGTCAATGGCAAAGGTTATAACTATGTCCATATGGCAAACCCCGATAACTGTACGGGTTGCGCCAGTTGTGCAATTATTTGCCCCGACACTTGTATTACAGTTTACAGACAAAAATTTGAGTAAGCTATGGGAGAAGTTAAATTGATGAAAGGCAACGAAGTTATCGCAGAAGCTGCGATTCGTTGCGGTGCCGATGGTTATTTCGGCTATCCTATTACCCCCCAGAGCGAGGTAATGGAGACACTTATGGAGCGCAAACCCTGGGAAACCACAGGTATGGTGGTTGTTCAGGCAGAGAGTGAGGTGTCGTCTATCAATATGGTTTATGGTGGCGCAGCTTGCGGTAAGAAGGTTATGACCTCGTCGTCGAGCCCTGGTATTAGCCTTATGTGCGAGGGTTTGACCTACTTGGCAGGTGCAGAGCTTCCCTGCGTTGTTGTGAATGTAACTCGTGGTGGTCCAGGTCTTGGTACTATTCAGCCTGCACAGAGCGACTACAATCAGGCAGTTAAGGGTGGCGGTCACGGCGACTACAAGACTATCGTGCTTGCACCCGCTTCGGTGCAGGAGATGCACGACTTCGTATTCGACGCATTCGATTTGGCATTCAAATATCGCAACCCCGTGATGATTCTCTCCGATGGTGTCATTGGTCAGATGATGGAGAAGGTGGAGCTCGCAGAGCAGCGCCCCCGCTGGACCGACGAAGAGGTACGCCAGATGAACGGTAGCTGGGCTACTACTGGTAAGACCGCAGATCGCGACTACAATATCATCACCTCTTTGGAGTTGGATCCCTATGCACAGGAGCAGTTCAACTACAAGATTTTTGAGAAATATGCTCGTTGCGAAGCTGAGGAGGTACGCTATGAGGAGTATAAATGCGAGGATGCAGACTACCTCATCGTAGCATTTGGTTCGTCGGCTCGTATCTGCAAAGAGACCATCGAGATGGCTCGTGCAGAGGGTTACAAGGTAGGTCTTATCCGTCCTATCACACTCTGGCCCTTCCCCAGCAAGAAGATTGCTGAGGTTGCTGCTAAGACAAAAGGCGTACTCGTTGCAGAGTTGAATATGGGTCAGATGGTTGATGATGTAAGACTCGCAGTAAATGGTGCTGTTCCCGTAGAGCACTACGGTCGCACTGGTGGTGCTGTATATAGCCCCGATCAGGTTTATGAGGCACTCAAAAACAAAATCATTAAATAGTTAGATCGTTATGGCAGAATATATAGTTGAGAAGACCAAAGAGAATTTGGTATATTCAAAGACTCCCGTCTTGACAGACAAGGTAATGCACTACTGCCCCGGTTGTAGCCACGGTACTATCCACAAACTCATCGCTGAGGTTATCGACGAGATGGGCGTTCAGGAGAAGACCATTGGTGTTTCACCCGTAGGTTGCTCGGTATTTGCATACAACTACCTCAATATCGACTGGATTCAGGCAGCTCACGGTCGTGCAGCAGCAGTTGCTACCGCAGCCCACAGGCTCTATCCCGACAAACTCGTCTTCACCTATCAGGGCGATGGCGACTTGGCAGCTATCGGTACCGCCGAGAGCATCCACGTGTGCAATCGTGGCGAGAGCATCGCAGTATTCTATGTAAACAACGCAATCTATGGTATGACTGGTGGTCAGATGTCGCCCAATACCCTCATCGGTATGAAGACTGCAACCTGCCCCTATGGTCGTGATCCTCAGTTGCACGGCTACCCCTACAAAGTTGCCAACTTCGTTTGCCAACTTCCTGGTGTATGCTATGTTACTCGCCAGAGTGTTCACACCCCCGCAGCTGTTCGCAAGGCTAAGAAGGCTATGCGCAAAGCATTGGAGAACTCGCTTGCAGGTAAAGGTTTGTCGTTCGTGGAGTTCGTTGCAACTTGCAATAGCGGTTGGAAGATGAGTCCCGTACAGGCAAACAAGTGGATGGAGGAAAATCTGGTTGCAGAGTATCCTCTTGGTGATATCAAAGACGAATAACCCCCTAAAACAACAGAAAGAAATATGAAACAGGAATTGATTATTGCAGGTTTCGGTGGACAGGGTGTCCTCTCGACCGGTAAAATTTTGGCATATTCGGGTATGTTGCAGGGTTATGAGGTTACTTGGTTGCCCAGCTACGGTCCCGAGATGCGTGGTGGTACTGCCAATGTAACCGTTGTGGTTAGCGACAAACCCGTCAGCTCGCCCATCGTTCACAAGTGCGACACTGTCATCGTGCTCAACCAGCAGAGCTTGGATAAGTTCGAGGCAAGCGTTCGCCCTGGTGGCAACCTCATCTATGATACCAACGGTATCACTACCCACCCTACTCGTAAAGACATCAACATCTACACCATCAATGCTACTGAGGAGTGCGCAAAGATGGGTAACGCTCGCCTTTTCAACACAATGATTTTGGGCGGTTACCTGAAAGTGTGCCCCATCGTAGATATGGAGTATGTGAAGGTGGGCTTGAAGAAATCGTTGCCCGAGCGTGCGTGGAAGACCCTTCCCGCCAACGAGCAGGCTATTCTTCACGGTGGCGAGATTATCACTCTCGTACACAAAGCCGAGTAAAAGATTGACTCCACAGGTCAAAAGATAACAATCTATTTGACCACTTAAAACTTCAAAGGAGAGGGGCGATGCAATCCGCATCGCCCCTTTTTGTGGAATATGAAAGTTGGCGAAGGTTTTCCTCCGCCAACTTTTACATATATATAATATATAAGGTGTGCCCTACTCTATTGGGACTACTTGAAAGCAACAAGTGCTTTACCAGTCATCTCTTTGGGCTGCTCTACACCCATAAGTTTCAGCACGGTGGGCGCAACATCTGCCAATACACCATTCTCCACGCTTGCCACCCTATCCGATACCACAATGATGGGCACGGGGTTCAATGAGTGTGCTGTATTGGGCGAGCCATCCTCATTCACTGCATTGTCGGCATTACCGTGATCGGCGATGATGACAACCTCATAGCCATTCTCAACTGCGGTAGTAACCACATCTTTCACACAGCCATCCACAGTCTTTACAGCCTTATAGATTGCGTCCCACACACCTGTGTGACCAACCATATCGCCATTTGCAAAGTTCAAAGCAATGAAGTCAAACTCCTGCTTTTTGAGCTCTGCAACAAGCGCCTCTGCAACCTCAGGGGCACTCATCTCGGGTTGAAGGTCGTATGTTGCAACCTTAGGCGAAGGAACCAAGATGCGGCTCTCGCCTGCAAACTCAGCTTCACGACCACCATTGAGGAAGAAGGTTACGTGTGCATATTTCTCAGTCTCAGCAATGCGCAACTGTTTCATACCGAGCGACGAAACATACTCGCCAATAGTATTTTCCACATTATCCTTGTCGAACAAGATGTGCAGACCCTCAAACTTTGCATCATAGGGAGTCATACAGCAGTAGTAGAGAGGCAAGGTCTTCATACCCTCCTCGGGCATATCCTGCTGAGTGAGCACAATAGTGAGCTCTTTTGCCCTATCATTACGGAAGTTGAAGAAGATAACCATATCATTAGCCTCAATCAAGCCGATGGGCTGGTCGTTCTCATCAACAGCAACAATGGGTTTGATAAACTCATCGGTCACACCTTCTGCGTAGCTCTCTGCAACGGCAGCAATCATATCTGTAGCGTGCTTACCCTCGCCTTTAACAATCTGGTCGTAGGCAATCTTAACCCTCTCCCAGCGTTTGTCCCTATCCATTGCATAGTAGCGACCAATAATCGACGCAATCCTACCACCGCTAACTTTCAAGTGGTCCTCCAAAGCCTCGATGTAACCCTTGCCACTCTGAGGGTCGGTATCACGACCATCCATAAAGCAGTGTACAAAAGTTCTATCCGAAAGACCATACGCCTGAGCAATATCGAAGAGTTTATTGAGGTGCGACTGTTGGCTGTGTACGCCACCATCGCTCACAAGACCCATAAAGTGAACTTTCACGCCTTTCTCCTTTGCATACTCAAAAGCAGCCTTTACCTCCACATTCTCCATAATGGAGTTGTCACGGCAAGCACGATTGATCTTCACGAGGTCCTGATACACTACCCTACCAGCGCCAATATTGAGGTGACCCACCTCCGAGTTACCCATCTGACCCTCGGGCAGACCTACATTCTCGCCATCGGTGCGAAGCTCTGCATTGGGATACTTAGCCTCCAACGAGTTCATAAACTCGGGTTGTGCGGTATAGATAACATCTGCTTGGTTGTGACCACCCTTGCCCCAACCATCCAGAATCATAAGCAATACTTTCTGTGCCATTTTCTTTTATTTTTATTTGTAAATTTTTCTTTTTCTCCGCTTAAAGCGGAACCAAAAACTTTTAGCGCTGACTTTGTTCAGCCTTAATTCGGAGCCGCCCTCACAAAAGTGCCACTCTGGCACAAAAGCGGAACCAAAAACTTTTAGTGCAGACTTTGCTCAGCCTTAATTCGGAACCACCCTCACAAAAGTGCCACTCTGGCACAAAAGCGGAACCAAAAACTTTTAGCGCTGACTTCGCTCAGCCTTTACAATAATAATTATTTTACGATGCCAAGAATCATCTCCTCTGCAACAGCGATGGCTTTCTCCAAGCCCTCAGGATTCTTACCGCCCGCAGTTGCGTAGAAGGGCTGACCGCCACCGCCACCCTGCATCTCTTTTGCAGCGTTGCGCACGATGTCACCTGCCTTAACGCCCGCCTTCACGAGGTTGTCGCCAACAGCTACTGCCAACATAGGCTTGCCACCCTCACGGCTACCAAGCACGATTGCCACATCGGGATTTGCGGTGCGGAGTGCATAAACTGCATCCTTAACCATATCAACAGGCATATCAATAATCTTCGAGATTACGCTCCTATCGCCAATGAGACTGCCAATCTCAGCAGCCACAGCCTTAGCTTTCTCTGCACGGAAGCCCTCAATCTCCTTGCGAAGCTCGGCATTATCCTCAATCATCTTCTTGATGGACTGCAAGAGTGCGGGCGAGCCCACGCTCTTCTGAATCTCTTTGAGGGTCTCTTCGAGTTTATATCCTGCCTCCTCAGCTACGCCACCTGCGATAGCCTCGATACGCCTTACACCTGCCGAAATAGCACTCTCGCTCACAATCTTAAACTGACCAATAGCACCCGTAGCGCTCACGTGGGTACCACCACAAAGCTCTACACTCTCGCCAAAGCGAATCATCCTCACTTTGTCACCATACTTCTCGCCGAAGAGCATCATTGCGCCAGCCTTCTGTGCCTCCTCAATGGAGCACTCACGATTCTCATCAAGTGCATAGTTTGCACGAATCATACGATTAACCTCCTTCTCCACCTGACGCAACTCCTCGTCGGTCACTTTCTGGAAGTGCGAGAAGTCGAAGCGCAAGTAGTCGGGGCATACGAGCGAGCCCTTCTGCTCTACGTGCGAGCCAAGAAGGTCACGAAGTGCCTTGTGCATCAAGTGGGTCACGGAGTGGTGACGAGCCGAAGCAAGGCGACTCTCCTCATCAACGGTTGCCACAAATGTTGCCTCCACATTTGCGGGAAGCTCCGACACGATGTGAATAGGAAGACCATTCTCCTTAATGGTGTCTACTACTGCAAGGAGTGTACCCTCTGCCTCAATAGTACCCTTATCGCCTACCTGACCACCACTATTTGCATAGAAGGGTGTGCGGTCGAATACGAGCTGATAGAGAGTTTTGCCTTTGGTGGTTACTTTGCGGTAGCGTACAATCTTAACCTCTGCGGTAAGGTTGTCGTAGCCCACAAACTCGGTGGTTGCACCAGCAACAATCTCTACCCAGTCGTCGTTCTCCACAACTGCTGCGTTGCGTGAACGAGCCTTCTGAGCCTGCAACTCAACATCAAATGCCTCCAAATCTACGCTCATACCATTCTCCCTTGCGATAAGCTCTGTGAGGTCGATGGGGAAACCATAGGTATCATAGAGGGTAAATGCCGACTTACCATCAATAACGCTCTTACCCGCAGCACGGCTCTTATTCATAACACCCTCCAAGAGGTTGATACCTGTTGCGAGGGTTTTGAGGAATGCAGTCTCCTCTTCGCAGATAACGCTCACGATCAGATTCTGCTGTGCTTTAAGTTCGGGGAACTGCTCGCCCATCTGCTCAACAAGACCGGGAACAAGTTTGCAGATGAAAGGCTCGTTGAAGCCGAGGTAGGTGTAGCCATACCTCACAGCACGACGCAAAATTCGACGGATAACATAACCTGCCTTTACATTGCTGGGCAACTGACCATCGGCAATCGAGAACGAAATGGTACGCAAGTGGTCTGCGATAACCCTCATTGCAACATCTGCCTTTGCGTCCTCACCATAGCGTTTACCCGAAAGAGCTGCAATCTCGCTAATGCGAGTCTGGAACACATCGGTATCGTAGTTGCTCTGCTTATTTTGAAGCACCATACAGAGGCGCTCAAAGCCCATACCAGTGTCGATATGTTTGTGAGGCAGGGGTTCGAGCGAGCCGTTTGCCTTACGATTGAACTGCATAAATACGAGGTTCCAAATCTCGATTACGAGGTGGTGACCCATATTTACCATCTCACGACCAGGCTTCTCGGCAATCTCCTCCTCGCTACGGAGATCGAAGTGAATCTCACTACAAGGACCACAGGGACCGGTCTCGCCCATCTCCCAGAAGTTGTCGTGTTTGTTACCGAGAATGATGTGGTCCTCGGGAAGATACTGTTTCCACATATCATATGCCTCCTGGTCCATAGGCACGCCCTCCTCGGGAGCACCCTCAAATACGGTGGCATAGAGCCTATCTTTGGGCATCTTATAGACCTCAGTGAGAAGCTCCCAAGCCCAATCAATCGCCTCTTTTTTGAAGTAGTCGCCAAAAGACCAGTTGCCGAGCATCTCGAACATTGAGTGGTGGTAGGTGTCGTGAACTACCTCTTCGAGGTCGTTGTGCTTACCCGAAACACGCAAACACTTCTGAGTGTCGGCTGCACGATTGTATTTCTTCTCGGCATTACCGAGGAAGATATCCTTAAACTGGTTCATACCAGCATTGGTAAACATAAGTGTGGGATCGTTCTTCACCACCATAGGAGCAGAAGGCACAATAGTGTGCTCTTTGCTCTCAAAAAAGTCAAGAAATTTCTTCCTGATTTCGTTTGATGTCATCATACTCTTTCTGAAATTATATCGTTATCAATTATACTCATATTTTCAAGGTTGCAAAATTACATATTTTACTCTAATTTTGCCCTCTGAAAGAGTGCCATTTTTCAAGAAATGTACAAAAAAGAGTATAAATTTAACCCCAAGACGCTCGCCTACGAACAAATTGAGCGTCCAAAGCGCCTGAAACGCTTTACAATCATCAGGCGTGCACTCCTTTTTATACTCGCTTCACTGGTCGTAAACCTCGTCTATTCGCTTACATATTACACTCCGAAGTTACGCTCTTTGGAGGCGGAAGGAAGCCGACTTGCAGGTAAATTTGCGGTACTCGACAGCCGTATGGCTGCCACCAATGAGAAGGTCACTTCGCTTGCCCAGCGTGACAACTATGTCTATCGTTCGCTCTTCGGTGCCGACACGCTCACAATTGCAGGTATCTACACTCCATATTCGGAGGCAACATATAGCACTCTAAATGGCGATTACAACGGCATTGTTCGCAACTCGTGGCGCTCGCTCGATGCGCTTACAAGAGAGATTTACCGCCAGAGTCGCTCGCTCGATGAGTTACAGATACTCTCGAAGGATAAGGAGAAAATGGCGGCGTCCATTCCCGCAATTTGGCCCATCAACAAGAAAGATTTGCGTGGTCCCATTGGTGCATTTGGTCGCAGGCTCCACCCCATTTATAAGCGCTACATTCCCCATAAAGGCATCGACTTCGGAGGTCGAAGAGGCGACCCTATCTATGCCACTGGCAACGGTAAGGTGGTGCGCTCCGAGAAGGGTTTGCGTCGCAAGGGTTATGGTCAGCAGTTGGTCATTGATCACGGTTTTGGCTACAAGACCCGCTACGCACACCTAAACGAACGACTTGTTGTTGTAGGTCAGGAGGTTAAGCGTGGAGAACTTATTGGTTATATGGGTTCAACGGGTGGTTCGACGGGTCCCCACCTCCACTATGAAGTTATCTATATGGGCAACAATGTCGATCCCATCAACTACTTCCGCAGGGATATGACCGAGGCTGAGTTCGACCACATCATCGAGCAGGCTAAGACCACTACCTTTGAAACAATCGAGGGCACAAGCAATGAGTAGGCGTTACAACATATATCCTCCCAGCGAGAGCCGAGCAAGTCGCTTTGGCTCGGTCGTTGGTCGCATACTATCCAATGTTGTGCTCTTTGCGCTGTCGCTTGTTGGCATATATCTGCTATTCACGCTTTTTGACACCCCCACCCAGCACTCACAACGAGTGCGCAACGAGCGTTTGATAGCAGACTACACCGCCATTGAGGGGCGATACGACACTGTGCAGTTGGTTTTGGATAATGTTATTGAGAGGGACAAAAATGTATTTCGCATCCTCTTTGAGTCGGAGCCTTATGAGTTTGCCGACAACTCCACCGACCTGCGCTGGAACAACCACGAGCGCTTAGCAAAGATGAGCGAAACGGAACTATACCGAGAGATGAACGAACGAATGAGTCGCTTTGAGAGCAATGAGCAACACCTCTCGACCGTCTTTGCGAGGATGTCGCAGGCTGTGGATAGTATGGGCACAAAAGCGAATAATATCCCTGCTATTCAGCCTGTTATCAATAACGAGCTCACACTTCTCACCGCCCCCTATGGTATGCTAATTCACCCCTTCTACAAAAGCCTTGTGTCGCATCAAGGCGTGGATTACACCGTGCCTACCGGCTCTCGTGTATTTGCCACTGCCGACGGCAAGGTCAAGGAGGTAAAGACCCGCAAGACAACCTCTGGTCGCTACATCGTCATCGAGCACGGCAACGGCTACGAAACGCAGTATAGCCACCTTTCGCAAATTGATGTAAAGAAGGGACAGAAGGTGCGTCGAGGCGACATCATCGGTCTGACGGGCAATAGCGGACTCTCGCTCTCGCCCCATCTCCATTATGAAATCAAGCACAATGGAATGAGGGTTGATCCAATCCACTACTTCTTTATGGAGCTCACGCCCCACCAGTACCAGCGTATGATAAAGATTGCGCAGAGTGGTATGCAATCGTTTGACTAAAAACCCTGAAACACGATGGAAATAGCGGAAATTATCACACTTTGGTGGCTGGCAGCACTCTTTGCACTTTTCGGCATCCTCATTCTGATTGGCAAGGGCGATTGGTTGATTTCGGGTTACAACACTGCCTCCGCCGAGAAGCGTGCGCAGTATAACATCCGTCGCTTGCGACTTGTAATGGGCATCACTTGCCTTGCAATGGGCGTGGTTATGCTCCTGGCACCCATTGTTAAGTACGAGATGTTCATCCTCGTCACCACACTTCCCATCGTCATTCCCGCCCTCATCCTCTCCAACACTTGGGCAAAGAATTAGCCGACAGATACAACGCATAACAAAAAGGATAGCTTGTGCAAGCTATCCTTTTTATTTATTCTCCTACTCTGCTTTGAATAATTTTGCAAACCACTCGGGGGCGTGGCAGGGGCGGCGGGTGGTGGAGTTTACGAAGACGAGTTCCACGAAGCCCGTATTGACCAGTTCGCCCGCCTCGTTGCGGATTTCGTGGTCGAAGCGCAAACGAGCGCCCTTAATGTCGTGCATCTTAACCGTGATGGTCAGCAGATCGTCGTACCTTGCGGGCGTGAGGAATTTCATACCCACCTCCCTAACAGGCATCATTACTCCCCCCTCTTCCATTGCCTTATAGGTAAAACCTCGCTCACGCAAGAGTTCCGTGCGAGCATACTCATAATACACAGGGTAATTGGAGTGGTGGACAACGCCCATCTGGTCGGTCTCTTTATAGCGAACACGCAATTTGATATCCTTTTCGTAAATAATATTTTCCATATTATCAGTAGTTTATAGTTTATGTCCCAATAATTTTTCAGCCGCCTCCAAGTCGCCAATTTCCAGCAGATTGCGTATGACCGATGAGGACACCTTGCCCCCCTCGAAAGTAAATGCCGAAGCCCTCACAACCTCAAAGCCATACTGCCTACCCAAGCACTCGAAGTGGTCTTCGGGAAGGTTGCGATCGTGCCCAAATCGGTGGTTGTAGCCCACCACAAGGGTCGCCATACCGAGCCTCTCCACGAGGTAATCCCTCACAAACTCCTCAGCCGAGAGAGCCGCAAATGCCATATTAAACTCCACGACAATGAGCTCATCCACCCCTTGCTTAGCAAGCAGTTCTGCCTTACGCTCTGTGGAGGTCAGGAGCCTAAACTCCCCGCCACGAGGCAAAACCTCACGAGGATGGGGCGAAAAGGTTACGACCACACTCCTACCCCCTATCCTCTGCGCCTGTGCGACAACCTCACCAAGCAGTGCCGAGTGCCCGAGATGGACACCATCGAACGACCCGATAGTAACAACGGGGCGCACAATCTTTGGCAAGTGATCGAAGCCGTAGTAAATATTCATATAAAGGGGTGTAAGCGATTAAATATCTGAGCGTTCCTGCTCCTTTACGAAGTAGGCAACCTTCTCCAAAAGGGTTGTAATATCGTAGTTCTCAACAACAATGCCGAGTGGGAAATTGAGGGGTTTGGAAGTGAAGTTCAAAACACCCTTGATACCTGCATTGACAATGGGCAAAACCACATCCTCCGCCACACGAGTGGGGCACGAAAGGATGACAATGTTGATATCCGACTCCTCCACTCTTTCGGCAAACTCCGTCATCGAGTAGCAGGGAATCTCGTCGATAGTCGTGCCAACCTTCTCATCATCCACATCAAATGCTGCAACAATCTTCAAATTCAAACCCTTGCTATTGAAATACTTGGTAATCGCCTGTCCGAGATGTCCCATACCAATAACGCCAATGTTCATAGGCTGTGGAGCGTCGAGAATGTCGCTAATGAAATCCGCCAACACGCTCACATCATAGCCTTTTTTCGTATCACTCGAAAAGCCAATGAGCATCAAATCCCTACGCACCTGCACAGCCGTAAGACCGTGAATACCAGCAAGTACGTGGGAGAAAATATGAGTGATGCCCTGCTTCTGACAGCGCAGCAAGGTGCGACGATATTCACTGAGTCGCTCGACGGTTTTTTCGGGAAGTGCCTGCAAATCTGACATAAAAAATTATCTCTTTTACTGTTCAATAACCTACAAAGGTAACAATTTTGATTAAATTTGCATCAAAATTCAGTAGCAACTATGGTCAAAGGAGTAATATTTGATATGGATGGCGTATTGGTAAACAATATGGCAATCCACTTTCAGGCTTTTGCCGAAATGGCAAGGCGCTATAATGTCACCGCCGAGGAGGGCAAAGATTTCACCCATCTGAATGGTCGTGGCAACGATGATATCATCAACGCCCTCTTCCCTGCCGAACTCGTAGCTGAGAGGGGTGTGGAAGCTCTTGCCGCCGAAAAGGAGGCTGTATATCGTGAGATTTACGCTCCCACAATCACTCCCGTTGCAGGATTGCGAGAACTGCTTGCAGAGCTCCACAAGGCGGGCTTGAAATGCGCCGTAGGCTCCTCGGGTCCTAAGCTGAATGTCGATTTCGTGCTCGACAAATGCAACATTGAGCCCTTCTTTGATGTTCGCATCAGTGGCGATATGGTCACTATGTGCAAGCCCCACCCCGAGATTTTCCTCACTGCTGCCGATAAATTGGGAGTTGCTCCTGAGGAGTGTGTGGTTTTTGAGGATGCACTTGCAGGCGTTGCTGCCGCCAGGGCTGCGGGTATGAAGGTCATAACCCTCACAACTACCCACCATCGCCATCAGCTTGAAACCGCATCCCCCGACCTCATTGTAGAGGACTTTACTGCGGTCAATCTCGACACTATTCGTTCTCTTTGGTAGCGGAACAAAAGGAATAGCAATAAAAAAAACTTACAAGTGTCTAAATTGTAAGTGGCACTTATAAAAAAATATTGCTCTTGTTCGTTCGGTGCTTTGCTCCCTGAAAAAAAATGTTGCGAGGAGGTCGTTTTTACTATTATTGTGTTAAATTTGCGGAGAAACTACACATAAAACATAGGACTACTACGCATTTATGGACTACTTACAGATATTAGAGCGTATTCACAAAGCAATTCTCCCCTATTCAAAAGAGGGTAAGCAGGCAGACTACATCCCCGAGTTGGCGAATGTCAACCCCGACCAGTTCGGTATGTGCATACACACCCTTTCGGGCGAAACAGCTGCTATTGAGAGTGCAGACACAAGGTTTTCGATACAGAGTATTTCCAAAGTTTTCGCCCTTGCAATGTGCCACTCAATCAAGGGCGACGCCCTCTGGAAAAGAGTGGGCAAAGAGCCTTCGGGCACAGCGTTCAACTCACTCGTGCAGCTCGAAATGGAGAAAGGTTTGCCCCGCAACCCCTTCATCAATGCGGGTGCTATCGTGATGGCGGATATCTTGCTCTCGCACCTTTCCAATCCCGAGGAGGATTTTCTCCGCTTCGTGCGTGCAGTTGCAAACAACAACACCATAGAGTACAACCATAGTGTGGCGCTATCGGAGCGCAGCACGGGCTACCTTAATGCCGCCATTGCCAATCTGCTGAAATATCACGGCACAATCGAAAACGACATCGAGGAGGTCTTGCATTTCTACTTCCTTATGTGTTCTATTGAGATGAGTTGCAGGGAGTTGGCGGTGGCTTTTGCAGCCTTTGCAAACCACAATCGCCCCTTTGACTACGCAGGCATCACACTGACAACCTCGCAAGTAAAGCGTATCAATGCCATTATGCAGACTTGCGGTTTCTATGATGAGGCGGGCGAGTTTGCCTACCTTGTGGGACTTCCAGGAAAGAGTGGCGTGGGTGGTGGAATTGTTGCAATCTATCCCCTCCGATACTCCGTAGCGGTGTGGAGCCCTCGCCTGAACTCCAAAGGCAACTCCGTGATGGGCATCAAAGCTCTCGAACTCCTCACCACCGAGACCGCAGAGTCGATATTCTAAACCGATAGAAATACTCCGAAAAAACGCAATAGGGAGAGTTCAGACGAACTCTCCCTATTGTCGTTGAGCCACCGAGACTCGAACTCAGAATGACAGAACCAAAATCTGCAGTGTTACCATTACACCATGGCTCAATGAATCGCTAAAACTTGTTAGCGAGCGCAAAGATACAAATAAAATTGATATTGGCAAATAAAATGTTTATTTGTCTAAAATGTTATCGCTCGGCATAGTGTGCAACTCCGTTCAGCCCCCACTTACGAACCTTTGCGAAAATCGAAAAACGATAATTATCAGTTTTTACCACCCGAGTTGTCCAAAACGCCTCTTGCCCATAACATAGTAGCGCCACACCATCCAGCGAGGATAAATAGTCGCAATCTCGGCATTGGTCGCCATCTGCTGCACCTTGCGACGCTTCTCTTCGAGAACTGCACGCTGGGCACAATAATCACGATGTGCCCTCACAACTGCGCCCGCAAAACCCCATTTGCCCGAGAGTACATAGACGCCCCACGAGAGCCAGTCCATAGCCCTGCGCACGCCCAATCGCCATAACTCCCTCTCGGGCAGACACTTATGCAACATCGAGAGCGAATTTCGGTAGTTGAAATATATTTTGCGAGGAGAGTTATTGGGGAGCGTGCCGCCACCCATGTGATACACAACGCTCTGGGGCACAACCTCCACTTCATATCCCATAAGTTGCAGTCGCCAGCAGAGGTCTATCTCCTCCATATGTGCAAAGAAGTCGCCATCGAGTCCGCCCGATTTGCGCCACACCTCACTCCTGATTACCATACAAGCACCCGACGCCCAAAAAATCTTCCTCGGCTCATCATACTGCCCCTCATCCTTCTCCACCGTACTCATAATGCGTCCTCGGCAGAAGGGATAGCCATAGCAATCCACAAAACCACCAGCCGCACCTGCATACTCAAAGTAGTCAGGCTCGCCATAGGAGCGAATCTTGGGTTGCAACGCACCCACCTCGGGGCGTTCCTCCAATCTCCTTACGAGTGGTTCCAACCAGCCATCAGCTGGCTCAACATCGCTATTGAGCAGCACAAAGACCTCGCCATCGAGCTGTGCGAGCGCCCTATTATAACCTTCGGCAAAGCCAAAGTTTTCGCCCAAAGGCAGCCACTCCACGCCCTCCATTGCTCGTACAATAGCCTCCGAAGAGTCCGTCGAGCCATTATCGGCAACAATCACACTGCCCCACTCCGAGGGCGTTGTTGCCACCACACGAGCGAGGAAGCGGGAGAGCCACTTCTCACCATTCCAGTTGAGTATTACGACTTGCGTTTTGAGCATTGTTGTTCTAATTATTTATTACTGGGGGTTTATGTTTCCACCTGCGGTGCGACCAGAGCCACAGCTCGGGGCGACGACGAATCATCTCCTCAATCTGTACCACATAGCGATCCATAATCTCCGTATCCGACACATCCTCCACGCCATCGTAGAGCTGCACAAAGCGGCACTCATAGTGCGAAGGTTTAATCTTTTCGATATCAAGCGTATAAACCATCATACCAAAGCGTTTGGCATAGTTGCCAATACCGCCAAAGAAGAGCGATGGTTGATTTAAGAATGTACGCCACACCTTATCGCTCTCTGCCCATCGGGGGCGCTGATCGGCAATGAGTCCGAGTGCCATTTGCTCACCTGCTTTGAGGTTTTTGACCACAGGGCGTGCAAGGGAGTTCATAGGAGCCACCTCCATACCAAACCTACGACGGATATAGAGCATAAAGCGATCCATCACCTTACTACTAAGAGGATGATACACTCCGATATTATGATATGGGTGGTCGATAGAATAGACCGAGAAATACTCCCACTCGCCAAAGTGAGCAAGGGCTGCAATCCAGTTCTTACTACCTATCTCACTATCGGTCTGCTCCATATTTGTGACCCTCATACGGCGTTTAAGCTCCTCGGGGGTCATACTTGTCATATCCAACACATCCACAAAAACTTCCGAAAGGTGGTGGTAGAACTTGCGCTCAATCTCCAACCTCTCCTCGAAGCTCTTTTCGGGGAAGGCAGCCGCCAAGTTACCCCTCACTACACCACGACGGTAGCGCAACAAGCGATAGAGCACCCAGTAGATAAATGGAGCAAGCAGATGGTATAGCACCCAATAGGGCAAATAGCCTATCAGTTTCGCACCACCCAAAATCAGATAGTAGGCGATGCTCTGCCAAATCGTGAATTTATCTTGACTTTTAGCCATCGCTCCTTACTCTTTGATAACCTTTACATTGCCATTCTTTGTGCGCACCGATAGCCACATACGAATCTTCTCCAAATCTATGGGCTCGTTCTCGTCGGCAGGTTTCACAACAGCCACCACCGAAGTACCCTCCGCCTGACCATTGTTGTATGTAATGTGCTTGGAGAGTGACACAGTACCAATATTCTCTGTTACGAGTGCAAGCTCACGAGAGATATCCGCACCCGAAAGTGTATCAATAGCCGTCAGCGAGGAGAGCCTACCACGGAGCTCACGAATCTGGGTATTCTTATCCTCAATAATATCGGCATAGCTCTTTTGCAACTTACCTATGTCGAGTTTTTCATCGCTATTCGCCTGCTTAACAACAAGTTCGGTCTTATGCAGACCATAGCTCTCCATCTGCGCACGAGCATTGTCGATAGTGTCCTCCGAGAGAGGGTCGCCCACAAGCCTGACCTCCACCCTCGAAGCATCGCCATCGTAGTGGAACTCTTTGGTATAGTCCACAATCATCGTACGATTGAACTGGAATACCTTATTTACATACCTATCCACATTTTCCTCGAAGGCGGTGCGACGCACAATGTTTGCCGCAAATAACAAACTTGGAACACCAACAAGTACCAGCACGATAGTTATATAGCGGGTATTTTTCTTCTGTCTTTCGGGGTCGAGTATGGTCTTTTTCTCATAGCGCAACAACAGCACCACAAGGTATGCTGCCACTGCAATGAATACGGCATTGATAGTGAAGAGGTAGAGCGCACCGAGCAGATAGTTAAGATTGCCCGTAGAAAGTCCAAAGCCCGCAGTACACAAAGGTGGCATCAGGGCCGTAGCAATAGCCACACCAGACACTACCGTAACAGCCTTATCCTTACGAGTTTGTGCCACCATACCAGCCAAACCACCGAAGAAGGCAATCAACACATCATAGGTCGTGGGACTCGTGCGAGCCAACAGCTCACTCTGGGCAGTCGAAATGGGAGATATAAAGAAGTAGAAGGTGCTGGTCACAAGACTCACTACGACCATTAGCAAAAAGTTGCGCCAAGCGGTTTTGAGCATATCAAAATCATTGATACCCAGCGACAAACCAATGCCTGTAATAGGACCCATCAGTGGCGACACCAACATCGCACCGATAATCACAGCCGTAGAGTTCATATTCAGACCTAACGATGCGATAAATACCGCAAACATCAAGACCCAAAGATTTGTACCCCTAAAATCAATGCCCTTACGCACCGACTCAACAACCTCTTCCTGAGGAGCACTGCCCTCTTTCAGGTCAAAGCGTCCGTGCATAAAATTTTTGAGGTTACTCCACACACGAGAGAGCACATTTTGCACCTGCTCGTCGGCTATTGGTTGGAGTTCAACCCCCTCCTCTATTTTGTTTTTCTCACTATTCTCAGTCATCTTTTCTCGGATTTAATAATTGGCTATTCTTCATCATCTTCTACCTCGGTGTGTTTTGCGCCAGCACCTTCCACAACCATCACAAACTCGCCTTTGGGTGGATGTACCTCAAAATGGGCAATGACCTCACGCACCGTACCCCTTACGGTCTGCTCAAACTTCTTGCTCAGCTCCCTCGAAACACTCACTCTGCGCTCCTCGCCAAAAGCCTCAGCAAATTCGCCCAGAGCCTTCAAAACCCTAAATGGCGACTCATAAAAAATCATCGTACGAGGCTCATTTACAAGCGCTGCAAGGCGTTTTTTGCGTCCCTTCTTCTGTGGCAAGAAGCCCTCAAAGCAGAACTTATCACAAGGAAATCCACTCTGCACCAATGCGGGCACAAAAGCTGTCGCACCGGGGAGTGTTTCTACCTCCAAACCACGCTCCAAGCAAGTCCTCACGAGCAAAAACCCTGGGTCGGAAATGCCAGGAGTACCCGCATCGGAGATGAGCGCCACACTCTCGCCCGCCTCAATTCGTGAGGCGACAAACTCTACGGTAGAGTGCTCGTTATATTTATGGTGCGAAAAGAGTTTTCGCTCAATGCCGTAGTGTTTCAAGAGTACCTGTGAGGTACGAGTATCCTCAGCAAGAACTATATCAACCTCTTGGAGCAGACGCACCGCACGGTAGGTCATATCTTCGAGATTGCCGATAGGCGTTGGAATGATATAGAGTTTTGGCATATTCGGGTAAAGTCTTATATTAGTACAACTTACGAGCCAACAGCTCCATTAACAATCGAGCACCCTCGCAGTTGGGATTCCAGTGGTAATTGTCGTAGATATAGAGCATTGCCTCGTCGAGCGAATCAAACGAATCGAGCGCTGTGATTGCTCTGTCGTAGTAGTCGCCGTCGCCAGCAAAGAGGTCACGCATCAAGATATATTTATCATTCACACCAATACTCTCTCGCAACGACACTGCAACTCCTGCCACAGTCGCCACGCTTGCTGCCATCTGCTCTGCAAGTTGGTCCGCAACGGTGGTTTGCTCACTCGAAAGGATATCGCCAAGAAAGACTTTTTGGGGCTCCATCTCTACAATTTCCTCCAACTCACCATCTTCCTCAATAACAGTTTCTTCCTCCTCTTCGGGAGTATCAACCATCTCGGGAGCAGGAGTTTCTTCCTCTTTCACAACCTCCTCTACGCTCTCCTCC
>JAGCJH010000037.1 GCA_017648105.1 Tidjanibacter sp.
ATCTACGGGGTATTTCTCAACAAGACCTTTGATGTACTCAACCTGCTCTGCGGAGGTGCGTTTTGCGCCCTTCTCGCCCTCGAACTTGGTGTAGTCGTAGATACCATCTTTGTAGAACTCGCTCGATGCGCAGTCCATACCGATAGTGATATCCTTACCTGCAACATAACCTGCTGCCTCGATAGCCTTCAAGATGCTCTCGATAGCATCCTCAGTACCTTCGAGTACGGGAGCGAAACCACCCTCATCACCCACTGCGGTGCTAAGACCACGAGCGTGGAGAACTTTTTTGAGGTTGTGGAATACCTCAGCACCCATACGGATAGCCTCACGGAAGGTGGGAGCACCTACGGGGCGAATCATAAACTCCTGGAATGCGATAGGAGCGTCGGAGTGCGAACCGCCGTTGATGATGTTCATCATAGGAACGGGGAGGCTCTTAGCGTTTGCACCACCGATATAACGGTAGAGGGGCATACCGAGCTCAGCAGCAGCAGCGTGTGCGGTTGCGAGCGATACGCCGAGGATAGCGTTTGCGCCGAGGTTGCTCTTGGTTGCAGTGCCATCGAGTGCGATCATTGCCTTATCTACGCCTACCTGATCAAATACATTCATACCGATGATCTCGGGAGCGATTTTGTCATTTACATTAGCAACGGCTTTGAGTACGCCTTTGCCGAGGTAGCGACCTTTGTCGCCATCACGAAGCTCGAGAGCCTCATTCTCGCCAGTCGAAGCACCGCTGGGAACAGCAGCACGACCAACAAAACCGTTTGCGGTAGTTACCTCTACCTCGATGGTGGGGTTACCCCTCGAATCAAGAATCTCTCTTGCGTGTACGCCTAAAATCTCTGACATAGTCTTTTGTGATTTTTGTGTGTTAATAAAAAATAATTTAACCTAACTGTTGTTTGTTATAACATTGTCAGGGGAGGGTGCTGTTAGGCACCCTCCCCCTTCATTTTGTTTTTAGCTGCGGAATTTAGCCTTCAAGTACTCACGGTTGAGGCGAGCAATGTGGTTGATGGTAATGCCTTTGGGGCACTCTGCCTGGCAAGCACCGGTGTTGGTACAGTTACCAAAGCCGAGCTCGTCCATCTTAGCAACCATTGCTTTTGCCCTGCGTGCGCCCTCTACCTGACCCTGGGGAAGTTTAGCGAGCGACGATACACGAGCTGCTACGAACAACATAGCCGAGCCGTTCTTGCAAGTTGCAGCGCAAGCACCACAACCGATACAAGCTGCTGCGTCCATACTCTCCTCTGCATCGTCTTTTGCGATAGGAATAGCATTTGCGTCGGGCACACCACCAGTGTTCACCGATACGAAACCACCTGCTTGGAGAATGGTCTCATAGGCGGTGCGATCTACTACGAGGTCTTTGATTACGGGGAATGCACGGCTCCTCCAAGGCTCGATGACGATTTTGTCGCCATCCTTGAAGTTACGCATATGCAACTGGCAAGTGGTAACCTCGCTCTCGGGACCGTGTGCGTGACCGTTGATACGCAACGAGCAAGCACCGCAGATACCCTCACGGCAGTCGTGGTCGAATGCTACGGGCTCTTTACCCTCGTGGATGAGCTGGTTGTTGAGGATGTCGAGCATCTCCAAGAAAGAACTCTCGGTCGAGACATCTTTCACAACATAGGTCTCGAATTTTCCTTCTGCTTTGGCGTTTGGCTGACGCCAGATTTCAAGTGTTAAATTCATATCTCTTGATTTGTGTTTTTTACCTTAATAAAAATTGTTTTGTGCCTACTAAACCGAAATTAGTCTTTGTAGTTACGCTGCTGCAAGTGGATAGTCTCAAAGGTGAGGTGCTCTTTGTGGAGAACGGGCTCCTTATCCTCGCCCTGATACTCCCATACTGCAACATAAGCGTAGTTCTCGTCGTCACGGAGAGCCTCGCCCTCGGGAGTCTGGTACTCCTCACGGAAGTGACCACCGCAGCTCTCGTTACGGTTGAGAGCGTCACGAGCCATAAGTTCGCCAAGTTCGAGGAAGTCTGCAAGGCGGAGAGCTTTCTCCAACTCCTGGTTGAACTCCTCGGGCTTGCCGGTGAGTTTCAGGTCGCTCCAAAACTCTTTGCGCAGAGCCTGAATCTCAACGATTGCCTGCTCCAAAGACTCTTTGGTACGAGCCATACCCACTTTCTCCCACATAATACCGCAACCGAGTTTCTTGTGCAACTCGTCGGGAGTCTGAGTACCCTTGATTGCATAGAGTTTCTCGATCTTCGCACGGATGGCGTTCTCAGCCTCCTCGAATGCGGGATCGTTGGTATCTACCTTAGGCGACTGAATCTCCTTCGAGAGGTAATCGCCGATGGTGTAGGGCAATACGAAGTAGCCGTCTGCCAAACCCTGCATAAGAGCCGAAGCACCAAGGCGGTTTGCGCCGTGATCCGAGAAGTTTGCCTCACCGATGGAGTACAAACCGGGAACGGTAGTCATCAGGTTGTAATCTACCCAAGTACCACCCATTGTGTAGTGAACTGCGGGGTAGATCTGCATAGGCTGCTCGTAGGGATTCACTGCGGTAATCTTCTCATACATCTGGAAGAGGTTGCCGTAGCGCTCACGAATCTTGTCGATACCGAGGCGGTCGATAGCGGTCTTGAAGTCGAGATATACTGCCAAACCAGTCTCATTTACACCAAAGCCTGCATCGCAACGCTCCTTAGCAGCACGGGAAGCCACATCACGGGGAACGAGGTTACCGAATGCGGGGTAGCGACGCTCCAAGTAGTAGTCCCTATCCTCTTCAGCGATGTCCGAAGGCTGTTTGATACCAGCACGGAGAGCCTTCACATCGGTAAGGTTCTTGGGAACCCAGATACGACCGTCGTTACGGAGCGACTCACTCATAAGAGTAAGTTTGCTCTGCTGTGTGCCGTGTACGGGGATACAGGTGGGGTGAATCTGAGTGAAGCAGGGGTTTGCAAATGCTGCACTTTTCTTATATGCCTGCCAAGCCACCGAGCCATTGGAGTTCATTGCGTTGGTCGAGAGGAAGAAGACATTACCGTAGCCACCAGTTGCCATAACAACTGCGTGTGCACCGTGACGCTCCAACTCGCCAGTAACCAAGTTACGAGCAATTACACCCCTTGCTTTGCCATCGATAAGAACGATGTCGAGAATCTCGTGGCGGGGGTAGCTCTTCACGGTCTTAGCTGCAATCTGACGGTTCAGGGCAGCGTAAGCACCAAGCAAGAGCTGCTGACCGGTCTGACCACGAGCATAGAAGGTACGGGATACCTGTGCGCCACCGAACGAACGGTTTGCCAAAAGACCGCCGTACTCACGAGCAAAAGGTACGCCCTGAGCTACGCACTGGTCGATGATGAGGTTGGAAACCTCTGCCAAGCGGTACACATTTGCCTCCCTTGCACGGTAGTCACCACCTTTGATGGTGTCGTAGAAAAGACGGTAGATCGAGTCGTTGTCGTTCTGGTAGTTCTTTGCAGCGTTGATACCACCCTGAGCAGCGATGGAGTGTGCCCTACGGGGTGAGTCGCTGATGCAGAATACTTTTACATTGTAGCCAAGCTCGCCAAGCGAAGCAGCAGCTGCGCCACCACCAAGACCAGTACCGATGACAATCACATCGAGTTTGCGTTTGTTAGCGGGGCTAACGACTTTGATATCACCTTTATGTTTCGTCCACTTGCCTTCGATAGGACCTGCGGGAATTTTGGAATCAAGTTTAATCATATCGCTTTAAGTGTTTTTAGTTTCAGATTAGAAAAGAGGGTTGGGAAGAATATTGTTGCCCTGCAAGAAGAGAACGATGGTGCAGAGTGCGAAACCACCGCAGATGAGGGTAGCAACAATCCACGAAATACATTTCATTCGTTTGAACCAAATCTGGTTGTTCAAACCGAGCGAGTGCATCATACTCCAAACACCGTGAGTGAGGTGCATCCAGATGCCACCAAACCATACGATGTAGAGGAGTGCGTAGGGCCACTGTGCGAAGTAGTAGCGAACGATTGCAGCGCCATCGGTGGGGGCAACCAAAGCGGCGCCAAGAGCCACCTCGTGAGCACCCATAAGCTCAGCGAACATCATCTTGTACCAGAAGTGTGCAAGGTGCAAGCCAAGACCAATGATAACCACAAAACCGAGAACGAGCATATTCTTCGAGGTCCACTCAACGCCATTCTCGTGTGCGTTTGCACGGTAGCGGATGGTACCACGAGCCTTGCGGTTCTGGATGGTGAGGACGATAGCGAGGGCAAAGTGCAAAAGCACCACCAAAGCCAACACTACGGTTGCAGCAACTGCATACCAGTTTGCGCCGAGGAATCCGCAGATAGCATTGTATGCGCTATCGGAGAAAATGAGCGCCAAGTTCATACACATATGGAATGTGAGGAACAAGACGAGTACGCAGCCAGAGATGCTCATAAACATCTTCTTGCCAATCGAAGAGGTAAAAATACTTCCACTCATAATTTTTTTATTAGGTTAATGAATTAAAATTGTGTTGTTTATTCTCGTGTTTTGTCCATTGCCCCCTCCATAGGAGGGGCATTTAGTCTTGCAAAGTTACCATTGTTTTTTTAATAACACAATTATTTAGATAACTTTGTCATCGCCAAATACAACATTTATCTATGAAAAGGTCATTTTTTGTGCTGATTTTCCTCGCTGCTCTCTCCTCTTTGGGGGCAAATGGGCAATCACGAGAGTATTTCCCATACATCTCGGTGCCACACTACATCGCTGGTGATGGTGCTTCGGAGGCGGAGTGGATGGCACTCCACTTTTGGGATAGGTATGATTTTTCAGCGTGTGAGTCTTATGAGCCAGTGACAAATAGGGATGGTTTTGTCACCTTCATCAACACCCTCTATGCCACTTCGCCCCGATGCTCGGTTGATGCTATTGAGGAGATGATGACAAAGGCGGCGGTGAGTGAGGATGCATATTGGTGCTTCTTGGAGATGGCGGAGGTGGTACTCTACGACCCCTCGTCGCCCCTGCGCAACGACCTGCTGTGGGAGCCTTTTGTACGCCACGCAGTGGGGGAGCGTTCGCCTTTGGACGACGACTCCAAGAGTCGCTACCACACCACACACTTCTTGCTCTTGTGGAGCGCAATCAGCAGGGGGCGATTGCCACCGATTTTGTCTATACCCTCGCCAGTGGCAAGCAGGGGCGCTTGTCTGACATCAAGGCGCCTTTCACGCTCATTTGGTTTTATAATGCAGGGTGTGGCGAGTGTGCACGCATTAAGGCGCAGATTGAGGCTACGGGCTATCTGGATATGCTCCACTCTGCGGGGATTTTGGAGGTCTTGGCGCTCTATCCCGATGGCGAATTGGAGAATTGGCGCAAGGCTCTGCCCGAGAACCCCTCGTGGTGGATTTCAGCATACGACAAGGGACAGGTTATTCAACGCCAAAATCTCTACGATTTGAAGGCAATCCCAACTATTTATCTTCTTGATGCACAGAAGCGTGTGGTATTGAAAGACCCTACGGTTGAGGTACTCATTGGGGTGCTCAAAAGAATCTGCTATGGCGGTTAGGGTGTAGCACCGTGAGGCAACAAAAAAACGAGGGAACTTCCATCTGCGGAAGTTCCCTCGTTTGGGTTATTTGATATTGAATGAGGTCAAGAAGTTGTAGCCCTTTTCGCTATTCCAGATACCTTTGTTGATTAGGCGGATGGAGTATCGTGGATCGTCGGCGAGGCTATCGTAGCCGTCGGGAAGATTGAGGTATAGTCTGCATTCGCCATCGGGCAACCCTTTGGGCAGTGTGATGGTTGTGTCGAGCGTTGTGATGGTGCTCTCAAACCAGAAGCGGGGGTCGCTGTCGATTTTGTAGGTGTGCTCATTGCCCTCGGAATCCACCAATACGATCTCTACACCACGAGGATTCATAGGTGCTGCAAAACCATCGTTGAGGATGTTGAGCACCACACGGTAGCCACGCCCAGCCTTTGCCTTGGAGTCGGGTGTGAAGTATCCATTTTGGAGCACAAGGCGGTATCCCAAGCGTGCGTACGCTTCGTTGAAGCAACCCTCATTTCTCCAATCATCGAGTACGCCTCGGTGGTAGTTGATGTTGAGGTAGCACCAATGTTGTTCTGCAAGCCTTTTGAGTGCATTGGGGCAATGGTGGCGCTCCGCAGCGGGGTCACAAGTCTCGCCACCCATAATCGTATAGCGTGTCTCGACATCCCAGAAGAGCCAGTCGCCCTTACCTTGCGCATTCATAAAGGTCCCATAGTCGTTGGTTTTGGCAAGGAAACAGTCGTTGTGACCGCCAATGCGTGCCAAATCGGAGCCGTTGTGAGCTTGTGCAACGGTCAGGGTGTCGGCAAGTTTGATATCATACATCCTCATCTTATACGAAGGGGTGCGCACTTCCACTTGTCGGTCTTTGGGTAGGGCGTTGAGGAGTCCGTCGATGATGACCTCCTTGCAGGTTTTGCATCCCTCCGCTGTGCCAGTTGTGAAGTTGGAGGAGGTATGCCATTCTCCCCAAGGACCAAAGAAGCCCGCCTGTACAACAAATATCACATCGGCATTTTTATTCAGGAGAGGGGTTACCTGCTCAATGTGGCGAGCGACCCAATGGGGTGTTGCGTCCCAAGGCGCAGCCTCGGCACTCATATCGTCTTTGTAGCCAAACCTAATAATCGCCTTTGAGCCACCCTTGCGGAGATTGTCGAAGGTGGTCTGCATCTGTGCCAAGTAGTCGGCAGAGATGTCACTGCTGATGAAGTCGGTGAGATAGAAGAGCAATAGGTGGAGCGAGCGTCCCTGGACCCTATTGGCTTTAACACCGCTTTCGGTCAAGAATTGCGACTGAGAATAGAACCCTCGCTCGGGATTGCAAATCTTGGGGAGGATTGTGACCTCCTCGTCGTAGCTCAGAGGGGTATAGATGACCTCTTTGAGTGAGTCGAGAGGGGTGTCGTCCGTGGTGTTTGAAGTTTCGCAAGCCGCCATCAGCAAGGGGGCGATAGAGGCAATGAGTATGGCTCTAAATTTCATAATGTAAAGTAGTATTTGGAGTTAGACCAATTCGCCAAAGAGTGTCGCCGAGGAGCAGTCGGTGATGCGCACGGTGGCATATTTACCCGCACCAAGACCCTCCGCAGCGGGGAATACGACCATCTTGTTTTGTGAGGTGCGACCACAGAGTTGCTCGGTGCTGCGCTTGGAGGTACCCTCAATGAGCACCTCAAAGGTCTTGCCGATATCTCGACGGTTGCTTGCAATGGAGAGCTCGTTTTGGAGGTTGATAATCTCCGTGAGTCGTCGGGTCTTCTCCTCCTCGCTCACATCGTCGGTCATATGGCGGTAGGCGTAGGTGCCTGGGCGCATCGAGAACTTGAACATAAAGGCGCTCTCATAGCCCACCTCACGCATCAGTGAGAGGGTGTCGGCGTGGTCTTCGAGCGTCTCGGTGCAGAAGCCTGCAATCAGGTCGGTGGTGATTGCGCAGTCGGGCATAGCCGCACGGATGGCAGCAATGCGACCGAGATACCACTCACGGGTGTATTTGCGGTTCATAATCTGCAACATACGGGTGCTACCACTCTGTGCGGGCAGGTGGATAGCCTTGCAGATGTTGTGGTGGGAAGCCATCACTTCGATGAGGCGGTCGCTGAGGTCTTTGGGGTGGGAGGTCGCAAACCTCACACGCAAGTCGGGAGCAACGCCTGCTGCCATCTCCATCAGGCGGGGGAAATCCACAACAACCTCGCCCTCCTCATTCTTCCAGCGGTAGGAGTTTACATTCTGACCGAGTAGTGTGACCTCACGATAGCCTGCTTCGTAGATGTCGTGGAGCTCACGGAGGATGGTCTCGGGGTTACGACTGCGCTCAATGCCACGAGTGTAGGGCACCACGCAGTAGGCGCACATATTGATACATCCACGCATAATGCTCACAAAGGCGCTCACACCATTGGTGTCAAACCTCACGGGGCGGATGTCGCCATAGGTTTCCTCCTGCGAGAGAGCAACATTGATACCCTTACTGCCTGCCGATACGGCATCCACAAGTCGGGGCATATCACGATAGGAGTCGGGACCAGCAACAATATCCACAATGGGCTCTCGTTCGAGGAGTTGCTCTTTGAGCCTCTCTGCCATACAGCCCACGATGCCCACAATGAGGCTACGCTTTGCACGCTTGTAGCGCTGGAACTCTTTGAGCCTACCCCAGATGCGCTGCTCGGCATTGTCACGAATGGAGCAGGTGTTCACGAGGATGATGTCTGCCTCTTCAATCTTCTTTGTGAAGATGTAGCCCTCGTTCTGCATAATGGATACAATAATCTCACTGTCGCCAACATTCATCTGGCAACCATAGGTCTCGATGTAGAGTTTGCGCCCTCCACCAGTTGTGGGTCTTTCGATTTTCATCTATTTTGTCTGTTTTTTATTTTCCTCAATTATGGCACAAAGATACCACTTTTTAGTTGAAAGTTGAAAGTTAATGGTTGAAAGTTTTTGAGGGGTGACAAAAGAAGTGGCGCACCATTTGGGGTGCGCCACTTCTTTCTTAGGCATTTGTGTTTTCGTCGGCATTGAACTTCTTGAAGCCGTCGCCGTAGGTTTCGTGGGCATCAACCACAACCACAAATGAGTTTTCATCAATAGAGTGGAGTTTGTTCTTCACTGCGGCAATCTCCTTGCGGCTCACAACGAGGAAAATCATATCTCGGTCTTTGTCGGTGTACATACCACTCGACTTGATATAGGTGCCACCTCTGTGGAGTTCTTCGAGGATGTAGTGCTTGATTTCCTCCTTCTTGTCCGAGATGACGAAGAGGAGTTTTTCGTATGTTGCACCATCGAGAACGAAATCCACCGCCTTGCTACTTACATAGATACTGATGAGCGAGTAGAGGGGCAGCTGCCAATCACGAAATCGGAGCATACCGATAACCACAATGGCGCTCTCGACGATAACCATCGCTGTGGAGAACTTCATTTTGCAGAACTTGCTTATAATCATCGATACGATATCCGTACCGCCCGAGGTTGCGCCACCACGAATGATGATACCCACACCTGCGCCAATCAGAATACCACCGAAGATTGCTGCCATCAGGGGGTCATCGGCAAAGTTGAAGTAGTTGGTAATCCAACCCTCATCGTAGTAGGGACCTTCTCCCACCAATTTTGTGAGGTTGTTCATCACGAGGGGGGAGATGAGTGCTGCGTAGATGGTCTTTGCACCAAAGCTGCCACCGAAAACCAAGAGTCCGATGATCATCAAGGGTACATCGAACATAAAACCGAAGGTACCAGTGGGGATGCTGGGGAAGATGTCGTGGAGGACACGACCTAAACCATAGACGCCACCGGGGATAATCTTGTAGGGGTTGGTGAAGAGTGCAAAACCTGCCGACATCACTACGACGCCGATTGTCACCACTACCCACGAGAGAAGTTTTTTGGGGTTAATCTTTTTGCTCATAAAGGTTGTTTTGTAGTATTTTAGGTTTTTCTTAGTCTGTATTATGTGCAGGGTGTTCCGTTGGAACACGGCAACAACTCACAAATATATAGCTTTTGGCGGAAAAATCCACACCTTTCGCCCGATATTTGATTTTATTTTTCCCAAAATTCCCTCTGATGGCTCTCCTGTGGGGTGTTCAAAATGGCGTGCCAACTGTTCGATTGTTCCACAATGCTAAATGTTGGGCATCGTAGCAAAGTGGGCACTTTGGCACCTCGAAGTGGGTGGTTGGTGGGTGGGGGTAGGATATTGAGAAAAAATGGTTACCTTTGTAACTTTAATGGTGTCCGATGGGGCATTAAATTAGACGAAGAAGAGTATGGATTTGACAACAATAATTTTGGTGCTCGTAGGGGCATATTTGCTGGGCTCGATTCCGAGTGCAGTGTGGATTGGCAAGATTTTCTATGGCGTGGATGTTCGCACACAGGGTAGTGGTAACGCAGGTACAACCAATGTGCTTCGTGTGTTGGGTGCAAAAGCAGCCTTGCCAGTCTTTGCGATAGATATCCTAAAAGGATATGTTGCCGTGTCGCTTGTGGCATTTAGTGGCTCGGTGGCAGGCTCGCCCGAGTGGCTCTACCTCAAAATGGGCTTGTGTGCAATGGTTGTGGTTGGTCATATGTATCCAATCTTTGCAGGCTTTCGTGGAGGCAAGGGCGTAGCGACGCTTGTGGGCTGTATGTTCGCTTTCTCGTTGGGCGGTATTTTGTTGGCATTGGCAACCTTTGTGGCAATCGTGGCAACGACCCACTATGTGTCCGTAGGCTCAATGGTTGGCGGTCTGCTACTTCCCTTCTACTCGGCACTTTGTGGCGATGGCGACTGGCGCTTGATGCTCTTTATGGCTTGTATCTCGCTCCTTTTGTTCTACACACACCGCACAAATATCGGCAGACTTTTGCACGGTACGGAGAATAAAACATACCTCTTTGGGCGTAGTAAATCGACCCCAAAATAGGTTTTGTGACTTTTGCCCAATCTCTCGGCGGGGGTTATCTTTGCCCCGTCGAAAGGGATGAAAACCCAAAGGCAAACTGCCCACGATGACTACCTTGAAAAATGGGTGGGTGTCGGAGCAAAAATGAAGAAACAAGAGAAAATAACATAGAAGTTTGATTTAACAAGGATTTTTATGCTACAAGAGAACTTAATTAGGATCTATGAGCAGAGTTTTCGTGATAACCGTGAACTCCCCGCATTGACCGACTATTTTAAGAAAGAGACCTTCTCGTACTACGAAATGGCAAAGGAGATCGCCAAACTCCATATGCTCTTTGAGCAGTGCGGTGTTAAGAGAGGCGATAAGATTGCTCTGATTGGTCGCAACAACCCCCGATGGGTCATCACCTACATTGCGACTATCACCTACGGTGCGATTATTGTCCCCATCTTGCAGGACTTCAACCCCAACGATATCAACCACATTATCAATCACTCGGAGTCTAAACTCCTCTTCCTCGGCGATGCCTACTGGGATGTGATTGATGAGGATAGGGTGCTTGGCATTGAGGCTGCATTCTCGCTCACAGATTACCGCTGTATCTTTGAGCGTGAGGGCGACAAAGTGACCTCTTTCCAGAAAAATATTGTCAAACACTACCGCACACGCTACCCACGAGGCTTCTCGGCAGATGATATCAAATATCCCGAGGTGGGCAACGATGAGGTCTGCGTTATCTCCTACACTTCGGGCTCTACGGGCTTCTCGAAGGGTGTGATGCTGACGGTTAATAACCTTACGATGCAGCTTGCGTATGTGTTGCCCAAGAGGTACCACTTCCGAGGCTCTCGTGTGCTCTGCTTCTTGCCCCTCGCACATGTGTTTGGCTGTGCTATTGATATGCTCTGTTCGCTTGGTGCAGGTACGCACGTGACTCTGCTTGGTAAGATACCCTCGCCCAAGATTCTTGTGGAGGCTCTCGCAGAGGTGCGCCCCAATGTCATTTGCTCCGTGCCTATGATTATTGAGAAACTTGTCAAGAAGCAGATATTCCCAATGATTGGTAGTGGTCTGATTAAGACTGCACTCCAAATCCCCTTGATTGACAATGTTGTCTATTCCTCCATCCGCAAGAAACTTGTGGCAACGATGGGAGGCGAGTTCTTGGAGTTTGTGGTTGGTGGTGCTGCGCTCAACCCCGAGGTTGAGGAGTTCCTCCATCGCATAAAATTCCCCATCACTGTGGGCTATGGTATGACCGAGTGCGGTCCTCTGATTAGCCACCGCCTCTATACTGACGGTTATGTGCCCACTTCGGCAGGTCGTGTGCTCACCGACTTCTGTGAGTGCCGCATCCTCTCGCCCGATCCCGCACATATCCCCGGAGAGATTCTCATTCGTGGCGAGCAGGTGATGAAGGGATACTACAAGAACCCCGAGGCAACCGCCGCTGTGCTCGACGAGGACGGTTGGCTCCACACGGGCGATATGGGTACCGTCGATGCCGATATGAACATCTTTTTGCGTGGTCGCAGTAAGACTATGATTCTTATGTCGGGTGGTCAGAATGTCTATCCCGAGGAGATTGAGGCTAAGCTCAACAACCTCGCCTATGTCTTGGAGAGCCTTGTGGTTGCAAGGGAGAATAAACTTGTGGCGCTCGTTGTGCCCGACTATGAACAGCTCGACGCTGCGGGCATCCCCCACAGCAAGCTCGAAGAGATTATGAACGAAACACTCAAAGAGCTCAATACCCTTGTGGCATCCTACGAGAAGGTTGCCTACATCGAGTTGCGCCCCACGGAGTTTGAGAAGACACCCAAGAAGTCCATTAAGCGCTTCCTTTACAGGTAAAAACGCACATAGTCGGCGATTAGGTCGTCGCACTGCGATAAATCCCCTCCTCATTTGCGATTAGCAAGCTACGGAGGGGATTTTCTTGTGCGCCTAAAACTCGCTCAATTCTCTGCGCTTTTTCTCAATCGTTAGCCGACCGACTCTCTCTTTTGTGTTGAACATAAAAAAACCACCGACCAGTTGTTGGTCGGTGGTTTTCTTTATGAAGGGATATTTGTACTACTCCTCATCCATACGGTGCAACTGCTCTACATATACAGCGTGCTGCATTTTCTCGCGTTTTGCCCAGCTGGGTTTGGTGAAGTACTGACGAGCACGGAGCTCTTTAAGAACGCCAGTGCGCTCGTATTTGCGTTTGAATTTTTTGAGAGCGCGCTCGATGTTCTCGCCCTCTTTTACAGGCATAATAATCATAGTTGTATTCTTTTTTTAAGTTTTTGTATTCGTTTGTTTTGTTAGGCACTTGGTGCTTCCGAGCTTTTGCTCTTTGTCACCGCCCTTGCCTCGGGGCTTTTGGGTTTTTCTTTTGTTTTTCTACTCTATCTCGACAGAGGTAAACTGGAAGTATGGAGCAAGACGATTTCTCTCCTCCACAGTGAATATGTCATCCTTCAAAAATTCTTCCAGCCCTTTCCAGCCTCCTTTCGTTTGTCGTGTTTTGAGTATTTTTCTTAACCTCGGGGTTGTTATGTACGGATGTACAGCCAACTCTTTCGGGGGTGCAAAGTTAATATCAATTTTTCTAATTTTGCAACTATCACACCAAAATTCTTCCTCGAAGAGCGCATAATTCTCTTTTGTAACCACTTTGAGGTCTAAGAGTTGGGCTACCGAGGCATAGCCTCCGAGTCGTTGGCGGTAGCGGAGAATGTCGCTTGCTGTGCGTGCGCCAATGCCCTCGACGGCTATGAGTGTGAGCGAATCGGCACTATTGAGATCTATACGCTTGCGTGCGACGGGAGAGAGTGTAATGTAGGGTTTCATCTGCTCCCACAGGGCACTATCTATGAGATAACAATCCCTCCATTCGAGTTCGCTGCGAAATCCGCCCCTACGCTCACGATACTCAACGAGAGCCTCTGCTTGGCGTGCCGAGAAACATCCGAGTTCGTAGAAACCTTCGGCTGTGAGGGTGTTGGGGTCGAAGGGGATGTTGCGGAAGGCTCGCTTGTTGCGAGGCAAACTCTTTTCGACGATGGGAATTGTGATGTAGGGCTTCATCTGGGCGAAGAGTGCGCTGTCGATGAGGTAACAGTCGGCGAAGTCGAGCACCGAACGGAAACCACCATTGCGCTCACGATACTCAACAAGAGCCTCTGCTTGGCGTGCCGAGAAGCATCCGAGATTGTAGAATCCTTCGGCTGTGAGTGCATTGGGGTCAAAGGGTATGTTTCGGAACTTGCGCTCGGACTTGTTGATGGTTGCGGTGGGGTATGTGCGGGACTTTATGCGATACTCCTCGCCGATTGTGATGTGGGGTTTCAAGAGGGCATAGAGCGAGTCGCTGATGCCGTAGATTATCGCCACATCCTCGGCAATGGCAAAGGTGCGCCCACCCTCACGATATTTCACAATTCCACGAGAGGCATATTTATCCACGCCCATCGCTCGTAACTCCTCATAGGTCACAGTGTTGGGGTCGAATGGGCGGAGTGATAGTGTTGCGCCTTCGGAGACCTCAATGGGTGCCTCTGTGGAGTCACTTTTACCCCTCTTTGTGACCGCCCCAACGAGAATCCAGAGCGAGATGACTACCACTGGTAAGAGTAGCACCACGCCCCTTATCTCCTGCTTTGTGAAAATGTGTGCCATAGGCTTTGCTGTGAACTTTTCACAAAAGTACGAAACATTATTCGGAAAAGGGATAATTTTATTTATAAAATTACTATATTTGCACGCTTATATGGCAAAACTAACGAAAGACAATCAACTAACTATAAACTCACATCATTAAAAAAAGTTATGGCAAACAACAAGTACGAAAGGTTGTTCGACGAGTTCCCCGCTGTCTCGACTGAGGAGTGGGAGGCTGTCATCACGACCGATCTCAAAGGAGCCGACTACCAGAAAAAACTGGTTTGGCGTACCGCCGAGGGCTTCAATGTCCGCCCCTACTATCGTGCAGAGGATTTGACCGCTGTTAAATTCCTCGGTGCTTCGGCTGGCGAGTTCCCCTATGTTCGTGGTGTTAAGAACTGCAACAAGTGGAAAGTATTTCAGACTATCTGCGTGAAGGATGTAAAAGAGGCTAACGCCAAAGCTCTCCACGCACTCGAAGGTGGCGCTAACTCGCTTGGCTTCCACATTGAGAATGAAATCTCTGCTGAGGAGGTTGCAACCCTCTTGGCAGGTATCGACCCCACCCAGACCGAGCTCGTGTTCTGCTCCGAGAATGAGTGGTGGATCGTAGAGCCCGTTATGGCTTGGGCTGCACAGTTCGACAAAGAGGCAGTGCGCATCGCCTTCAACTTCGACCCCATTATGTGGGGACTCTCCGCATACGGCACCTTCTGCTGCGGTTGCGACTTGGGTACCCCCTGCTTCGAGCGCCTTGCTGGCTACATCAAGCAGTATGCAGAGTGGAAGCGTGTTCGCTTTGTGGGTGTTGATGGTTCGCTCATCGGCAACAGTGGTTCGACCATCGTTGAGGAGCTCGGCTATATGATGGCTGCTGGTCACGAGTATGTTGTAAGGCTTATGGAGCAGGGTTTGACCGCTACCGAGGCAGCAAAGAGCCTCCGCTTCACCACCTCCATCACCTCCAACTACTTTATGGAGATTGCAAAACTCCGTGCAGCTCGTATGCTCTGGGCTAACATTATGAACGCATACCAGCCTGAGTGCAAGTGCGCAGAGAAACTCTACCTCCACGCTGTTACTTCGATGTGGAATCAGACCGTCTATGACTCGTATGTAAATATGCTTCGTGGCACTACCGAGGCTATGAGTGCTGCTATCGCTGGCGTACACTCGCTCGAAGTTAAACCCTTCAACTCGGCATACGCTTGTGGTGACGAGTTTGCAGAGCGCATCGCACGCAATGTACAGCTCCTCTTGAAGAACGAGTCGCACTTCGACAATGTTGTGGATCCCGCAGGTGGTTCCTACTTCATCGAGAATCTGACCGCTTCGATTGCTGAGGAGGCTTGGAAACTCTTCTTGGAGGTTGAGAACGAGGGTGGTTATATCCTCTCCTACGAGAAGGGCACCATCGCTGCTCGTGTGAATGCTTCGGCAGAGAAGAAGAACAAAGAGGTGGCAACCCGCCGTACTATCCTTCTCGGTACCAACCAGTATCCCAACTTTGGCGAGACTCTCGGTGCTGATGTGAAGGCATACACCTTCGACAACACTTGCTCGGAGGCTAAATATCCCGCACTCAAACCCTATCGTGGTGGCGAGGCTTTCGAGGCAATGCGTCAGGCAGTAGATTTGAGTGGCAAAGCTCCCAAAGCATTTATGCTCACTTGCGGTAGCCTCGCAATGGCTCGTGCAAGGGCTCAGTTCAGCTGCAACTTCTTCGCTTGTGCTGGCATCAAAGTTCAGGACAACACCTTCTTTGCTTCGGTTGAGGAGGGCGTGAAGGCTGCAAAAGAGGCAAAAGCAGATATCGTAGTAGTTTGCTCGTCGGATGACGACTACGCTACCCTCGCACCCGAGGTTGCAAAACTCATCGGCAACGAGGCTATCGTGGTTGTAGCAGGTGCTCCTGCTTGTGCCGAGGAGCTCAAAGCACAGGGCATCAGCCACTTCATCAGCGTGAGGGACAATGTTCTCGAAACCCTGAAAGGCTATCTCAAAGAGTTGGGCATTTAATTATGGAGAACGGAATTATGAGAGCACAATTTACAGATATGAAATTCGCTGGCGCAACCGAGGGTTGCTGCCAGAATGGTCAGTGCGCAGCCCCCGAGAAAGAGTGGATGACCGCTGAGCAGATTCCCGTAAAGGGTCTTTATAGTGCCGAGGATTTGGAGGGTATGGAGCACCTTAACTACGCAGCAGGTGTGGCTCCCTTCCTTCGTGGTCCTTACAGCACAATGTATGTGATGCGTCCTTGGACCATCCGCCAGTATGCAGGTTTCTCGACCGCAGAGGAGAGCAACGCTTTCTACCGTCGTAACTTGGCTTCTGGTCAGAAAGGTCTTTCGGTTGCATTTGACCTTGCAACTCACCGAGGCTACGACGCAGACCACCCCAGGGTTGTTGGCGATGTAGGTAAGGCAGGTGTGAGCATCTGCTCGGTTGAGGATATGAAGGTTTTGTTCGATGGTATTCCATTGAACCAGATGTCGGTGTCGATGACTATGAACGGTGCGGTACTTCCCGTCTTGGCGTTCTACATCGTTGCAGGTTTGGAGCAGGGTTGCACCCTCGACCAGCTCGCTGGTACCATCCAGAACGACATCTTGAAAGAGTTTATGGTGCGTAATACCTACATCTACCCACCAGAATTCTCGATGCGCATTATTGCTGACATCTTCGAGTACACCTCCAAGAATATGCCTAAGTTCAACTCGATTTCTATTTCGGGTTACCATATGCAGGAGGCGGGTGCTACCGCAGATATCGAGTTGGCATACACCCTTGCAGATGGTTTGGAGTACCTCCGTGCAGGCGTGAACGCAGGTATGAGCATCGACCAGTTTGCTCCCCGCTTGTCGTTCTTCTGGGCTATCGGTATGAACCACTTTATGGAGATTGCCAAGATGAGGGCTGCTCGTCTGTTGTGGGCAAAGATCGTAAAACAGTTCAACCCCAAGAACCCCAAATCGCTCGCACTCCGTACCCACTCGCAGACTTCGGGTTGGTCGCTCACCGAGCAGGATCCTTTCAACAATGTGGCTCGTACCGCTATCGAGGCTATGGGTGCAGCGCTTGGTCACACCCAGTCGCTCCACACCAATGCTCTTGATGAGGCTATTGCACTTCCTACCGACTTCTCGGCTCGTATTGCTCGTAACACCCAGATTTACATTCAGGAGGAGACCAATGTTTGCCGTTCGGTTGACCCCTGGGCTGGTAGCTACTATGTAGAGAGCCTTACCAATGAGATTGCACACAAGGCTTGGGAGCACATTCAGGAGATTGAGAAACTTGGCGGTATGGCTAAGGCTATCGAGACCGGTCTTCCCAAGATGCGTATTGAGGAGGCTTCGGCTCGCAAACAGGCTTGGATTGACTCGGGCGACGAGGTTATCGTTGGTTTGAACCGCTACCGTTTGGAGAAAGAGGCTCCCATCGACATCTTGGCTGTGGATAACACCGCAGTGCGTGAGAGTCAGGTTAAACGCCTCAAAGAGCTCCGTGCAAACCGTGACGAGGCGGCAGTTCAGGCTGCACTCGCTGCAATTACCGAGGCTGTGAAGACCAAGAGTGGCAACCTCTTGGAGCTTGCAGTTGAGGCTGCTAAGGTGCGTGCAACCCTCGGCGAGATTTCGGATGCTTGCGAGGTTGTTGTTGGTCGCTACAAAGCAGTTATTCGTTCCATTTCAGGTGTATATTCGAGCGCTATGAAGAATGATGCAGATTTCGCTAAGGCGAAAGATATGGTGGACGAGTTCGCAAAACGCGAGGGTCGTCAGCCCCGTATTATGATTGCTAAATTGGGTCAGGACGGTCACGACCGTGGTGCAAAAGTTGTTGCTACCGGTTATGCCGACCTCGGCTTCGATGTGGATATGGGTCCCTTGTTCCAGACTCCCGAGGAGGCAGCAAAACAGGCTGTGGAGAACGATGTACATGTTGTTGGTGTATCGTCGCTCGCAGCAGGTCACCTCACCCTCGTTCCTCAGATTATCGCTGAGTTGAAGAAGCTCGGTCGTGAGGATATCGTGGTTGTAGTGGGTGGTGTTATCCCTGCTCAGGACTACGAGGAACTCTATCAGGATGGCGCTGCTGCAATCTTCGGTCGTGGTACCCCCGTGGCTACTGCGGCTCAGAAGATTATGGAGATTCTCTCCGAGTAAAAAAACGCATATAAGCGGCGTCTTTGGCGTTGCACTGCGATAAACCACCTCCTCATTTACGAGAGTAAACTGCGGAGGTGGTTTTCTTGTGCGCCTAAAATCCCCTCGCTTATATGCGTTTTTTTTAAGATGCTTTGGGGCGTCTTTGGCGTTGCATTGCGACAAATCCCCTCCCTATTTACGCTTAGTAAACTGCGGAGGTGGTTTTCTTGTGCGCCTAAAATCCCCTCGCTTATCTGCGTTTTTTAAGATGCTTTGGGGCGTTCTTTTGGAATGTACCTATTTATATATAATATAGGTTATGTCGAAAACAACTCTCAACTTACCATAAGCGAAACTTATGGTGGGATTGAAAAATATCATCGAGAGAAAGAGTATCAATTCCCGAAAATTGCACTATATTTGTGATAAGAAAACCTCAGTAAAAGAATAAACCAATAAAACACGATAACTATGAAAAAGAACATTAGCGACCGTCTTGTAGCGGCTATCAACGATCAGATCAATGCCGAGCTTTGGTCGGCATATCTCTACCTCTCGATGTCTATGGATCAGGAGGCTAAGGGTAATAAAGGTTTTGCAAACTGGTTCTTCATTCAGTTCCAGGAGGAGCAGGATCACGCACGCATCTTTATGAATATGCTCAACTCTCGTGGTGCGGAGGTTAAACTCCAACCCATCGCAGAGGTGCAGACCGAGTGGGCAACCCCCCTCGCAGCGTGGGAGAAAACTTTGGAGCACGAGCAGGTTGTTACTGCTCGCATCAACGCCCTGATGGCTATTGCCAAAGAGGAGCGTGACTACGCATCGGAGAGCTTCCTCCAATGGTTTGTAGATGAGCAGATTGAGGAGGAGGAGAATGCTCGTGATATTATCGACATCTTGGAGAAGATTGGCGACAATAAGTACGGTCTTTACGAGTACGATAAGGAGTTGGGCGCACGAGTTTATAGCGTTCCCTCGCCCCTCGCAACCGCTGAGTAGTGAGCGTGCCTTGTGGGTGCTTTTGCACCAAAATTTAGAGAGCGAGTCCTCACCTACATTCAAGTAGGCTGCGGACTCGCTCCTGCTTTTGG
This sequence comes from Tidjanibacter sp., assembly GCA_017648105.1. Classification (GTDB taxonomy): domain Bacteria; phylum Bacteroidota; class Bacteroidia; order Bacteroidales; family Rikenellaceae; genus Tidjanibacter. Next base: position 19,345 of record JAGCJH010000037.1, read on the forward strand.
CACAAAAATTCCACCACAACCCCCACTTGCTTCTGTTCTCCAAACAAAAAAGGACTTCATTTTTGAAGTCCTTTTCTTGTTATTTGTTCTTCCACTCCGAGTAGTAGTCTATTTGGAAGGCGCCGAGCTGTTGGCGATACTTCTCGATGTTGGAGGAGGAGAGCCAAGTGATGTAGCCACCCGTGAGTCCTGCGTCGTAGAGTCCTCGAATCTCCTTCTCGACATTCTCCGCATCGTAGGCGATACCATTGCGATCGACGTGGCGCATAACATTGTATGCCTGCACCCAAGTGCGCACAACTGCGGGGGTGGGGGTTATGTTCTGGCGACCCTGCACACGCTTGCCCCATTCGTAGAGGATGGCGTAGGGGTTGTTCCAGGGTTTCGACACGCCATAGTAGCCATCCGAGAAGTGGTCGGGGTAGGGCATACCGCTGATGACATCCACAACATTGCTGATTGCGGGCCAATACTGACCATAGGCGGTGGTGTAGCCGGGATTGGCACACTCGCCAAAGACATCCACCGACACATAGGCGCCCACCTTGTGAATTTCGTCGCAGGCGTACTGCACGAAGCGCTGGATTGCCTGCACCTTGCTTTCGCCATAGCGGTTGTGGTAATCCACGATGCTCTCCACTTTGGTCATACGGTCGGGGAAGCGCACATAGTCGAAGTTGATCTCGTTGAAGCCAAACTTAATCACAGCCTCCTTTGCGAGCGCCACATTGAACTCCCACACCTTGCGGTCGAAGCCGCTGGGCCAGTAGGCTTTGTTGTGCTTGAAGGGCTCGCCCGTAGCCTTCTCTGTGATTGCACTCTTGGGGTTGTCCCTAACAAAGAACGAGTCTTTGAAGCAGGTGATACGCCCCACAACATAGAAGCCCTCCTCGTGCAGACGAGTGACCACACGACGATAGAGAGCCTCCTTATCGCCCGCACGGTTGTAGTTGGTGGGCGAGTAGAGTTTCATTGCATCAGCCTTGAAGCCGGGGCACTCATTGTCCTTGATGTCAATCACGAAGGTGTTGATTTTGCTCTGTTTTGCAAAGGCGATATACTCCTCGATATTTTGGAGCACATTGGTGCTTGTGTTCAGGTAGAGCGAGTAGCAGGCGTGGGGCATCTTGTTGTGCTCAAACGAAGGCTTTTCGTTGGGGTAGAAGTCGCAACCGATAGCTAAACCGCCACCAAAGGGGTTCTTCACAGCCTTGTGGATGGGGTCATACTGCTCCGCCTTGTAGCGCTTTGCAGCCTCCTCTTGGGAGAAAACGGTGTATTTACCATAGATATATCCCTCCACCTCGCCATAGCGGATGTGGTAGGTTGCCACCGAGCCATCGGCACGGAGCGAGTCGTAACCGAGCACTGTGAGCTCTGCCTCCTTGTTTGCAAAACCAGCAATGGTCGAACGCTCGGTGTCGGCAAGAATGGTTGCGGGTGTGCGCACCCAAACGGTCGTCTCCTTCACAGCCTCACGGGGTGTGAGGGAGAGGGTGCTCTCGGGGGCGTAGAACTCTGCGCCGTCGAGCATTAACTTCAAGTAGCGTACCTCGCCCACCTTCTCGGTGCAGTTGGGGTAGGCAGTGACCTCACAACCACGCAAAAAGTCGCCCGCCTCTGAGAGAGTTTGACTCTCTGCATCAAGGGTGTAGAGAGTTGCGGTAGTGGTTGCGGATGCGAGATAGCGCACCTCTGTAACCTCTGGATTCTTACAAGCGTTGAGAATGATTGCGAGCGCTACGAGCACTCCATAACGAAATATCTTCATCTTTTTTCTTTTTTCTCTTTTGTGGGTCGTATGTTTCTGCTACAAAATTAGGGAAAAATTGAGAATTGAGAGTTGAGAGTTGAGAATTATTTGCGACTTTTCGTAAAAAAGTCGCCTCAAATTTGTAATGGGTGGTTCGGGAGGCAAAAAAAAGACGACCCACAAGGAGTCGTCTTTTCGTGTTGTCGTTACCGACTATTATTTCTCCAACTTGGGACCAGCCTCTACGAGTGCCTTACCCTCTTCGTTGGTGGTGAACTTCGAGAAGTTCTTGATGAAGCGACCTGCCAAATCCTCTGCCTTAACAGTCCACTCAGCCTCAGTTGCGTAGGTGTCACGGGGATCCAAGATTGCGGGATCAACACCGGGAAGTGCGGTGGGCACGGTGAAGTTGAAGTAGGGAATCTGTTTGGTAGGAGCGTTGTCAATCGAGCCATCGAGGATAGCGTCGATGATACCACGAGTATCCTTAATCGAGATACGCTTGCCAGTACCGTTCCAACCAGTGTTCACGAGGTATGCGGTAGCGCCCGAAGCCTGCATTCGTTTTACAAGCTCCTCACCGTACTTGGTGGGGTGGAGCGAAAGGAATGCTGCACCGAAGCAAGCCGAGAAGGTGGGAGTGGGCTCAGTGATACCACGCTCAGTACCTGCGAGTTTAGCGGTAAAGCCCGAGAGGAAGTAGTATTTGGTCTGCTCGGGGGTCAAAACCGAAACGGGAGGCAATACACCGAATGCGTCAGCCGAGAGGAAGATAACTTTCTTCGCTGCGGGAGCTTTTGAAACGGGTTTAACGATGTTGTTGATGTGGTAGATGGGGTAGGAAACACGAGTGTTCTCGGTTACGCTCTTATCTGCGAAGTCGCAGTGACCCTCTGCATCAACGGTAACATTCTCCAAGAGAGCGTCACGACGGATAGCGTTCCAGATGTCGGGCTCGCTCTCCTTGTCGAGGTTGATAACTTTTGCATAGCAACCGCCCTCGAAGTTGAATACGCCCTCGTCGTCCCAACCGTGCTCGTCGTCACCGATAAGCTGGCGTTTGGGATCGGTCGAAAGGGTGGTCTTACCAGTACCCGAAAGACCGAAGAAGATTGCGGTCTCGCCCTTCTCGTTGGTGTTTGCCGAGCAGTACATCGAAGCGATACCTTTCAGGGGGAGGAGGTAGTTCATATAGGAGAACATACCCTTCTTCATCTCACCACCATACCAAGTGTTGATGATAACCTGAACTTTCTCAGTAAGGTTGAACACAACTGCGGTCTCGCTGTTCAAGCCGAGCTCTTTGTAGTTCTCAACTTTTGCTTTTGAAGCGTTGAGCACAACGAAATCGGGCTCACCGTAGTTTGCGAGCTCCTCCTCGGTGGGGCGGATGAACATATTTTTCACGAAGTGAGCCTGCCAAGCAACCTCCATAATGAAACGGATTTTCAGGCGGGTATTCTCGTTAGCACCGCAGAAGGTATCCATAACATAGAGTTTCTTGTTGGAGAGCTGATCGGTAGCGATCTTTTTGAGCTCTTTCCAAGCCTCGGGAGTTACAGGTTTGTTGTCGTTTTTGTACTCCTCGCTGGTCCACCATACGGTATTCTCGCTGGTCTCATCTTTTACGAAGAATTTGTCTTTGGGCGAACGACCGGTGTAGATACCAGTCATCACATTTACTGCGCCAGTTTCGGTGAGCTGACCTTTCTCGAAGCCAGTGAGCTCGGGGTTGGTCTCGTCAGCGAAAAGCTGCTCGTAGGAGGGGTTGTAGATAACCTCGGCACCCTCAATGCCGTACTTTTTGAGATCCAAAGTAGCCATAAAATACTGCTTTTGTTTTTGTTGTTTATGTGTGTGTTAATTCCAATTCTATATTTTCGCCCGCAAAGGTAGTACCTTTATTCTAATAATGTGTAAAATTTACATTAAATTTTCTTTTCTAAGAGCGTCTTACGGGCGATTTTAGTGCTGTGTTTTTGATTTTTACTCCTCATTTCCTCCGAATAAACTGCGGAGCAAAATCAAAACCAAGACCTGAACTCGCCTTGCAACCTGCCCCGAAGGGTCGTATCAACCATCAACCGACTTATAATTTTGAGTAACTTTTTTTGCGAAAAGGTGCAAATAATTCTCAATTTTCAACTCTCAATTCTCAAATTTTTCCCTACTTTTGTGTTATGTCAAAGGCGTCATCACTCTACATACACATACCCTTCTGCAAGAAGCTCTGTGGCTATTGTGACTTCTTCAAGTCCATCTCCCTTGCAAAGCTCCCCGAGGTGCTCGTTCGTACTGCCGAGGAGATGCGTGAGAGAGCCCCTATGCTTGCAGGTACGGTGTTGAAAACCATCTACTTCGGTGGTGGTACGCCAACGGTATGTTCCCCCGAGGAGTTGGGGTCACTCATTGCTCTTGCGGGCGAGATTTTTGGCACCTCCGAGGTGGAGGAGATAACCGTTGAGGCAAATCCCGACGACCTTACAGAGGAGTACCTTGTGGGACTGCGTAGGGTGGGGGTCAATCGCCTGAGTGTTGGTATTCAGTCGTTCCGTGATGAGGATCTTGTGATGATGAATCGTCGCCATACTGCCGAGGAGGCTGTGGCTGCTATTGAGAGGGCTCGCAAGGCGGGCTTCGACAATATCTCTATCGACCTGATTTATGGTCTGCCGACCGCCACTTTGGAGGATTGGAGGGCTAATGTGCGCCGTGCGATAGCGCTCGGCGTGGAGCACATCTCCGCCTACCACTTAACCATCGAGGAGAATACAATTTTTGGCAAAAAAGGTGTGACGACAGCCCCCGAAGAACTCTCCGATGAGGAGTTTGCGGTGCTCTGTGAGGAGCTCCGAGGGGCGGGCTACCAGCACTATGAAATCTCCAATTTTGCCCTTCCAAACAGGCGCTCAAAACATAACTCTGCCTACTGGAAATCGACCCCCTATTTGGGGCTCGGAGCAGGTGCCCATTCCTTCGATGGAGCCTACACCCGAAGTTGGAATTTACCCTCCATTGCAAAGTACCTCGAAGGGGCTCCTGCGGAGTGCGAAACGCTTTCATTGCAAGAGCGTTACGAGGAGGTTGTGATGGTGTCGTTGAGGACTGTTGAGGGCGTCGATTTGAGGCTCTTGGAGGAGTGGTTTGGCGTTGCAAAAAGGGTAGAATTTGAGCGTATTGCCGAGTCTTTTTTGGGGTGTGGTGTGCTGCGAAAAATGGGCGATTTTGTCGCCTTTTCGGAGGAACATTGGCTCATCTCCGATAGTGTCATTGCCGAGTTCTTCGGATAGCCTGCGGGGTGCTACCACTCGCCCCCTAAAAACTGCCATTCATCCTTCAAAATTGCAATTATTAAAAAAATTTAATAATTCTCTAAATAATATATTGGTAAGTTTGTAAAAAAGTATTACATTTGTGCGTTATTTTGGCATTTTGTGCCAAGATGGCGCAGAGAAAAAGAAATAATAAACTTATCAAAACACAAAAAATATCAAAATCTTGGTTGGGCAGTTGTCCCGCTGATGCGGATAAGAGCTTAGGTTAAAACAGGTTAGGTGGCTCGGCGTTACGGACAATGTTCGACAATCAAACAAACAATTATGAAAAACGAAACAGTACAGAAACCAGATTTCTTATTTGAGGTTAGTTGGGAGGTCTGCAACAAGGTGGGCGGTATTCACACCGTTTTGTCCACCAAAGCGGCAACTATCGCTCGTGAGTTGGGCGATAAGTATATCCTCATCGGTCCCGACATCAACCGTGAGGGTGCAAATCCCGAATTTATCGAGGATTCCAATATGCTCCGTGAGTGGAAGCAGATGCTCTACTCGCAGGGTTATCGTGTAAAGATTGGTCGTTGGAATGTGGAGGGCGAGCCCGTGGCTATTCTCGTGGATTTCTCGTCGCTCATCAGCAAGAAAGACGACATCTTGAAGTTCCTTTGGGAGAACTATCAGGTAGATAGCATCAGTGGTCAGTGGGACTACATCGAGCCCGTAATCTTCGGCTATGCAGCAGGTAAGGTTATTGAGAGCTATGTGAGCAACTTCTGCTCCTCGACCGACCGCACCGTTGCACACTTCCACGAGTGGATGACTGTGAGTGGTGGTCTTTACCTCCGTTCCTCGTCGCCCTATGTGGCTACTGTCTTCACTTCGCACGCAACCGTTATGGGTCGCTGCATCGCAAGCAATGGTCTTCCCCTTTACAGCGGTCTGGGCTCGTTCAATGCAGACGACTATGCACGCCAGTTCAATGTTGTGGCTAAACACTCGCTCGAAAAAGTTGCAGCTCGCAATCACGACGCATTCTGCTCGGTGAGCCGCATCTCGGCAAAGGAGTGCAAATATCTTCTCGGCACCGAGGTTGATGTTGTTACCCCTAATGGTATCAACGACATCTTTATGTGGAACAGCGAGGAGGCTGCAAGCCGTCGTAAGGAGGCTCGCAAGGCTGTGATTTCGGTAGCAGAGGCTTGCTACGGCAAGAAGTTTGCAAAGGATCCCCTGGTTGTTGGTACCGCAGGTCGCTATGAGTTCAAGAACAAGGGTATTGATGTGTTTATTGAGGCGCTCAAACAGCTTGCAGTGCGTTTGCCCGAGGGTCGTGAGGTGTTGGCTTTGATCTCCGTACCCGCAGCTAACGAGGGTCCCCGTCGTGACTTGATGGCAAACCTCGCAAACAAGAAGAACGCAATCGATCCCGAGCAGCCCCGCTTCACTACACACTATCTCACCAACCAAGAGAACGACCCCATCGTGAAGAGTATCTCGGGTAGCGTGCTTGATAGTGCAGACTCGAAGGTTAAGGTGCTCTTCGTTCCCACCTACTTGCAGGGTACCGATGGCATCTTGTCGCAGAACTACTATGAGTGCTTGACTGGTATGGACTTGACCGTCTTTGCGTCCTACTATGAGCCTTGGGGTTACACTCCCCTCGAAAGTGTTGCTTTCTCGATTCCTACCATCACCACCTCACTTGCAGGTTTCGGTAAATGGGTGGATGACCTCGTAGGTGGTCACAAGGGTGTTTCGGTTATCACTCGTAACGACTCCAACGACGCCTTCGTTGCAGACTCCATCGCAGAGACCATTGAGCGCTTCGTTGCAATGGGTAAGAAGGAGTATGAGGAGGCTCGCAAGTCGGCATACGAGATTTCCCGCACCGCACTCTGGGAGAAATTTGTAGATAACTACGCTGAGGCTTATGGCGTAGCACTCGATAGGGTAATTACCCGCACCAACAAAGTTGTATATGATGGTGGCAATGCGACCGAGCAGGTGAACTTCGTTCGCCAGCAGCTCGTAAGCAGCCAGCCCTCGTGGAGCCGCCTGATGGTTGAGAAGAGCCTTCCCGAGAGCCTCCGTGCGCTCGAAATCCTCTCGAAGAACCTCTGGTGGAGCTGGACTCTTGGCGCACACGAGCTCTTTGAGTCTATCGACCCCGAGTTGTGGGCAGCTACCTCCAAGAACCCCATCGCACTTCTCGACCGCTTGACATATTCGAGGGTTAAGGAGTTGGAGCAGGATAAGAAATTCCTCGCTAAGCTCAAAGATGTATATGCTCAGTATTGCGCATATATGGCGAAGAAGGCTGATGCAAAGGGTCCCAAGATTGCATATTTCAGTATGGAGTATGGCTTGCACTCGTCGCTCAAAATCTACTCGGGTGGTCTTGGCATCCTTGCGGGCGACTACATCAAGGAGGCTTCCGATAAGAATGTGCCTATGGCAGCAGTAGGTTTGCTCTATCGCTATGGCTACTTCACACAGAAACTCTCCGCACAGGGTGCTCAGGAGGCTGCATACGAGGCGCAGAACTTCCAGAAACTCCCCATTTCGCCTGCTCGTGATGAGATGGGCAACTGGTGCTCGATTCAGGTGGCACTTCCTGGTCGTACCGTGACTGCTCGCATCTGGAAATGCGAGGTTGGTCGCACCGACCTCTACCTCTTGGATACCGACCACGAGCTCAACATTGAGGAGGATAGGAGCATCACCCACCACCTCTATGGCGGTGATTTGGAGAATCGTCTGAAACAGGAGCTCTTGCTTGGCGTTGGTGGTATCCGTGCTTTGAACGCACTCGGCATCAAGTCCGACATCTACCACTGCAATGAGGGTCACGCTGCGTTCATCGGTTTGGAGCGTATCCACAACTGCGTGAAGGGTAAGAACCTCTCGTTCAGTGAGGCTTTGGAGGTTGTACGCTCGTCGTCGCTCTACACCACCCACACTCCCGTGCCCGCAGGTCACGATGCATTCCCCGAGCAGATGATTCGTCAGTATATGAGCCACTACCCCGAGCGCTTGGGTATCACTTGGGAGCAGTTCATCAACCTCGGTAAGACTCGTCCCAACGACCCCACCGAGAAGTTCTCGATGAGCTTCCTTGCTTGCAACCTCTCGCAGGAGGTTCATGGCGTGAGCTGGTTGCACGGTGAGGTGAGCAAGGAGATTCTTGGCGATATGTGGCCCGGCTACTTCAAGGATGAGTTGCACATTGGCTATGTGACCAATGGTGTTCACTTCCCCACTTGGACAGCATCCGTACTCCGCAGACTCTATGCTAAATACTTCGCAGAGGGCTTCTCGCAGGAGCAGTACAATATCCCCGCTTGGCAGAAGGTAAACGATATTCCCGACAAAGAACTTTGGGATGCTCGTATGATGCTCAAACAGCGCCTCTTCAAGACTGTTGGTAAGATTATGAACGACACCACTAAGTCGGCTGTCGCTTCGCCCCGCCAGATGGTTGCAGTGAAGGAGAACTTCAAACCCGATGTGCTGACTATCGGTTTTGCTCGTCGTTTCGCAACCTACAAGCGTGCGCACCTTCTCTTCACCAACCTCGAAAGGTTGTCGGCACTCGTTAATAACCCCGAGCGCCCCGTACAGTTTGTATTTGCTGGTAAGGCTCACCCCCAAGATATCCCTGGTCAGGATTTGATCAAACGCATCGTTGCTGTTTCGCAGATGCCCGAGTTCGCTGGTAAGATTCTCTTCTTGCCCAACTACGATATGGACATCTCTCGCAAGATGGTACAGGGTGTGGATATCTGGCTCAACACTCCTACCCGTCCTTTGGAGGCTTCGGGTACCAGTGGCGAGAAGGCGGTTATGAACGGCGTTATGCAGTTCTCGGTGCTCGACGGCTGGTGGGTTGAGGGTTACAAAGAGGGCGCAGGCTGGATGTTGCCTATGGAGCGCACCTATGCAGACCAGAACCACCAGAACGAACTCGATGCAGAGATGATCTACCGCACTATTGAGGAGGAGATCGTACCTCTCTACTACAACCGTGATGCAGATGGTATGCCCCGTGGTTGGATTAAGAGTATGAAGAGCTGTATCGCAGATATCGCTTCCAACTTCACCACCAACCGTATGCTCACCGACTACGAGGAGCGCTTCTATGCTCCCCTCTATGCTCGCCACCGTGAGGTTATCAAGAGCGACTACTTGATGGCTCGTGAGATGGCTGCTTGGAAACGCAAAGTGAGTGCAGCGTGGGATAAAGTGAGGGTACTCGACACCAAACAGGCAGATATGACCAAACAGGCAATGGTTGTTGGTGGCAAGTATCGCTTCGAGGCAACCCTCGACATTGATGTCTTGAAGCCCGAGGATATTGGCGTAGAGTTGATTCTCGCAAGCCAGATTGAGAGTGGTCGTGATGTTAAGATTTCCAAGAAAGTGGAACTTGATGTTGTGAGCGTTGATGGCTCGAAGGTTGTTTATGCAGTGGATGCATTGATGGAGCACACAGGCTCCTATGATGCGGCACTTAGGGTATATCCCAAGAACGCTAAGTTGCCCCACCGTATGGACTTCGCACTCGTGAAGTGGGCGTAAAAATTTGTCTGGCGGGTGCTTTTTGCACCTGCCTTGAACAAAACTCCCTCATTTGCCACAGAGTAAACTGCGGAGTCTTGTTCTGCGAGCAGTCACTAAAAACTCCTCGCCATACAGATTTTTTACAATAGTATATATAATATACCCTCACATAAGAGGTGAAAATGAAATTGTGCAAATGTCGGGAAGGTGTCCAAAAGGGCACTTTCCCACAAGCGCATAAAAACCTACCTACTACAAAAGACCTTATTTTTTGAACCAGACTAACATTCAATAACACACAAATCAAAAGGAGAAAAGGAGAGAACTATGGCAGTACTTACATTCGACAAGAACAGTCTGGGCAACCTTGAATATGCGTTACAACGCGAGATGCTTTCGACAAACAGAACGGGTGGCTATATGAGTACCACCATCGTCTGCTGTAATACGAGGAAGTATCACGGACTTATGGTTTGCCCAATTAAAGAGGGCGATGATAAGAGTTATGTGCTCCTCTCGTCGCTTGACGAAACCGTCATCCAGCACGGACAACCCTTCAATCTTGCTCTGCACCGATTCCCGGGTATCTATGAGCCTCGTGGTCATAAATACATTGTGGACTTTGAGTACAACCCCACACCTACGATTACCTATCGTGTGGGCGGTGTGTTGTTGAAGAAGGAGATCCTCTGGCGTCAGCACACCTCCCACTCACGACTCTTCGTGCGCTACACCCTGCTCGATGCACGCAGCGAAACAACTCTTCGCCTGCGCCCCTTCCTCGCTTTCCGTGAGAAACACGCTCTGAGCAAGGCTAATATGTATGCCAACGGTCACTCGTGGGATGTGAAGGGTGGTGTTAAGTGCCGCCTCTATGAGGAGTTCCCCTACCTCTATATGCAGTGCTCCGATCCTATGGCGGAGTTTGTGGCTGCCCCCGATTGGTACTACGACTTCGAGTATGCCGAGGAGGCTAAGCGAGGCTACGACAACCACGAGGATTTGATGACCACTGGTTACTTTGAGGTTAAACTCGAAAAGAATAAACCCCTTATCTTCTCCGCATCGTTGGAGGAAATCGATCCCGAGAAATTGGCGGCAGCATTCGAGAAAGAGCTCTCGGAGCGTAACTCCAAGATTGATTTCATCTCGCTTCTGAAACACTCGGCACACCAATTCGTGGTGCGCACAGGTGGTCGCAGTGAGGTCGTTGCAGGCTATCCTTGGTTTGGTCGCTGGGGTAGGGACACTTTTGTGTCGCTTCCCGGTATCACACTCTCACAGGGCGATGTGCAGGCTTGTCAAGATGTCCTCGACACGATCACTCGTGAGATGAAGGATGGTCTGTTCCCCAATGTGGGCAATGCCTACAACTCGGTGGATGCGCCTCTCTGGTTTGTTTGGACTCTCCAACAGCTCGAAGAGCACATCGGTCGTAAGGCTGTGTGGGAGAAGTATGGTAAATATGTCAAAGATGTCCTTTCGTCCTACCGCAATGGTATTGGTGGTGTCGTAGCACTCCACACCAATGGACTCGTGTGGGCTTCCCACCCCAACTATGCCATCACTTGGATGGATGCAGTTGTGGATGGCAAACCCGTGACAGGTAGGGATGGTTATCAGGTGGAGGTCAATGCACTCTGGTACAACGCACTCTGCTATGCACTCGACTGTGCTGAGGAGGCTGGCGATAGCGCCTTTGTAGAGGAGTGGAAAGAGCTTCCCGCACAGACCAAAGAGTCCTTCTTGCGCCTCTTCTGGTTGGATGAGGGTTATTTGGCAGACTATGTGGGCTCGGAGGGGGCAAACAACTTCATCCGCCCCAACCAGATTATTGCTTGCTCGATGAACTACAAGATGCTCTCGCTCGTACAGCAGGAGGCAGTGTCGGATGTGGTCAAACGCCACCTTTTGACACCTCGTGGTCTGCGTACGCTCTCGCCCCGCAGCCCTCTCTATAAGGGTCGCTATGGTGGCAACCAGCGTGAAAGAGATGAGGCATACCATCAGGGTACTGTTTGGGTATGGCCTTTGGAGCACTATGTGAAAGCGAAGTTCGATGTGCAGGGCAAAGGCTTCCTCTATAAAGCTGAGGAGATTCTCGAAGGCTTCGAGGAGGAGATGAGCATCGGTGGCATCGGCTCCATTTCGGAGATTTACGAGGCAGATCCACCCCACGACGCACGAGGCTCTATCTCGCAGGCGTGGAGCGTGGGCGCAATTCTGCGTATTTATGAGATGATTCAGAAACATAAAAAATAGGTCACTATGAGAGTATTAATGTTTGGATGGGAGTTCCCGCCTCATATTGCAGGTGGTCTGGGTACGGCTTGTTATGGTCTTACTCGCGGCTTGGCTCGCAATGGCGTGGAGGTCATTTTTGTAGTCCCCAAGGCGTATGGCGATGAGGACCAAAGGTTCATTAGGGTTGTCAATGCAAGCGATGTGGACGCAGTCTATCGTAGTGGCGAGGCAGATAGCGAAATCTGGCGCAATGTGAAGTTTATGGAGATTAACTCCAATATGGTACCCTACATCTCGCCCGAACAGTTCGAGAGGGAGCGTAGCCGTAGTGAGAAGGTTGGCGAAGTTCACCACGAGGGCGATGTTTGGCGTGAGAGGTACAACTTCTCGGGTAAATATGGTGCAAATCTGATGGAGGAGGTTGCGAGGTATGCACTCGTGGCTCGTCAGGTTGCCATCGAACTCGAAGGTCAGTTTGATGTTATTCACGCTCACGACTGGCTTACTTACTATGCAGGTATTGCTGCAAAGGAGGTGTCGGGCAAACCCCTTGTTGTGCATATGCACGCTACGGAGTATGACCGCAGTGGTGAGAATATCAACACGCAGACCTACGCCATCGAGCGAGGCGGTATGGAGGCTGCGGACTTGGTTATGGCTGTGAGCAACCTCACTCGTAACATTATTATAAATAAATATGGTATCCCTGCCGAGAAGGTAATCACCGTTCACAACGCTGTGCGCTTTGCTGATAACGATCAGGAGGTGGAGCGTGGTGTGAAGGATAAGATTGTGACCTTCCTCGGTCGTATCACATACCAGAAGGGTCCCGACTACTTTGTTGAGGCGGCTGCGAAGGTGCTCAAACGCACCCCCAATGTAAGGTTTGTAATGGCGGGTAGCGGCGATATGATGAACCACGTGATTCGTCGTGTTGCAAGGCTCGGCATTGCCGATAAGTTCCACTTCACAGGCTTCCTCAAAGGTGCTGATGTGCAGAAGATGTTTGCTCTGAGCGATGTCTATGTGATGCCTTCGGTGAGTGAGCCCTTTGGTATCTCGCCTTTGGAGGCTATGAGGTCGAATGTTCCCACGATTATCTCGAAACAGTCGGGTGTTGCGGAGGTTTTGGACTACGCTGTGAAGGTGGACTACTGGGATGTGGATGCTATGGCAGACGCAATCTATGGTCTGGTTACCTATCCTGCACTTGGCGAGCTCTTTGCTCGTAAAGGCTTGGAGGAGGTAAATGGTCTTAAATGGAACACCGCAGCTGCTAAAATCAAAGAGGGCTACGAGAGAGTTATAAACCAGATGAATAACAAAAACTAACCGATACTATGAAAACAGTTTGTCTTTACTTTCAGGTTCATCAGCCTCTGAGGCTTAAAACCTACCGATTCTTCAATATGGGTAAGGATCACAACTACCTCGATGTTTCTGCCAACCGTTCTATTATGCAGCGTGTGGCAGCCGAGTGCTACCTGCCTATGAATAACCTTCTGCTCCGCCTTATCAAAGAGAATGAGGGCGCTTTCAAAGTGACCTTCTCGATTTCGGGTTTGGCTATCGAGCAGTTCCGCAGCTACACCCCCGAGGTGTTGGATAGCTTCCGTGAGCTGGCAAAGACTGGTTGCGTGGAGTTCTTGGCGGAGAGCTATTCCCACTCGCTCTCGTCGCTCATCTCGCCCGAGGAGTTCAAGAAGGAGGTTGAGGCTCACACCGCACTTATGAAGGAGGAGTTTGGCTATACCCCCACTTCGTTCCGCAACACCGAGCTCATCTACTCCGATGTTATTGGCGAGCAGGTGGCAGCTATGGGCTTCAAGGCTATGTTGGCTGAGGGTGCCCGCCACGTCTTGGGTTGGAAGAGCCCCAACTTTGTCTATGCCAACTCGTTGGAGCAGAAGTTGAGGGTGCTGCTTCGCAACTACAAACTCTCCGATGATATCGCTTTCCGATTCTCCAATCAGGGCTGGGGCGAGTATCCTTTGACTGCTGAGAAATATGCAGGCTGGATTGCCGATGAGAATACCACTGGCGAGGTTGTGAACCTCTTTATGGACTACGAAACCTTTGGCGAGCACCAGAAGGCGTCGAGTGGTATCTTCGACTTTGTGGCATCGCTGCCCAAAGCAATGCTTGCAACGGGTGCGCTCAAATTTGGCACCGTGACCGAGACAGCAGCAGCCAATCAGCCCACAGGCGTTCTCTACTGCACACACGCTATGTCGTGGGCAGATGAGGAGAGGGATGTGACCGCTTGGCTTGGTAATGAGTTGCAGAACGAGGCGTTCGGCAAACTCTACGGCTTGCAGGAGAAGGTGCACGAGCTCAATAATGAGGATTTCAACTATGTTTGGAACTTTATGAAGGCTTCCGACCACTTCTACTATATGGCTACCAAGTGGTTCTCCGATGGCGATGTACACAGCTATTTCAACCCCTACGATTCGGCATACAATGCGTTCATCAACTATATGAATGTGCTGTCCGACTTTGCTAATGAGATTGAAATCGCTCTTGCAGAGAAGGAGTAACAGCTGGATATTGCAGTGAAAGAGAGAGGACTTGGAATTTCCCAAGTCCTCTCTTTATTGTTGATTGATAGGGGAAATAGGAAGTCACCCCAAAGTTTCACCACCAAACCTACTCGTTACTCACTAAATATGGTGTGCTGTGGCGAAGGTTGCGATGCTGATTTTGGCATTGGGGGCAGTGCGGAGGATTTCGGTGGCACACGAACCGATGGTCGCACCTGAGGTTATGACATCATCGACCAATAGGATGTGCTTGCCATCGAACTCTTCGGGACGAAGAAGAGTGAAAATACCCTCGACATTCTCCCACCTCTCATCGGTGTGTTTGAGTGCCTGAGAGGGGTTGTTGGTGTTACGCACGAGGTTGTCGGTCGAGCAGGGACGCTCCAATGCTCGGGCAACACCCTCGGCTATATATTCCGCCTGATTGTAACCCCTGCGTAGGAGCTTACGACGGTGGAGAGGCACGGGTACGACCACATCCACGCCATAGAAAAGCCCACCCTCAGCAAGAGCCTCTCCAAGCCACTCGCCACACTCCACTGCTATACGCCAACTCCCCGAATACTTAAATTCGTGTACCGCCTTGCGCCAGCCACTCCCTCTGGGAAAGGAGATGAGTGCCGCTGCACGCTCCACAGGAATCTCATTGCGGAGGTGTTCGAGCAGAGGGTTGAGTGCCTCGGTGGGGTGGGTGGTTAGCGGGGCATTGGTGCGACAGAGTGTGCAGAATGTCCGCTCGCCCTCAATGAGATAGCCGCCGCAGGCGGGGCAACGACGAGGTACAAAAAGGTGGAATATGTCCGCAAGAAGTCCCATTGTGAAGGGTTGTTGTATTATTGTGGATCGACATCAATGACCAACGAGATGTGACGATATATTTTGTCACGCAAGAGGTCGCCCACAGCACTGCGAATCAAACATTTGGTGTCGGCAGGCGACTCGCTACGCTCAATGCGCACGAGAATTTGCATATAATAGTTGTCGGCAATCTGACTGACAGCAGGTGCGTGTGCATCCGACACACCCTTGCCAATCATCTGTCGGAGCTTCTGGGCAAGATGGCGAGCACCACGCACTACGAGCTCGGGCGATGTGTGACGCAGAGTGAGCTTTATAAGGCGTACGAATGGTGGATAGCTAAAAGCCTCACGGTCACGCAGCTGTGTGCGAGCCATTGCAAGATAGTCGCCTCGGGCTGCTTGGATGATTGTATGGTTGTCGGGCTGTGCCGTCTGGATGATTGTGTGCCCCTCGGCATCGTTGCGCCCTGCACGACCGGTAATCTGCACGATTGTCTGGAAGGTGCGCTCCTCGGCACGGAAGTCGGGGCGGGAGAGGAGATTGTCGGCATTGAGAACACCCACAACCTTCACACCCGTGAAGTCGAACCCTTTGGTAATCATCCCCGTGCCGACCAAGATGTCTGCCTCGCCACTCTCGAAGGAACGGATGACCGAGCGCATACGACCGCCCGAGGTGGCAATGTCGCCATCGAGCCTAACAACTTTTGCCTCGGGAAACATCTCCGAGATAACCTCCTCAATCTTCTCAGTACCAAAGCCTTGTGGTAGTGGCTCGCCCTCGTGGCACGAGGGGCAACGGGTGGGCGAGTCGATGGCGTAACCGCAGAGGTTGCAACGCAGGCGACTCCCCTTTTTGTAGTATGTGAGCGTCACGCCACAGTGGGGGCATCGGGCACTCCACCCGCAGGTGGGGCACTCTATGTAGGGGGCAAAGCCTCGACGATTTTGGAAGAGCATCACTTGTCGCCCCTCAGCAAGAGCCTCTTTTATTGCATCCGAGAGCTCCTTGCCGATGTGGTCACGACGCTCGCCACGCTTTGCGCTCTTGATGGTGTCCGAAACAGTCACTCGGGGAAGTTTGCCACTGCCGTAGCGCTCGCCAAGCCAAGCGTAGCCATAGCGACCCGTGTAGGCATTGTAGAAACTCTCCATCGAGGGGGTTGCGCTGCCAAGCAGGGTCTTGCACCCGAGGTTGTGTGCCATCCACACCGCCACATCTCGTGCCGAAAAGCGGGGTGCGGGGTCTTCCTGCTTGAAGTTTGTGTCGTGCTCCTCATCGACAATTACGAGCCCGAGATTGTTGAGTGGCAGGAGCACTGCCGAGCGTGTGCCGACGATGATTTCGCCACCCTCCGAGCGAGAGAGTTTGATGTAGATTTCCGTTCTTGCCCGAGCCGTCATTCGGGAGTGGTAGATGGTCAGACCATCGCCAAAAGCCTCCTTCAAGCGACCAATAAGTTGCTCGGAAAGAGCGAGTTCGGGTATCAGATAGAGCACCGAACGACCAGCCCTTAGCTGTTCGTTTGCAAGTCTTATGTAAAGCTCGGTTTTGCCACTTCCGGTGATGCCGTGCAGGAGCATTGTGTGGTGGCGTGTGAAACCCTCACGCACCTTGCTGAGTGCAACCTCTTGTGCCTCAGTGAGCGTGGTGTTGTGCGTCAGGTGTGCAGTATTGTAGTGGGGCGTGCGCTCACGAGTGAAACTTTCGAGCAAACCACCCTCAATCAGCTTGGCGATAACTGGCGTGGAGGCTCCGAGAGCCGAGCGTGGCACCTCGCCACACTCCAACCCCATCTCCTCGGTGAGCCCACAAAACTCCATCATTGCCGAGTATTGTGCCTTGCGTCGGGGCAGGAGTTTCTCCAATTCACAACTGAGAGCCTCCTCTGTGCGCACACCCTCGCCCAAGCGCAACCACTGCTCCTTGCCGAGCGAAAAGACACGCTCCGAGAAGAGGTCGTCACTCTCGGCAGAGGGCTTCAAGAGGGAGGGTAGAGCGATGCGCATAATCTCGCCAATGGTGCACATATAATACTCCGCACACCACTCCCAGAGGGCAATTTGACCAACACTGGCGAGTGGCTCAGAGCGCACGATACCCGAGATTTCACGGATGCGTTTGTAGGGTGGGGTGTTGTGGTGGAGTCGGCAGACAATGCCCGTATAAACCTTCTGCTTACCGAGGGGCACGGCAACTCCCGAGCCGACCGAAATCTGCTCACGCCACTCCTCGCCCACCACAAAAGTGAGGGGTTGAATGGCAAGAGGGAGTATTATGTCTGCAAAGAGTTGTTCCATCGCTTATAGAAAAAAACTCCACTGAAAGTGGAAAAAGAAAATTTAACACCATAGTGGGGTAAAAAATCCTTCACAAAAATAGATAAAAATCGGGAAAAAGGTTGTACCTTCGTGACGAATTATAATGTTTAATGGAATGAAACTTTCAAAACCTACTCTTGGAGGAGTCTTTACTTGGATTAAAGACTTGGTATTGATTACTATTGGCGTGGCAATCTATGCCTTTGCTTGGACCGGCATCATCAATCCTGCAAATGGTATGGGTGGTGGCGCAACTGGTTTTGCTCGACTCGTGTGTGAGCTCACAGGCGGTATTGAGGGTGGCGGTGTGCCCATTGGTGTCACTTTCTTCATCTTCAACGCAGTGTTCCTCATCATCTGTGTCTTGCTCCTTGGTGCTAAGTTTGGCGTGAAGACCATCTATGCAATCTTTATGACCTCGGTGCTGATGACCCTCTTTGAGAACATCTTGCCCGTAGAGGGTCTGTTCCCTGCATTGGCACAGGATAAACTCCTTTCGTCTATCCTTGGTGGTATCGTGATGGGCTTCGGTGTGGCAAGTTGCCTCCTGATGGGTGGTTCGACAGGTGGTAGTGACCTTATCGCAATGATTGTTACTCGCTATCTGAATTTGAGCTATTCACAAGTTGTGGTGTTTGTGGATATCTTCATCATCGGCTCGTCGTACTTTGTGTTCGGCAACGATATTATGATTACGATTTATGGTTTCCTCACAACAGCAGTCTTTGGCTATGCGAGCAATCTGGTGCTCTCGGGAGATAAACAATCGTTGCAAATCTTCGTATTCTCGAAGGAGTACAACACCATTGCAGATGTGGTATCGACCAAGTTGGAGCGTGGCGTAACCCTCCTTCACGGTACGGGCTACTACTCCAAACAGGATGTTATGGTTGTGATGATTGTCTGCCGTAAGAGCGAGCTCGGTATGATGATGAGGGCAATCAAGAGCGTCGATAACAAAGCATTCATCTCCGTAGCCAATGTAATGGGTGTTTACGGCGAGGGCTTCGATAAGTATAAAATTGCAGGTAAGAAAGAACTCAAAGCGGTCAAGAAGACCGAGGGTATCATCTAATCCTGCCCCCAAAAATAGAGAAGAAACAAGAAAAGTATAAAGTTAGGAAAATGAGTAAGCAATACAAAAGGTATTTGGTAACTTCGGCACTTCCCTATGCCAATGGTCCCGTGCATATCGGTCACTTGGCAGGCGTGTATGTGCCTTCGGATATTTATGTGCGCTACCTCCGTTTGAGGGGTAGGGATGTTGTTTGGGTGTGCGGTAGCGACGAGCACGGTGTGCCCATCACCATCAAAGCACGCAAGGAGGGCGTAACTCCTCAGGATGTTGTGGATAAGTATAACGCAATCATCAAGAACTCGTTTGAGGGTCTTGGTATCTCGTTCGACATCTACTCCCGCACCACTTCGCCCACCCACTATAAGACCGCTTCGGAGTTCTTCCGCACACTCTACGATAAGGGTGTTTTCTCGGAGGCAACAAGCAAACAATACTACGACGAGGAGGCAAAAACCTTCCTCGCAGACCGCTACATTATGGGAACTTGCCCCCACTGCCAAGCAGAGGGCGCATACGGCGACCAGTGTGAGAAGTGTGGCTCGACCCTGAACCCCACCGACCTTCTCAACCCCAAGAGTATGATTTCTGGCTCGGCACCCGTGAGGAAGGAGACCACCCACTGGTACTTGCCCCTCGATAAGTATGAGCCTGCACTCCGAGAGTGGATTTTGGAGGGTCACAAAGAGTGGAAGAGCAATGTCTATGGTCAGTGCAAGTCGTGGATGGATTTGGGCTTGCAGCCCCGTGCCGTGAGCCGTGACTTGAACTGGGGTATCCCTGTGCCCGTTGAGGGTGCTGAGGGTAAGGTGCTCTATGTTTGGTTTGACGCACCTATCGGTTACATCTCCGCAACGAAGGATTTGACCCCCGACTGGGAGAAATATTGGAAAGATGAGGAGACCAAGATGGTACACTTCATCGGTAAGGACAACATCGTATTCCACTGCATCGTCTTCCCCTCGATGCTGATGGCACACGGCGGCTACATCCTCCCCGAGAATGTTCCTGCAAATGAGTTCCTCAATCTCGAAGGCGACAAGATTTCCACCTCCCGCAACTGGGCTGTGTGGCTCAATGAGTATTTGGAGGATATGCCTGGTAAGCAGGATGTGCTCCGCTATGTGCTCTGTGCAAATGCACCTGAGACCAAGGATAACGACTTCACTTGGAAGGACTATCAGGCACGCAACAACAACGAGCTCGTAGCAGTTCTCGGTAACTTCGTAAACCGTGCGCTCGTGCTCACACACAAATACTATGGTGGCGTGGTGCCCGAGGCTGGCGAACTGACCGACTACGACAAGGAGATTCTCGCAGAGCTTCCCCGCATCAAGGCTTCGCTCGAAGATGCTTTGGAGAACTACCGTTTCCGTGAGGCACTCAAAGAGGCTATGAATATTGCACGCCTCGGTAATAAGTACCTCGCAGATACCGAGCCCTGGAAGGTTGTTAAGACCGACCCAGAGAGGGTTAAGACCATCTTGAATGTGGCTTTGCAGATTGTGGCAAACACCACTGTGGCTATCGAGCCCTTTATGCCTTTCAGCGCAGAGAAGCTCCTGCGTATGCTCGCTGTGGAGAAGATTGAGTGGGATATGCTCGGCAACACCAACATCATTCCCGCAGGTCACACCATCTCGACCCCCGAGCTCCTCTTTGAGAAGATTGAGGATGAGGTTATTGAGCGTCAAGTTAAGAAATTGCAGGACACCAAGGCTGCTAACGAGGCTGCCAATGCGGCAGTTGAGCCCCAGAAGGAGAGCGTAACCTTCGAGCAGTTTGGTAAGATGGATATCAGGGTTTCGACCGTTGTGGCTGCCGAGAAGGTTGCTAAGACCAAGAAACTCCTCAAACTTACTGTTGATACGGGCATCGACACCCGCACTATCGTGTCGGGTATCGCTGAGCACTATACCCCCGAGGAACTTGTGGGTCGTCAGATTTTGGTGCTTGTGAACTTGCTGCCCCGTGAGCTCAAAGGTATCACTTCGGAGGGTATGATTCTGATGTCGTCGGATGCCACTGGCAAACTCACACTCCTCGCACCTACCGACAAAGTGCCTAACGGCTCGCAGGTGGGATAGGGGTCTGAGTTAAGGCTGAGCAAAGTCTGCACAAAAAGTTTTTGGTGCACATTTTTGCAAAAAGGAGTGAAAAAAAAGGGAATGAAAACAAACAAGATAAAAACAAAACCCTAAAACTATTATTAAAAAATGAAAGACATTAAATGGCAAGAGCTTGGTTTTAGCTATGTTAAAACTGACTACAACACTCGTTGTGTATGGAAAGATGGTGCGTGGGGCAAGATTGAGGTAAGCGATAGCGAGTATCTCCCCATCCATATGGCTGCCACCTGCCTCCACTATGGTCAGGAGGTATTCGAGGGTATGAAGGCTTTCCGTGGCGTTGATGGCAAGGTGCGCTTCTTCCGCTTGGAGGAGAACGCTAAGCGTATGCAGCGCTCGGGCGAGTATCTGCGTATGCAGGTGCCCAGCCTCGAACTCTTCGAGGAGATGTGCACAAAGGCTGTGGAGGCAAATGCTGAGTACATTCCTCCCTATGGCACTGGTGCATCGCTCTACTTGCGTCCTTTGCTCATTGGTACTGGCGCACAAGTGGGTGTTAAGGAGTCTACCGAATACACCTTTGTGGTGTTTGTGACTCCCGTAGGTCCCTACTTCAAGGAGGGCTTCAAGCCTATCACTGTAACCCTCGAGCGTCTTTATGACCGAGCAGCACCTCACGGTACTGGTCACACTAAGGTGGGTGGTAACTATGCGGCTTCTATCGGCTCGGGCTCCCGTGCGCACGAGGCTGGCTTTGCAAACTGCCTCTACCTCGACCCCAAAGAGAAAAAGTATATCGATGAGTTTGGTGCAGCCAACTTCTTTGGTATCAAGGAGGGTAAATATGTGACTCCCGATTCGTCGTCGGTGCTCCCCTCGATTACCAATATGTCGCTCCGCACTTTGGCAGAGGATTTGGGCTTGACCGTTGAGAATCGCCCCATCGCTGTTGAGGAGCTTGCAACCTTTGAGGAGGCTGGTGCTTGCGGTACCGCAGCTGTTATCTCGCCCGTGGGTCGCATCTACGATCCCCTCACCGAGAAATACTATGAGTATGGCTCCGAGGCAGGTCCTGTGAGTGTTAAACTCTACAACCTCTTGCAGGATATTCAGTATGGTCGTGTGGAGGATACACACGGTTGGACTAAGGTTATTGAAAACCTCTAAAAAACACATATAACGAGCGTCTGCTTCGTTATACTGCGATAAGCGGAGTTCCTCATTTGCGCTGAGCAAACTGCTGACTCCGCTTTCTTGTATACCTTGCATTCATCTCATTCTATGAGTTTTTTGTCGACCGCCGACCGTCAACCGATAAACAAGAGTAACAGGAGTTTGTTTTTCCTGTTTTCCCTTTCCCTCCCCTAAGTTAGGGGATGGTGCCCAAAGGGCGGGAGAGGTTTGTCCTTAGGCAGAGCAAAGTCTACACTAAAAGTTTTTAGTGCAGCTTTTTCCAAAAAGTCGCAATAATATATAATAAAAAAGAGAGGAACTTTGATTTGAAGTCCCTCTCTTTTTTTGTTAGAAGATGTAGTTTGTACCGATGTTTAGACCGCCCTTGCCATCTCGTTTGTCGAAGGGCTTGCCATATTCGCAGGAGATGATGAAGTTGTGGTTCATCACAATCTTCAAGCCCAAACCTGCACTTGCGTGTATGCCACCATAGCCCTCGCCACTATAAATGCCGAGTGTTTCGTTCACAATCTCCTGTGCGAGATTGCCACCCTTTTGCTTGTCGAAAGCCCTCGCTTTGGTGATGACACCTGCGTCGAGGAAGGGGTTGAGGGCGATGTACCAGTTCTGGTTGATGAATGTGAAGCGTGCAACCTTAACCCTCGCTTCGAGGTTTGCCCAAGCGTAACCATCTGCCAAGATGCGACCCTGGAAGACGCCACGAATGGAGTTCTTGCCACCCAAACCCTCATTCTTAATCTGGCGGAGATATAGGGGAGTGATGGTCTGTTGGAGATAGAAGGGAGCGTTGCCGAAGGTCTGTTGGTAGTTCAGGCGGTAGCCAATCACGAGGTTGTCCTCCAATACGGGGAAGAACTGACGCCAAGTAGCCATAATGCGACCATAGGTTTCGCCCTCGCCGAACAAGTCGGGCGAGAAGCTGGCAACAATCTCTGCGCAGTAACCTTTGGTGGGCGCAGCCTCCATATCACGAGTGTCATACACAAGACCACCTTTGAGCTCCAAGTGGGTGCCTGCCACCTCGTCGTCGCTGATAAGACCAGCGGTGCGGTAGAGTTGATAGAGCGAGGGGTTGTCTTTATACTTGCTGAGTTGCACATTGTCGGTGGTCACATTCCAGAAGGTCAGACCTGCCATCCAAGTGAGTTTGTTGGAGATGGAGCCCTGTACATCGGCGATGGCACGCAACATTGTGCGGTCCATATAGTACCACGAGCTATCCTTCGTCCAGTCCATATTGAGGGGCGCTGCATAGCCGTTGAAGCCATAGAAGGGGGTCATTGCCGAGTCGAGGTAGCTCACGGCTGCGGTGAGTCGCAAGCCGGGGAGCAGGTATTTCGAGTCGTAGAACATATGAGCAATGGTTTCTCCTTTGGTGTAGTGCGAGAGCTCCACATTAAACTTGTGGAGGTAGGTGGGATAGGTGCTACCATCGCCAAAGTAGAAGAAGTCGCAGAGTGCGCCATACTGAAAACCGAGGTCGGAGTTGTAGCTAATTGCGGGCAGGGGACCTAAGTTCCAACCTGTCTTGATTTTCTCCTGTGCCGAGGCACCCATTGAGAGGGTTGCACAAGCCAGAAGTAAGAGTAAAAATCTTTTCATACCTATTACTTATACATTATATATTAACTTCTTATTGTTCTTCGCATCTGTTGTTCCTTAGAGGATATTCATCAGCGAGTATGTCAAAAATCCGAGATAGTTGCCCACGGCATAGCCTACCAAACCGATGGTTACACCCACCACAATGATATCCTTATTCTTCATCGAAGCGGCAATCATAGGCACAAAGATGGGGGAGTTGATGAGGGTGTTGGAGGTGATAACAGCCGTATCGCCATCCACCTTGAAAAGTTTTGCGCCCAGCAGGGTGAGCAGGAATGAGCCGAAGACTACAATAACTTGGAATAGTATGATGTAGAGTGCGCCCTCGTAGTTCATCGTGCGGAAGTTTGCCATCGAGGCAACAACCACAGAGAAGATGTAGATGATATACATACCCGCATCGTAGCTCTTGTCCCACGACTTGACCTCCTTCCAGAGTGAGAATATGAGCGCAAGGGTAGTGAGTGTGAGAATCATCACAACCGTAAAGATATTCTCATCGTAGCGCTTTGCGTAGGTTGCAACACCAAAAGCGGCAGCAACAATCACGAGCGTGAGGAGCGTAACTTTGACGAGCTGTTTCACAGACTCCTTCTTGTGGAAATCCTTATAGGGATTTTTCTCGGCGTACTCGGCGAGGTTTACCTCTTTGTCGGTAGCATAGATGCCCCTACCGAGGAACTTGCGAGCCTGTTTGATACCTACCGACATCAGCATCACAAGATATAAGAAGCAGATGATCATATCAAACGAGTTGATAAGGATGAAGGTCTCGTTTTTCATATCGAGCATAACCTTCAAGGCTGCAAGGTTGGGCGTACCACCCGTACACTTACCCATAATAGCACCACCAATAATTGCGCCCTCTTCGCCCAAGCCGCCTCGGAGTGCGAAGAAGCCTACGAAAGAGGCTATTGTCACAGCCACGATACCTACAATGGTAATCTTCAATGAGGTCTTCACCGAAAACTTCTTGAAGTCGCAACTGTAAAGCATCATTGGCAGAGCCAAAGGAATTGCAATGGAGGAAATGGTGTTTTGCAAACCTGCGCAGTCGGCAGGAATAAGATTGAGGTTGGCAATGATAATGCCGAGGAAGTAGAGAATCAGAACTGGACCAATTTTGCCCAAAATCTTCCACCTGTTGCACGCCCACAGTACCGCCGCAGGCGAGAGGAGATAGAATAGCACAAGTGCAATTTTACCTAACATAACTTGATATTTTTGTGTTTTTTAGTTTGGGTTCTTCTTCTGCTCATCGCAACGGATTGTTGCGCTCAAAGCAGCCGAGCGGACTCCAAATGGTTTATGTGTGGCGTGTCAAATATAGTAATTTTTTCCAAAACACCCCCATCAACCCCATAAAAAGAGGCACAACCGCAGGGATTGTGCCTCATAAGTGGTCTTTAATGTACCCCAGAAGGGGTGTTAGAGTATCAAGAGGAGTTGGTACACGAGATAGCCGAGGTAGTTGCCGACAGCATAACCCGCCAGACCATTTGTGATACCGACCATAATAGCCTCCTTATTCTTCATTGTTGCAGCAATCATAGGCACGCAGATGGGCGAATTGACGAGGGTGTCGGATGTAATAACCGCACTATCGGCATCCACCTTGAAGGGACGAGCCAAGAGAACGCCCAGGGTGAGCGAGCCAAAGACGATGATGGTCTGATAGACGAGCACCCAAAGACCGAGCTCCCAGTCGAGTTGCGAGAGGTCGGCAAGCATAGCCATCGCAAAGCAGAAGATGTAGATGAGGTACATACCCGCATCGAAGCTCTTATCCCACGAGCGCACACCCTTGATGTTGGTCAGCAGAAGGCTGATGGTTGTGAGTACGAGGATTAGTGCCACCATCGAAAAGTCGCCACCGAGCAGATCGAACATTACGGTGCCCTCCTTGAAGAGGTTGCTCGTCAGGAGCGACACGACAGCCACGCCTGCGGCAGTGAAAAAGACCTTCACAAGCTGGATGATGCTCTTCTTCTTGCCGAAATCTTTGTAGGGGTTGTTGTTTACATACTCCTCCGTATTGATCATATCGTTATACTCCTTGATATTCTTGCCGTGTACGATGCGACGAGCAATCGTCACACCACCACCCATCAGGAACATAAGATAGAAGAACGATACTACGAGGTTGCAGGTACTCACGAGTGCGAACTTCTCCTCGGAGAGTCCCTTGTCGCCAAGCATCATATTCACGGCTGCGAAGTTGCCAGCACCGCCCGAGTATTGACCCGAGAGGGTTGCACCAATCGTTGCACCATCCACTCCCAGCTTATTTCCCAACAAGCAGTAGCCAGCAATGACCATTGCCACTGTTGAGAATATACCGATGATGAATGCCTTTGCCGTAACACCCGCCTTGAAGTTCTTGAAGTTGCAACCGAAGAGCATCATTGGGATTGCCAAAGGAATCATTACATCTTGTAAAGTTTTCTGTATGCCGTGACAATCGGCAGGCACGATGTGGAGGTTTGCAACCACCACGCCCAAGATGTAGAGTGTGAGTACGGGACCAACCTTGTCGAGCACTTTGCTCTTGCGGCACGCCCAAAGCACCCCTGCGGGCGCCAAAAGATAGAATAAAACGAGTAGTAGTTTTGCAATCATAACTAATAGTTTCTTCACAATGTGGCACACAAAGATAGTGATTAAATTGAAAATTGAAAGTTGAAAGCCGAAAAATCCCATTTCGCCCCCACCCACCTATCTGTCGGTCGAAGGTTGTGAGTTGGGGGTAGTGGGTTGTTTCCCTTGAATCCCCAGAATAGTCATCAACCCTATACCTATATATAATATATATAAGGAATTTCCGACCCCGATACGCTATTTTTGCCAACCACCACAAAATCAACGCATTAACAAAAAAGCCCTAAAAAATCTTCAAAAAAGTGTAAAAATTTTTAGCAAAACGCTTGCAGGTTTGAAAAAAGTCGCTACCTTTGCATCCGCAATTGAGAGATAACAACGCCGAAAGGCAGTGTGAAAAAGAAAATTGCAAAAAAAGTTCTAAAAAATTTGGTGGTTACAAAAAAAGGTTTTACCTTTGTACCCACGTTCGCCTCTGAAATAGCGGCGATTTTTTTAGCGCCTCTCCGAAAGGGGAGGAACCAAAAAAGGTTCTTTGATTTATTGGTTTAACAGAGAGAAAAAGAATGCAGAAGCAATGAAGTCTTAGGACTTCATCAAGTTCAATTCAATTCCTTAAATGGATAAAGAAGTAGTCAGGCTCTAACAATACATTTAAATTTACTGTAGAATGGAGAGTTTGATCCTGGCTCAGGATGACCGCTAGCG